>NZ_CP171148.1:807500-1128461 GCF_043099725.1 Nostoc sp. C110 | reverse complement strand
CGCAACTAGTTAGATAGTTTGTTTGTTCGGTTTCCAGCAGACTCCAGAGATGAATGATACCTTGTAATGGTGCATTATCTGACCCCATATCTTGCAAGAGTTGACGGAAATGTTGCGGTTTACTAGGGTCGATTTGAAACTGATTTTCACCAATTTGTTGATAAATTTCACCAACAGAAACAAGGATGCAAACTTTGCCTTGATGTTCTAATTTTTGTGTCAATGCTCTACCAATACCATTAGCATCGGTGAAAATTAGCCAACGACCGGGAATAGTAGGTAATTGTTTTGATAATCTAGACTTTGGTTGCCACTGGATTTGATACAGCCATTCCTGAGTCGGTGTTTGAGTAGCTCTGAGCAAAGCTTGACGCGGTGCTTGCTTTAAGCAAAGTCCCTCAATGTAGGCAACTAGTTCTCCCGCTTCATTCAGCAGCCAGATATCTCCGCTAAACATTCCTGCTGTTGAACTTGTTTGAGAATTTAGCTTTCCGTAACACCACAAACGGCTGTTAAAATCTGGCGACTGGCAAAAATAAAAGTGATTTATGCTAAAGGGTACGTAAACTTGATTATCTCGTCGTTCTTGGGGTAAAGCAAAGCCTAAGAACTGAAAACAGGAATCGATTAATCCCGGATACAGAAGGTATGTGTTGATTTCATCTGCAAATTCTTGGGGAAATTGCATTTGGCACAATGCTTCACCATCACACCGCCACATAGATTCTACCCATTGGAAACGCTGACCGAGTTGCAGTCCTTGTTCTCTAACTTGGGCGTAGAAATCTGAACCGGCCAGTGTTTGGGAACAGCGTGTCTGTAACTCAGCCCAAGATAAAGGTTTTTCAATATCGCCTGCATCTTGGCTGAGTCGTCCTGTAGCGTGTACCAACCAGTTATCTATTTGTTTATTAAAACTAAATAGTTCAAATTTATATTTACCTGCGGCTTCAGGTTGCAAAATAAGTTGTACATTGATAGTCTCGCGATCGCCAACCGTCAGCGCTTCCCTAAATGTAATGTTACTCAGCGAAATTGCCCCTGTTCCAAGAATTTCTTGACCTGCAAGCAACAGCATAGAAATATGCGAAGCTCCCGGTACTACCACCGTGTCATAAATTTGGTGGTCATCGAGGAAAGGTAAACTAGCTGTGTTCAAATGAGTTTCAAAAACAATATCCTTGAGAGATGGCGATCGCAATTGATAACCCAATAAAGGATGCAGTAGGTTTTCGCTGATTTGTCTAACTATTGGCTTGCTGGTAGCAGTAGGCAACCAATAGCGTTGACGCTGCCAAGGATAATTCGGCAAAACCACCTTACCACGCGGATAATCAGCCTCAAACCCTCGCCAATCAATTTCCACCCCAGCCACATACAACTGCGCCACCGAATCTAATAACTGCTGCCAATCTTCTTTATTTCTCCGTAGGGAAGCCAGCCATAACCCCTCCTCGTCCAACACTTCTGGACACTCGCGCCGTGCCATCCCCAACAATGTTGGATGAGGGCCAATTTCCACAAACACCTCATATCCTGCTTGATACAATGCCTGCATACTGGCAGCAAATTGCACACTCGCTTTGATATGTTCTACCCAATACGCCGCATTTGACATTTCCTGTTGTCTGACAATCTTGCCTGTGACATTAGAGACAATATCTAATTGCGGCTGTTGATATTTCACAGTTGCTGCCACTTGCTCAAACTTCGCCAACATCGGCTGCATTAAAGGCGAGTGGAAGGCATGAGATACTTGCAATTTTCTAGTTTCAATACCTTGGCTTTCTAGTTTTTGCAGTACTGAATTGAGTATCTCTAATTCACCAGATAAGACAATACTTTGTTCGCCATTAATCGCTGCAATACTCAATTGTTGCGGATAGTCAGCAATTAAAGGTCTAACTTGTTCTAGAGTGGCGAATACTGCTGCCATCCCTCCACCTTGGGGTAAGGCTTGCATCAAAGAAGCACGTTGCACAATTAATTTCAGTGCATCTTCTAAAGAGAAAATACCAGCAATACAAGCGGCGACATATTCACCGACACTGTGACCTAAAACTGCTGTGGGACGGATACCCCAAGATAGCCATAGTTGGGCTAGGGCATATTCTAGAACGAATAACGCAACTTGGGTGTAGGCGGTTTGGTCGAGGCGAGTATCTTCTGGGTTTTCCGAGAATATAACTTGAAGAATTGATTCACCTAACAGTGGTTCCAGTAGGGTGTCACATTGGTCGAGGGTTTGGCGGAAACTCGGCTGAGTTTCATACAGTTGCCGACCCATATTGCGATATTGTGACCCTTGTCCGGTGAAAAGGAAGGCGATTTTTTTACTTTGCTGGCTGCTATGTCCGTGATGAATACCGATGATTTCACTGTTGTCTAGATAGGCTTGCAACTGTTGTTGTATCTGCTGATGGTCAGCGGCGATAATTGCGAGGCGATGACTAAAGTGTGTTCTGCCAATTTGTGAAGTGTGAGTGATATCACCAAGGGGAATTTCTGCGTGGAATGTGAGGTACTTGATGTAATTTTGAGCGAGTTGCTGTAAGGCTTGAGGATGTTTGGCTGACAGAGTTAATAGATGTAAAGGACGCTCTGTAATTTCTTCTCCCCTGCTCCCCTGCTCCTCTGCTCCCCTGCCCCCCTGCCCCCCTGCTCCCCTGCTCCCCTGCTCCCCTGCCTCCCTTGCCTTCTCCAAAGGCGCTTCTTCTAATATGGCGTGGGCATTTGTGCCGCTAAATCCAAAGGAACTTACCCCAGCAATTCGAGTTTCACCGTTGGTTTGCCAAGGTGTAAGAGTTGTGGGAATTGTTAAAGGCAGTTCTGACCAAGGAATCAACGGGTTAGGTTGGTTTAGATGTAGATGGGGTGGAATTTGTTGATGTTGTAGTGCCAACACCACCTTCATCAAACCTGCAACGCCAGCAGCCGATTCCAAATGACCGATGTTGGTTTTGACAGAACCGATCGCCAAAGGTCGATCTGTAGTATGCTCTTTTGCTAGAGTAGCAGCGATCGCTTCTACTTCTATCGGATCTCCTAAAGATGTCCCTGTACCGTGGGCTTCAACGTAGCTTACTTGCTGTGGTTGTACTTTAGCATTAGCGATCGCTTGCCGAATCAAGTTTTCTTGAGCAATACCGTTGGGTACTGTTAACCCACTGCTGCGACCATCTTGATTGACGGCTGAACCGCGAATTACCGCCAGGATTTTATCTCCTTGGGCTTGTGCTTGAGAAAGGCGTTTGAGTACGACCATGCCACAACCTTCTCCGCGCACGTAACCGTTAGCTGCGGCATCAAAGGTTTTACAACGTCCATCTGCTGCCATCATTCTCGCCTTTGAGAACATAATGTTGGCTTCTGGTGTAAGAATCAGGTTGACTCCCCCGGCTAAAGCTAACTCGCACTCGCCGTTGCGGAGGCTTTGACAAGCCAGGTGAACGGAAACCAGGGAAGAAGAACAAGCAGTATCCAGTGCTACACAAGGCCCTTGCAAACCCAAAACAAAGGAAAGACGACCAACCATCGCACTAAAAGCGCTACCCGTTCCCTGATAGGCATCAATTCCCTGTTCCCCCGCCTGGGCATAAAAGCGAGTGTAATCATTAGTAGTAACACCGACAAACACCCCCGTTGAACTACCCATAAGTTCAGAAGGAGGTTGACAAGCATTTTCTAAAGCTTCCCAACTGACTTCTAATAACAAACGCTGTTGAGGGTCGATGCTAATTGCTTCCCGTGGCGAGATCCCAAAAAACTCGGCATCGAATCGATCTACTTGCTTTAAAAAGCCACCGTAGCGGCTAGACATTTTACCAGGGCTATCTGGGTTGGGGTCGTAATAGGTATCGATATCCCAGCGATCGCTCGGCACTTCTACAATGGCATCAGTACCGTCCCGTAATATCTGCCAAAATGTTTCTGGATCGTCAGCACCACCCGGAAACCGACACGCCATACCAACAATTGCGATCGGTTCTGTTTTCGCCCGTTCCATTGCATCAATCTTGGCACGCAGTTCTTTCAACGCCAAAAGGGCGCGTTGGGATGGTGATAGCTGGTCGATACTTTCCATTTGGCTCATTTTGGTTTACAGAACAGAGGAGAGAAGAACTAAGGACAAATGACCAATGACTAATGACTAAATTCCATGAGGGAAGCTAATTCTTCATCAATCATGGATTCGACCTGTTCCTCTGAGAGTTGTTTGATTTGTGTCACCGTCATAGATTGGCTGGGATTAACTAATGTTGGTTTAGTTTCAGGCGGCATATTTTGGTTATCTAGGGTATTGACAAAATAAGTTGCTAATGTATCTATGTTGGGATAATTGAATGTCAGTGTTGAAGGCAACGATTTACCTAAACTTTTTTGGAGGCGATTCCGAAATTCCACTGACGTGAGTGAGTCCATGCCCATCGTCGCAAATCCTTGTAGGGGGTCGAGGGTTTGGGATGGGATCAAGCCTAAGATGCTGGTAAGTTCATCGTTAATGTGAGCAACTAACAGAGATTTCCATTCGTTAACAGGTGTTGCTTGTAGGCGTTGTTGTAGTTCAGATGGCTGGTTTTCTTGCTGTTGTCCATCCGCAAACAATTCCTGAAAGTAAGCAGGTTCTTGCCCTGTAGGAAAGCGTTGTAAAAACTGCGTCCAGTTGATGGGGAGTACAGTCACCTGACAAACTCTCTGTTGCAGGAAATGTCTGAGTAACTGCAAGGCTTGGGCTGGTGGAATCAAATCAATGCCCTCCGCCGCTAACCTTTGACCTAATGATGCTGCCATCCCCACCTCTGCCCACGGTCCCCAGTTGATACTGGTAGCGACTAATCCTTGTTTTTGGCGGTAATGTGCTAAAGCATCTAAAAAGGCGTTGGCAGCAGCATAGTTGCTTTGACCGGGCGCACCGAGTATGCAAGCTGTTGATGAAAATAGTACAAAGAAATCTAGGGGTTGATCCAGTGTCAGGGTGTGCAGATTCCACGCACCTTGGATTTTAGGAGCCATCACCCTAGCGAACCGTTCCCAGTTTTGTTGTAGCAGCATCCCATCATCTAGAACACCTGCTGCATGAATAATACCCCGCAATGGTGGTGTTTGCAGTGCCGTCAGTGCTGGCTGCAACTGTTCGGCTTGGGCAATATCTGCCTGTACTATTGTTATTTGCGTACCTGTTTGTTCTAACTCTCGAATTGTTGCTTGGGCGCTTTCACTTGGAGAACTTCGACCGAGTAACACTAAATATCTTGCACCCTGTTCCACACACCAACGGGCAATTTGCAGACCTAAAGCACCAAGTCCGCCAGCAATTAAGTATGTTCCCTCTGGAGTGAATTTGAGGGATTTGGCGGCTACTGATGAAATTTGACTACGCACCAAACGCGCAGTATGCCACTGTTGATGTCGCCAAGCAATGCGATCGCCTAAAATCATTGTTGGCAGTTTTGCCAGTAATAAAGCCGCAGCATCAGCTGGTGAACTGCTGGGGTCGAGATCCACCAAACCTCCCCAGATTTCGGGGTATTCCATTGCAATAACTCCACCAAAACCCCATAATGGTGCAGCAGCGATCGCAATTTCCCCGGAATGCTCTCCAATTACCTGCGTCCCTTGTGTTACCAACCACAAACGTGCCGATATCGACTGCTGGCGACTGGCTAGTGCTTGGATGAGATGCAACACAGATGATACATAGTTTTGAATATTTGTCAATATTAAATCTGCCTCTTTAGTATCATCCAAACTCCACAGATGTAAAATCTGCAATGGTGACTGAGTTGGGATACCGTCTAGCAGTTGCTCAAAGTGAGTGCAATCGCCTGAGAAAACTAAAGTATAAGTATGACCCTGTTTGGCTAACAGTTGCGTTAAGTTATCAGCAACGCCTGTGCGATCGCTTAAAATCAACCAGTGAGCAGGTGCGATCACAAGTGTTTTATCTGATGAGGTTTGGGGTTGCCATTGCACCTCATAAAGCCAATCTTGTAGTTCTGCTGAGAGAGAGGATTGGGAAGAGGGCGATCGTATTGTCGTCGCAGTAGGTAGCCAATAACGTTGACGCTGCCAAGGATAATTGGGCAAAATTACCTTATTACGAGCATAATCACTCTCAAATTCCTGCCAATCAATCTCCACCCCAGCTACATACAACTGCGCCACCGAATCTAACAACTGCTGCCAATCTTCCTTTCCTTTTCGCAGCGAAGCCAGCCATAACCCCTGCTCATCCAATATTTCAGGACACTCACGCCGTGCCATCCCCAACAATGTTGGATGAGGGCCAATTTCCACAAATACCTCATATCCTGCTTGATACAATGCCTGCATACTGCCAGCAAATTGCACACTTGCTCGGATATGCTCTACCCAGTAAGCCGCATTTGACATTTCCTCATGTCTGACAATCTTACCTGTGAAATTGGAGACAATATCTAATTGCGGCTGTTGATATTTTACTGTTGCTGCCACTTGCTCAAACTTCGCCAACATTGGCTGCATCAAGGGCGAGTGGAAAGCATGGGATACTTGCAATTTTCTAGTTTCAATACCTTGGCTTTCTAGTTTTTGCAGTACTAAGTTTAATACCTGCAATTCACCAGATAAGACAATATTTTGTTCGCCATTAATCGCTGCAATACTCAATTGTTCGGAATAATCAGCAATTAAAGGTCTAACTTGTTCTACCGTGGTGAATACTGCTGCCATCCCTCCACCTTGGGGTAAGGCTTGCATCAAAGAAGCACGTTGGACAATTAATTTCAGTGCGTCTTCTAAACAAAAAATACCAACAATACAAGCGGCGACATATTCCCCAACACTGTGACCTACAACTGCTGTGGGACGGATACCCCAGGATAGCCACAGTTGAGCAAGTCCGTATTCTATGACGAATAACGCAACTTGGGTGTAAGCAGTTTGGTTGAGGCGATCGCCTTCTGAGTTGTCACAGAAGATAACGGATAAAATTGACTCACCTAATAGAGGTTGCAGTAGGGTGTCACATTGGTCGAGGGTTTGGCGGAAACTCGGCTGAGTTTCATACAGTTGCCGACCCATGCAGCAGTACTGTGAACCTTGTCCAGTGAAGAGGAAAGCAATTTTTTTGGTTTGCTGGCTGGTGTGTCCGTGATGGATACTGAAATCATCGGTATCACTCAAATAGGCTTGCAACTGTTGTTGCATTTGTTGATGGTCGGCGGCGATGATGGCGAGGCGATGCGGGAAATGAGTTCTGCCGACTTGAGATGTAAAGGTGATGTTACCAAGGGCTATATCTGGATGAGATGAAAGGTACTTGATGTAATTTTGAGCTAATTTTTGTAAGGCTTGAGGATGTTTGGCCGACAGAGTTAATAGATGTAAAGGACGCTCTGTAATTTCTTCTCCTCTACTCCCCTGCTCCCCTGCTCCCCCTGCCTTCTCCAAAGGTGCTGCTTCTATCACCACATGGGCATTTGTACCACTCAAGCCAAAGGAACTCACTCCAGCAATTCGAGTATTGTTTTCAGAATGCCACGGTTTAGCTGTGGTGGGAATAGCTAGTGGTAGTTCTTGCCAAGGAATATGGGGGTTAGGTTGTTTGAGGTGGAGATGAGGTGGAATTTTATGATGCTGTAGCGATAATATTACCTTGATTACACCTGCAACTCCCGCAGCTGCTTCCAAATGACCAATGTTGGTTTTTACAGAACCAACAACCAAAGGCTGCTCAAAAGAGCGTTGTTCGCACAAAATAGAAGCTAAAGCGTTAATTTCAATGGGATCGCCCAAGGGAGTCCCTGTACCATGCGCTTCGATGTAACTTACTTGCTGTGGTGCAACCCTACTGTTAGCTAGAGCCTGATGCAGTAGTTTTTGTTGTGCGGGGCCGCTAGGTACTGTTAGTCCACCACTAGGGCCGTCGTGATTGACTGCTGAACCTTTAATCAATGCAAGGATAGAGTCACCAGCCGCCACAGCATCCGACAAACGTTTAAGTACCAATACTCCACAACCTTCGCCTCTGGTATAGCCATCAGCTGAGGCATCAAAGGACTTGCAGCGTCCATCGGGTGCAACTGCCCGCATTTTGGAGAGAAAAATATTCGTGTCTGGTGACAATATCAGGTTAACTCCGCCTGCTAAGGCTTGGTCGCATTCCCCAGAACGCAGACTTTGGCAGGCTAAATGTAACGATACTAGAGATGATGAACAAGCGGTATCTACAACTAAACTCGGCCCTTGTAAACCCAGAATATAGGAAAGGCGACCGGAAATAAAACTAAAACTGTTGCCTGTACCAAAGTAAGTGTCAATACTATTAGAGTTACCAGAATAGAGGCGTGAGTAATCGTTGTTCATCACGCCAATAAATACGCCTGTTTGAGTTTGCGAAAGCTGTTCGATACACTGTCCGGCGTTTTCTAGAGCTTCCCAACTGACTTCTAGTAGTAAGCGTTGTTGTGGGTCTGTACTAACGGCTTCTCTGGGAGAGATTTCAAAAAAGTTGGCATCAAATAAATCGATATCTTTTAAAAAACCACCATAGCGAATGTAGGATTTTCCCTCAGCATCGGGATTTGGGCTGTAATAAGCTTCCGTATCCCAACGTTCTTGGGGAATTTCCTGAATGGTATCTATACCGTGCTGGAGAATTTGCCAAAAAGCATCTGGGTTATCGGCTCCCCCAGGAAAGCGACACGCCATCCCAATCACAGCGATGGGTTCTGTTTTAGCACGCTCGATCGCCTCCAACTTACCACGCATTTCTTTTAATGCCAGCAATGCGCGTTGTAGTTGATTGATGTTGTTTTGTTCTGTGTCGATTTTAGTCATGCTATGAACCCTGTCGCTAAATATCTTGGTGATTGGGATTAGATTTTTTTCATTAATTCATCAATGTTGTCCAATTCTGCCGCTAGCGATCGCTCTAGTTCTGTTTGCGAAAGCTGTTGAATATCGCTGATTTCGGTGTCGGAGCGATCGCTTTTTGGCGGTGGAGATGCCGTTTGAATAGCCAAGACATCGTTAGTGAGATATTTAGTTAAGGTTTCTAAGGTGGGATAATCAAATAACAAGGTGGTTGGCAGAGAAGACTCCAGACTTGATTGCAGACGATTTCTCAACTCAATTGCCATGAGTGAATCTAATCCCACTTCAAATAAACGCTGACGCGGTTGCAGTTCCTCAGATGAATTGAGCCGTAAGATTTTCGCTACTTCGTCACGGATGTAATTAAATAAAATTTGCTGAATATCTGCGGGGTGAGCCTCCTGGAGTTGTCGTAAAATATCTGGTTTCGCTGCCAAAACTGGCTGTGCAGTCTCTTGAATTGGCCTTGAATCAACAAACTCACTCAGCAAAGGCGGTACTTTCTGGGTGTAGTAGTGGGCGATAAATTTTGACCAGCGCACTGGTAAAACCACAACTTGTCCAGCATTGGCTTGATGCGTCAATGCTGCCAAGATTTGTAATCCTTGTTGAGGTAAAATTTTCTCTACTCCCACTGGAGAACCTGTTGAGGTTGCAGCCATCCCCACTTCAGCCCACGCCCCCCAGTTGATACTCAATCCCGCCAGCCCTTGGGAGCGACGATAATCGGCTAACCCATCAAGAAAGGCGTTTGCTGCTGCGTAGTTTGCTTGTCCTGTGGTTCCCAACACTGAAGCAACGGAGGAGAACAACACAAATAATTCCAAAGGTTTATCTTGAGTCAGGATATGCAGATTCCAAGCACCCTGGACTTTCGGAGCCATCACCCTAGCAAATCGCTCCCAGTTTTGTTGGAGTAAAATGCCATCGTCTAGAATTCCGGCTGCATGGATAACACCTCGTAAGGGAAACTGAGGTTCAATGCTGTCGAGTACGGTTTGTATTTGTTCAAGTTGTGTAATATCTGCTTGGACGACTGTAACTTGCACGCCAGCATTTTCCCAAGAAGCGATCGCACTTTTAGCTTTATCAGATGGCGATCGCCTACCCACTAATACTAAATGTTGCACACCTCGTTCAACTAACCAATTCGCCACTGTTAACCCCAGTCCTCCTAGTCCGCCTGTAATCAGGTAAGTCCCAAGGGAAGGGTTAAAGGAAGCAGAGAAATCTATGGTGTTGGGAACGCGTTGCAAACGGGAGACGTAGCGCTGATTTCCCCGTAAGGCGACTTGTTCGCCCAATTCTGGATGAGAAAGTTCTGCCCACAACTGAGTTGCAGCTTCTACAGTTGAACTTTGGGGATCTAAATCAATTAGCCCTGCAAAAACTTCGCTATATTCTGTTGCTATAACTCGTCCCAATCCCCAGAGAGGTGTTTGAGACAGGGCGATTTCAGATTGTAGATTAATTGACTGGCTACCCCTAGAAATCAACCACAGCCTAGCTAGTGGGGAATTTATCCGAGCTAAGGCTTTAGTTAAATGTAAAACACTACCACAGACACGAATTTGTGTAGAATCTAGCAAATCTACAGTAGCCAAACTCCACAAATGTACAATGTGGAGAGCTATTCCTGGTTTAATTGAGACTTCTTGAAGCAGTTGGTCGAAATGCTGGGGTTCGGCTGGATTAATGTAAATTTTACCTTCTTTCAAAGATTGGTAAGTAGAACCAGGGATGACTGCCACACAGGATTTACCTTCTGCCTGCAACAATTTTGTCAATTCTGCGCCTACACCATATTCATCAATTAGAAGTATCCAATATTGCTGTTGTGCTACTAAAGATGACTGCGTAATTGTTCGTTCTTGGAGTTGCCAAGTGATTTGATAAAGCCAGTCTTGGAGATTTGGCTGCTTGAGTAATGCTTGCTGTGGCGATCGCTTTAAACAGAGTTCCGAGAATTGAGCGATCGCTTGTCCAGATTCATCTAATAACTGTACATCTCCTACTATCACCTCTGGATTATTGCTTTGCAGGCGGGCGTGACACCATACTGGCTGACTCAAGTCCAGATTTTGCCAGAGATGAAAGCCACCTAAACTAATCGGTACATAAACATCAGCATCTCGAATCTCTGCTGGTAAAGTACCTCCCAACAGTCGCAAACAAGAATCTATCAGCCCCGGATGTAATGGATATAACTTAGTCTCTGTTTCACAACCCGGTGGTAGTTGCATCTGACAGATGGCTTCCCCATCTCGTCGCCAGAAATCACCAATCCACTGAAAACTTACACCCAAATCTAGCCCAGCATCTCCGACATCCTGATAAAATACCTGCGAACCAGTGGATTTTTCAGGACAACGCGCCTGTATTTCTGCCCAAGACCAAGTTTCTCTCGTAGCAGACAAGGTAGATAACTCACCAGTTGCATGGAGACACCACTGCTCATTACCCTCTAAGCTGAATAGTTCAAAACTATAATCTTGATTTTTGCCCAGCTGCAAAATCAATTGCACTTTGACGCTTCTATCTTCAGGTACAATTAGGGGTTCTCGAAACGTAATCTGTTGAAGAGACACTGCATTAGTTCCGAAAATATGCTTACCTGCTAGGGTCAACATAGCAATATAAGATGCTCCTGGTGCAACTATCGACCCGTAGATACGATGATCGACTAGAAAGGGCAAGTTATCTGTGTGGAATTCGCTCTCAAATACTAGACTCTTGAAGAGTGGAGAATGTAGGCGTTGACCTAACAGGGGATGCAATTGTGAGTGTACTACTAGTTTTTTGGTAGTGGTTTCAAACCAATAGCGTTGGTGCTGCCAAGGATAGTTGGGTAATATTACTTTATTTCGTGTATAGCCGTTCTCGAATCCGAGCCAATCAATTTCTACTCCCTGAAGATATAAATGGCTCAAACTTTCTAAAATTTGTTGCCAATCTTCCTTGCCTTTGCGTAGCGAAGCTACCCATAAACCCTCACTTTCCAACTCTTCTGGACAATCCCGGCGTGCCATACCGATTAAAGTAGGATGGGAACCGACTTCTAAAAATACTTTGTAGCCTGCGGTATAAAGTGCTGCCATTCCTTGAGCAAAATAGACACTGGCTTGGATATGCTCAACCCAATAGCTGGCACTAGACATCTCTGCATTAGTTATCAACTTTCCACTAACATTAGAAACGATTTCCAGTTGTGGGGAATGATAGGTAATTTGCTGGGCAACTTGCTCAAACTCTGCCAACATCGATGCCATTAGCGGCGAGTGGAAGGCATGAGATACTTGCAAAATTCGCGTCTCAATGCCTTGACTTTCTAGTTTTTGCAAAACTGCTGTTAATGCCTGCATCTCGCCTGAAATCACTAAACTCTGCTGTCCGTTATAGGCAGCAATGCTCAGTTGTTGAGGATAGGGGGCAATCAAGGGTTTTACAACTTCTACGCCAGCGAAAACCGCAGCCATACCTCCTGTTTGCGGTAATGCTTGCATCAGGCGGGCGCGGTGGGCAATCAATTTTAATCCATCCTCAAGGGAGAAAATACCAGCCACACAAGCAGCCACATATTCCCCGACACTGTGACCAAGCACCGCAGAGGGACGGATACCCCAAGAAATCCACAGTTGCGCCAAGGCGTATTCTAGGACAAATAAGGCTGGTTGAGTGTAGGCGGTTTGGTCGAGGAGTGGATTTTCTGTGGTGTCAGCAAAGATAACTGATAGGATGGATTTGTTTAGGAAAGGTTGGAGAATGCGATCGCATTCATCCAATATCCGACGAAAACCAGGTTGGGTTTCATACAGTTGTCTTCCCATCCCTACATACTGCGACCCTTGCCCAGTAAATAAAAAGGCGCATCTAGTGAAATTACCACTATCTACTTGATACTCATAATCTGCTTCCTCCAACTTGGCTTGCATCTCAGCATGAGATGAGGCAACAACAGCCAAACGATGAGAAAAATGAGAACGTCCAACTAGGGTAGTGTGGGTAATATTAGCCAAAGAAATATCGCCATGCTTACCCAAATAGTCGATGTATTGTTCAGCTAATTGCCGCAAGGAATTGGGATGTTTAGCAGAAAGACAGAGTATATGCAAAGGACGCTCAATTGTAATTTCTTCTCCCCTGCTCCCCTGCTCCCCCGCTCCCCTGCTCCTCTGCTCCCCTGCTGCTCCCCTGCTCCCCTGCTCCCCTGCTCCCCCTGCTTTCTCCAAAGGTACTTCTTGTACAATCACATGAGCATTAGTACCACTCATCCCGAAAGAACTCACCCCACCAATCCGCGCCGAGTCCTTAACTATCCAAGATTGCCCAGATGTAGGGATACTCAATGGCAATTGCTCCCAAGCAATCATCGGATTAGGTTGTTGCAAGTGCAGGTGTGGCGGAATTTCTTGATGCTGTAGAGCCAAAACAACCTTCATCAAACCCGCTACCCCAGCCGCCGCTTCTAAATGACCAATGTTAGTTTTAACGGAACTAATTACTAGTGGCTGTTCAAAAGAACGTCCTGCACAGAGTACAGATGCTAATGCACCAATCTCAATCGGATCTCCCAATGATGTGCCAGTCCCATGAGCTTCGATATAACTCACCTGCTGGGCTTCTACATTGGCGTTAGCTAATGCTTGATGTAACAATTCTTGTTGTGCTGTTGTACTGGGGACGGTAAAACCACTGCTACGTCCATCATGATTCACTGCTGAACCCCGAATTACTGCCAAGATTGAGTCATTATCAGCTAAAGCTTCAGAGAGTCGTTTCAGGACAACTACACCACATCCCTCTCCTCTAACAAAGCCATTAGCTGAAGCATCAAAGGTTTTACAGCGTCCATCGGCAGCTACAGCCTTGGATTTTGATAAGAAAATATTCGTCTCCGGTAGAAGTATCAAGTTTACGCCACCCGCCAATGCTAAATTGCACTCTCCACGCCGCAGGCTTTGAACTGCTAAATGAATGCTAACCAGCGAGGACGAGCAAGCAGTATCCACTACTAAACTAGGCCCGCGCAGCCCCAAGCTATGAGATATCCTCCCCGCCGCCGCGCTACCAATACCGCCTGTACCGTAATAAGCATCAATTGTTTCTGGGTCTTTGTGCTGAATTTGCAGTTGCATATACTCGTTGGAAATCAGCCCAATAAACACACCTGTCTGACTTCCGACAAGATTCTGTGGTGCAACAGCCGCATTTTCTAAAGCTTCCCAACTTACTTCTAACAGTATGCGTTGTTGTGGATCGAGGCTAATGGCTTCACGAGGACTGATACCGAAAAACTGCGCGTCAAATTGGTCAATGTCTGCAATAAATCCCCCGTGACGCGTGTACATCTTACCTGGTGTTTCTGGTTCTGAGTCAAAGTAATTATCCAGGTTCCAGCGTTGCGAGGGAATTTCTGTAATAGCATCGATACCTTGTTGAAGGATTTGCCAGAACTGTTCGGGATTATTTGCGCCTCCAGGAAAGCGACAACCCATACCAATAATGGCGATATCTTCGGTAGAGACGCGATTAATCGCGTCTTTGCAAGATTGGGGGGGGGGTTCGTGGTTGGTGGAGGGAGAATCTAAACCCAAGACTTCTCTACCCAAATATTCTGTGAGCGTGGCAATTGTGGGGTAATCAAATGCCAAGGTAGCGGCTAGAGAATAAGAATGTCCTAGTTGCGTTTGAATGCGGTTTTTTAACTCAATTGCCATCAGAGATTTCATCCCCAAGGTAGCAAATCCCTCGTTTGGGTTGAGTTTCTCTGTTGGTTCCAGTCCCAGAACAGTTGCTACCTCAGTTTGCACGTAGGCTTGCAGTTTTTCCCAACGCTGACTAGCTGACATCTCCTCTAAATTCAAGTTTTCCCAGAGTGGAGATGCCAAATTTTGCGTCTCTACAAAATTTATCTCCGCGTCCCCGCGTCCCCGCGTCCCCGCGTCTATCCAATGGCGCTTTCTTTGGAAAGGGTAAGTTGGTAGTTCTAGGCGCTGGTGTTGATAATCCTGGTAAAATCCTGTCCAGTTAACATCTGCTCCCTGTACATACAAGGCACTCAGTGTTGATAATACCTGCTGCCAATCCTCAAATCCTTCTTTCAGGGAAGATAACCAAATCTTCTCGCTTTGGGGTCGATATCGCTTACCTGCTTCCGTTAAGGTCGAACTCGGCCCTAATTCCAGAAGCAGGTTACAACCTTGAGCAATTAAGGTATCAACTGCCGTTGAAAATTGTAATGGATCTCGTAGATGATTGCGCCAATGTTGGGGTGCGATCGCCTCCACTAATTTTCCAGTTACACTAGAAACCCAATTTATCTGGGGTGGGTTGTAGGTGAATGTGGCGGCCAGTTCCTCCATTGCATCCAATATTGGCTCCACGACTAGAGAGTGAAAAGCTTGATTTATCTTCAGCTTGAGAAAAGCTATGCCCTCACTTTTCAACTGTTGGAGAATTTGCTGCACAGCCTGACTTTCACCAGCAATCAAGATTTCTTCTTGACCGTGGATGGCAGCAATTCCAACCTGATGCTGATAGGCTAAGAGTACTTCTGTTACCTTATTTATTGAGGTATATACCCAAGCCATAGCCCCATTTTGCGGTAACTGCTGCATCAGTTGTCCCCGCTTTGCCACTAAAATTAAGGCATCTTCTAAGCTGAGAACACCCGCAACACAAGCAGCGACATATTCACCTAAGCTGTAGCCCATGACACAATGCGGCTTGATTCCCCAGGAACGCCACATTTCTGCTAAGGCGAACTCTAGGGCAAACAAAGCAGGTTGGGTGTAGACGGTTTCGTGTAGTAATAGTTTGCTACCAGATTCAGGATAGAGTATTGATAATAAAGACTTATTTAAATGAGGGGTGAGTAGGCGATCGCAACGTTCTAGCACCTCACGAAATACAGGTTGTGTATCGTAGAGTTGACGACCCATATCAATGTATTGCGTTCCCTGTCCTGTAAACAAGAATCCAACTTTAGTAGAGTTCTGTTGACCATAAAACCATTCTCCCGCCTCTTGTTCACTGGCGAAGGCTGATAATTCTTGTTGCAAGCCCTCCAATGTATCCGCCGGGATAGCCAAGCGGTGTTTCAATGCTGCTCTACCTACATTCGCTGAATAGCAAATATCCGGCAGAGAAATATTGACAGATTTAGTAATATATGTATTGTAAAGACTAGCTAATTCTCGTAATGCCTTTTCACTGTTAGCTGATAGCGTCAACAAATGTAACGGATGCTCAATTGTATTTTCTCCTCCTCTGCTCCCCTGCCCCCCTGCTCCCCTGCTCCCCTGCTCCCCTGCTCTCTCCAATGGTGGTTCTTCTAAAACAAGATGAGCATTAGTTCCCCCCAAACCAAAGGAATTGATTCCAGCCAAACGAGGTGTATCGTTCAATTCCCAAGGACTTGCTGTGGTGGGAATAATAAAGGGAAAATCATCCCCAATATCTGGATTTAGGGTTTGAAAATGCAGGTGTGGTGGAATTTGTTGGTGTTGGAAACACAGTAAAACTTTAATTAAAGCAGCAATTCCCGCAGCCGGTTCTAAATGTCCAATGTTGGTTTTGACGGAACTGAGAAAACAAGGTAGAGTATCCCCCTCTGGTCGCAAGACTGCTTTGAGGGCGCTGGCTTCTGTCACATCAGCCAAGGGTGTGCCGACTCCGTGGGCTTCAATATAGCTAATTTGTTGTGGTTCAACTCCAGCATTTGCCAACGCCTGACTGATAACTGACTGCTGTGCTAGTTGATTGGGTGCAGTCAAGTTTTTCCCAAAGCCATTTTGATTAACGGCTGAACCCCGGATAATTCCTAAAATCTGGTCTTCGTCCCTAATGGCATCTTCTAGACGCTTGAGCAAAACTAAACCGCAACCTTCACCCCGCACGTAACCATCAGCCGCCGCATCAAAACTTTTGCAACAATTATCTGATGTCATCATCCAGGCTTGAGATAATGCGATGTTAGCTTTGGGTGACAAAATCAGGTTAACAGCCCCTACCAAAGCTTGGTCAATTTCTCTTGTTTGCAGACTTTGGCAGGCAAGATGGATGGCAACCAAGGATGAAGAACAGCCAGTGTCTAATGCTAGACTCGGCCCTTGCCAACCAAAGAAGTAAGACAGGCGATTCACTGTTGTACAGAGGGCATTGCCTGTCACATAATAAGCATTTAGTTGAGTCAAATCCTCAAAGCAAACATTGGCATAATCGTTGCTACCAATGCCTATGTATACTCCTGTTTGACTCCCTGAAACTTGTTGCGGATTTAAACCAGCATTTTCTAAAGTCTCCCAAGCTACCTCTAGTAACAAACGCTGCTGCGGGTCTGTACTTGCGGCTTCACCGGGAGAAATGCCGAAGAATTTAGCATCAAACTGGTCTACATTTTCCAGAAACCCTCCCCAACGGCTATTCATCGTTCCAGGGGTCGCCAAATCGGGGTCGTAGAGGTCATCCACTGACCAACGATTGGCGGGAACTTGTGTAATAGCATTCATCCCATCCCGCAGCATTTGCCAGAAAGCAGCAGGATTTTTCGCCCCAGGAAATCGGCATCCCATACCAATAACAGCGATGCCTACGGCGGGCAAAGCCAACGATTCCTTTTTTTGTTGTTTAATGTTGTTCATAACAGGGGGAACTGGGAATTGGGGACTGGGGACTAGTATTTTGACTCAGCACTCTTAGGGATTTCCAAGAAATAAATTATCGAACCATAGAGGCACAGAGAACACAGAGAGAGGGGAAATACAGAGGGTTTTTGCGTCAGTTTTGGCATATTTTTTTATTTGGAAGTCCCTAACCAAAAAATGTACAAATAATTTGGGATAATTTATTTTCTGGAAGTCCCTTAACTCTTGTACAGACGCGATTAATCGCGTCTCAACACTTTTCACCCTTGCTGTATCTTGACTTCAGCAAGTAAGTCTACAAGTTCTTGAATGTTCTTAACACTGCCGAGTTTGGTTCTAGGAACTTTCACTTTTAACTCTCTCATCGAAGCTGAGGCAATCTCTACTGCATCTAAACTGGTAGCACCTAAATCGCGCATTGACTTTGTTGGGTCGATGTTTGCATTTTCCAAACCTTCGATGTTCAAGCGCATGTGTTTGGTAACTACATTCAGGACTTGTTGCTCAACTGTTTGTTGCACCATGATTTTTCTCCTCATCTCCAAAAAGAATAATTAAACGCCGATAAAATCTACTGTTATTGTTAGGAAATATACATATCTTTGACAATAGATTGGGTGTCTGGATGATTAAAACATACAGTATGCATTAGATGTTCGCGGGACATAGCCTCTTGTAAAGCACGTTGGCGGGGAAGTGCTAAAGTATCCTTGAGCATTTCCAATACGTGCTTGGGTTTTTCGGCAATATTGCGGGCGAGATCCATCGCTACTTCCATTACTTTTTGTTTGGGAACGACATCATTAAATAGTCTCCTTCCGTGTAGTTCTCTACCTTTGTAAAGTTTCGCAGTGAGGATCATTTCATGGGCAAATAATGGCCCAACTAATAATGAAAGTAAAGATGTTGTTCCCATTCCAGGGGTAAATCCTAATCCAGCAAAATTCACGCCATAGCGACTTTCTTCTGCTGCTACAATTACATCGCAACATAAGGCAATTAATAATCCGCCTCCTACTGCGTGTCCTTCCATTGCTGCAATTATGGGAACGGGAAAGCGTAATAGTTGTGCTGGTAGTAAGAGGTCTTTAACTTCTGTGTCACCACGCAGTAATTTTTGCAGTACATCTAAGCTAGCACCACCACAAAAAACATTAGGAAGACCTGTTAGTAATAGTACCTTTAAATGAGGAGTTTTGGAGCATTCTGCTAATGTTTTTAATAAATTATCAACTAACTCATCTGTAAGTCGATTATCGTTTTTTGGGTCGTTTAAGTTGATTTGACAAATTCCATCTTCTAAACATGAAAGAGTTACAATTTCGGACATAATACTAATTCGTAATTCGTAATTCTTAGTTTGTAATTAAAAGAGTCAGAATCTAGCTTTATCGAACAGAATTCAGGAGTCAGGAGTCAGAATGGGCTAAACGCCCCGCTACCGCTAACAGAATGAATTTTGACGGAGAAAGCGGATAGCGCCGGCGGCAAGCGAGTCTTCTCCTGTCGGAGATGCACTCGCGAACGAGCGTCTTGATTCTGACTCCTGAATTCTGACTCCTGAATTCTGACTCCTGAATTCTGACTTCTGAATTCTTCTTCAATTTGAATAATTAGTGCTATTCCTCCTATATTTTTGAAACCAGGGTGGTGAATAGCCTTCACTAAACTGATGGATGGCTGTGGTAATTTGGGGTTGTTCTAACCATTTCTGTAGGCGTTGCATGGCGAATTCGGTTTGGTGTCGCAAATCTTGACCGATAAATGTGTCAAAATATTGTTTGCTTTCAGCGATCGCTTCCGGTGAAGAATAAAATAAACGTTGAATCTGGCGGTTGAGTGTATCGTTCATCCCATCACTAGCGATTTCGTCCACCAGTCCCCAATTTTTGGCTTCGTTTCCATCAATACCTCTAGAACTAAGGGTGAGATATTTCACCTGCGAGGAGGAAAGACGACACAATAAAAAGGGCGTAATTACAGCAGGAATCATCCCCACCAAGACTTCTGACAGCATGAATAGGACATTTTCCTCGGCGAGTACGATGTCGGAGGCGGCGACTATACCCACACCACCACCTGTAACATTACCTGTCACACAGGTGATGACTGGCTTAGGAGAACTATAAATTAGTAACAGGCAATCACGAAAGGCTTGCAGTGGCGCTAAATTAGGACGGGAACCATTGGCAAAGATGGCGTTAAAGTCCATCCCTGTACAAAAGTCACCACCTATACTAGAAATTACAATAACTCGACAAGTTGCATCAGCGATCGCATTTTGCAAAGCTTGATAAAACTGTGCCAACATCTCGCCGTTTAAGGCATTACCAGCTTCTGGCGCTGATAATGTGATGTGAGCGACTCCTGAATCTATTTGATACTCAATTGCTTTTAACTTTAGCTCCATTCGTATTGCCTGTAGTAATTTTTTACCTGTTTTAATACCAGCAGTTCCTGTCCGGCATAGAGTTTGTCATAAGCATTTTGAAAACTGTCTCTTTTGGGCTGATAATCAGGCGCATCAATATATTTTTCTCGTGCATATTCTAAAAGTTCGTATTCCATCAGAGATAATGGCAAACGTTCTTGCAAATGACGGTCAATATCCAAAGAACGGATGTATTCAATTGCTCCCGGACTGACAGTACCGCGATAAAATTCACCTTGACAACCAGAACCATAGGCAAAAATCGAAATGCGATCGCCTGCGTGTAAATCCTGGGCATGATGTAACAAACTCAGCAAACACAAGAAAGTAGATGAACCATAAGTACTACCTACCTGCTGGGCGAAGTAAATACCTTCCTGTACCTTTTTTTGATAATTCTCCTCATAGATTTTCGAGTCGTTAACGTCAAATAAACTCAGCAAAGTCCGATGTGCTTGTAAGGGCATTCCCGGAAAGGGTGTGTGATAAATATGTTTTTGAAAATCTTTGTCATAATCTACTCCCCCCACAAGTTTTTCGTAGTGGGTGTAAGAGGCTTCCAAAGCATCTAGGTAAGAGTAAAGACTGGTTTGATTGTCGCCAATTTCGACTCTCGCAGTCGGACGGAAGGTATCAGAAATTTCGTCAGTCCAAAAGCCTGCGGGATGCAAGTCAATTTCAAATACCTTGGGGTCGGTACTAATCAGCATGGCAATAGCCGCACCACCGCCAATAAAATTATCACGGTCATCAAGGTGGGGACGGCTATAGTCACAGCCGATAACTAATGCCTTTTTACCGGGGGTGAGTCCTCCTTGCAGCCACATTGCTGCTGTTTTGACGGCTGCTGTCAAGCCGTAGCAGGCGTGTTTGAGTTCAAAGCTGCGGCAATTTGGAGGTAAATTACAATATCGATGCACCCAAGTAGATACAGGTTTGCCAAAATCCACAGCCGATTCTGTCGCCACAATCAACAATTCGATATCCCGCGCATCTTCTGGGGAAAGAAGGCGCTTGGCTGCGTTCACCGATAAGGTGACTGTATCCTCGTAAGCAGGAATTACAGAACGTGTCTTTACTTTTACTTGCTTAGACACGTAATCCAAATCCTTGCCTTGCAACTTAGCTAATTCCAGCACATCAGCACAGAAACGCCCAGCGTATAAATTAATTTTCTCGATTCCTACTCGTTGCATAAATTTTCCTCCTTTTTGCTAAAGGATCTGATAACTGCCGGATCGAGCCAGTAACGTTTCCGTTGAAAGGGATAAGTTGGCAAGACCACACGACGACGCTGATATCCTTGTTCAAACCTTTGCCAATCAATTGCTACACCGTTGATGTAAAGTGCAATCAGGCTATGTAATAATATTGACCAATCATCAATGGATTGTAACCAAGTGCCTTGCTGCTGGATCTCCGATAATTGCGGGTCAGAGCCAATTTCTAAGAATAAATTGCATCCTTTTTGTGTAAGGGCTAACATCGCTCCTTTAAATAACGCTGGTGCTTGCCAGCATCGTCTCCAATGGTCAATGTCTGGGATATAGTCAGCAGCTAACAGTTGCCCATAGAAGGCTGACACCATTGGGATTTGGGGCACTTGAAATTTCACCTGCTTGGCAATCGGCTCGAATTCTGCCCACGATTCCTGCTGAGTAATTAACCGCAAACCATCTTCCAGACTGAACACGCCAGCCACACAAGCGGCGATATACTCACCAACTCCGCTACCCATGACCACACTAGGCTGTACGCCCCAACTGCGCCAAAGTTGGGCTAAGGCGTATCCCAAGGCGAATACAGCAGGACGAGCGTAACGGGGTTGTGTTAACAGTGATTCATCTTCGAGGATTGCAAGTAGGGATTGTTGAAGATGAGGTTGTAAGAGGCGATCGCAATCTTCTATAATTTGGCGAAACTGCGGCTGGGTTTCGTAAAGCTGCTTACCCATACCAACATACTGCGAACCTTCACCAGCAAAAATAAAAGCGACTTTTGGCTGACGTTGAGTATCAACCTTGCCGTAGAGTACATCAGCAATTTGTTCTCCTGCATTGAAAGCAGCAAGGGTATCTCGTAACTGCGCCTGAGAATTGACCACAAATGCTAGACGATGAGCAAAATGGCTGCGTCCCACATTAGCGGTATAGCAGATATCAGCCAAGCGATCGCCAATATTTTCCTGTAAATATTGGTGGTAACGCCCAATCAAGTTTTGCAAAGCTGATTCACTTTTTGCTGACAGCGTGAGTACATGCAAAGGACGCTCTGTAATTTCTTCTCCCCTGCTCCCCTGCTCCTCTGCTCCCCTGCTCCTCTGCTCCCCTGCTCCCCTGCTTCCCTGCTCCCCTGCTCCCCTGCCCCTCTGCTCCCCTGCTCCTCTGCTCCTCTGCTCCCCTGCCCCCCCTCCTTTCTCCAAGGGTGCTTCTTCCACAATTGCATGAACATTAGTCCCACCAAAGCCAAAAGAACTAATCCCTGCCAATCGCGGCTGCTCACCTCGTTTCCACAGTTGCAAGGAGGTGGGAATTTGTAGCTGGGTTTGCTCTAAATTCAACACGGGATTGATAGTTTGCAAGTTGAGGTGAGGAGGAATCTGTTCTCGATGCAACAACAGCACTAGTTTGATGAAACCAGCTATCCCTGCGGCTGCTTCTAAGTGACCGATATTAGTTTTCACAGAACTGATCCGGCAAGGCTGATTGTCAACACGACCTTCCTTGAGTACTGTCCACAGGGATTCTACTTCAATGGCATCACCCAAAGCTGTTCCTGTACCGTGGGCTTCAACGTAACTGATGCAGTCGGGAGTGACGGCAGCATTTTGTAAGGCTTGGCGAATTACAGCTTGTTGAGCTAAACCATTGGGAGCAGTTAAACCATTACTGCGTCCATCTTGATTGACAGCAGAACCACGCACCAGAGCCAGAATATGGTCGCCATCTTTGAGAGCATCGGATAAACGTTTGAGTACAACTACGCCACAGCCTTCTCCCCGGACATAACCATCCGCTCGGTGGTCAAATGTTTTGCAGTGTCCATCAGCAGCCATCATCCCAGCTTGGGAGCAGGCAACGGTAGTTAGTGGTGAGAGGATGATATTTACACCCCCTGCTAATGCCAGATCGCATTTACCGTTTCGCAAACTTTGACAGGCTAAATCAACCGCTACCAAAGAAGAAGAACAAGCGGTATCAACTGCCATGCTTGGCCCGCGCAAATCTAAAAGATAGGAAAGACGGTTTGCTGCAATACTCAAAGCCATCCCCGTACCGCCCCGTGGAGGTGGCTCTAGTTGTAGTGTGAAGTAATCCCAGGTGCTGATACCTGTGAAGACTCCTGTTTGACTACCCGCTAGCTGGTCAGAACTATAGCCTGCGTGTTCCAAAGCTTCCCAGGAAACTTCTAAGAGTAGGCGTTGCTGGGGGTCCATGCTGCGAGCTTCGCTGGCAGAAATACCAAAAAATTGGGGGTCAAAATGGTCTACATGATTAATGAAACCGCCCCAGCGAGTATTCATCGTACCAGGGAAAGACAAGTCTGGATCGTAAAATTCATCTACATCCCAGCGATCGCCCGGTACTTCTCGAATTGCATCTGTGCCATTACACAACAGTTGCCAGAAACTTTCTAAATCATCTGCCCCAGGGAATCTACAACTCATCCCCACAACAGCGATCGCTTCTGTAGATGATAATTCCCGACTCTCCACAGTCGGCGGCAATGCAGTTGTCGCAAATATCCCCAGTTCTTTACCTAAATATTCTGTCAAATTTGAGATGCTGGGATAGTCAAAAATCAAAGCTGCTGGTAAAGTTTTTCCTACCAACTTTCCGAGAGCGTTTCGCAATTCTACCGCCATCAGGGAATCCATACCCATTTCTTGCAAGGGGCGTTCCGAGTCGATGGGGCGGCTATTATCTAACCTCAGCACTCTCACCACTTGGGCTTGTACGGCTGACATCAACAATTCCCGGCGATCGCTCACTGGTGTAGATTCCAATTGCCGTAGCAAGAAGGGCTGAGATGGTGATTGACTTACCTTGCTAGTAAATTGCTGCAACAATGGTAGTTGCATAGCTGTAGAGAATTTATCCCAGGCGATCGGCACGACTCCAGCTTGAGTTTTCCCTTGTTTGAGCAGTTCTTCTAAGGCTCGCAATCCCTGTTCTGGAGTAATGTAACTAACTCCGTTCTCAGTACTCCAAAGGTTGCGATTATTTAAATCAGCTGCCATACCTGCATCTGACCAAGGGCCCCAATTGATACTCAAAGCAGGTAAGCCTTGATGTCGTCGATAGTGAGCTAGTGTATCTAAATACATATTAGCGGCGGCGTAGTTCCCTTGACCTGGGGAGCCTACTAAAGAAGCCACTGACGAAAACATGACGAAGAAATCTAGGGGACAGTCACGGCTGAGAAGATGCAAATTCCAAGCCCCATCGATTTTGGGAGCTAATACTTTGGCGAACCTTTCCCAAGTTTGTCGCAGTAGTATGCCATCGTCTAAGACTCCTGCTGCATGGATAATGCCGCGTAAGGGATAATTCAGGTTGTGTAATACAGTGCTAAGTTCAGCTTGATTGGTTACATCTGCTAAGGCAACCTGAATGTGTGCGCCGTCCTGTTCCATCTCCTGAATAGCTACTTGTGCTTGTTCTCCAGGAGAACGACGGCTGAGTAATAACAGATGACGCGCCCCTTTTTCTAGCAGCCAACGGGCTACCCGTAATCCCAAAGCACCCAATCCACCTGTAATTAAGTAAATGCCATCGGTTTGGAGGCTCAAAGGTGAGGTGGATACAGTTGCGACTGTCCGCGCCAGTCGAGCCACATAACGCTGGTGTTGGCGAAAAGCTAGTTGATTTTCTTGGGTCTTTGATTGAGATAGTTCGGCGGACAGTAGGTTAGCCGCTTCCTCTGGAGTGCTGGCTGGGTCTATATCTATAATGCCTCCCCAGATTTCGCTAAACTCCATTGCGATGACTCGACTCATACCCCAAAGCGGTGCTGCGGCGATCGCTAGTTCTTTGGTAATTTCTCCTACTGGTTGTGCGCCTTGGGTTACTAGCCATAGTTTGACTGCTGGTAATTCTACTTGTGCCAAGGTTTGTAGTAAGTCTAGTACGCTACCACAATTAACTAACTGTTCAGTGTTATCCAAACTCCACAGATGGACAATCTGTAAGTTGAAGACTTTAGAGACGCGATTCATCGCGTCTGTACAAGACGCATCTGTAGAATAAACTAGGGTGGTGGTGTGTCCTTGGGCTTGTAGGATGCGTTCTAGGGTTTCACCGATGCCGGAGCGATCGCTAAAAATTAACCAATGTGTAGGAGCAATGGTCTGTTGTTTGGTTAATAATGGTTGCGGTTGCCATTGGATTTCGTACAGCCAATCTGATAATTCTGAAGCGGTGGTGGAAATAACATTCGGCTGTATTGGCTCAATCCAATAGCGTTTACGTTGCCAAGGATAAGTCGGTAACTGTACAAATTTGCCACCATTGGGATACAAGTTATCCCAGGTAATTTTGTGTCCTAAAGTATAGAGTTTGGCTAATGACCTTAAGCTGACTGTAGAATCTCCTCGCCGCATGGTTGGTAAAACTGTTCCCTGCTGCTGAGTCTGACTGAGGCACTCCAGCATATCTTTGGCGAGGACACAATGAGGAGCAACCTCTACAAACAGGTCATATCCAGCTTGGATCAGACTATCCATTGCCTCGGCAAATCGTACAGATTGCCGCATATTCCGCCCCCAATAGGCAGCATCAAAAAGAGGCAGGGGGGCAGGGGGGCAGAGGGGCGGAGGGGAATCTTCTGGTTGACAGCTAACGGTGGAGAAAATCTGCAAATATGGCGATTTTGGCTGAATATCTTGAATAATCTTCTCTAATTCTTGACTGTAGTCGTCCATCTGCGGGCAGTGAAAAGCATAATTCACTGGTAAGCGGCGGCAGAATACTCCTTGCTGTTCGACTTTTTCTAAGATAATTTCAATTGCCTCAGATGCACCGGAGATGACTGTTGAAGAAGGACTGTTGATAGCTGCGATCGCGATTTTGTCTTGATAAGGTGCAATCAGTTCTGCCACTGCTTTGTGTGGTAAATGCAGCATTGCCATTTTGCCGTGGCCTGTTGCTTGCTGCATCAGTTTGGCACGTTGTATCACAATCCACAAAGCATCTTTCAAAGTCAACACACCCGCCACGTAAGCAGCTGTAATTTCCCCAACGCTGTGACCTACAACTGCACTCGGTTCCACACCCCAAGCACGCCACAACGCTACTAGTGCCACTTGCAGAGATAAAATTGCAGGTTGAGCAATTTCCGTTTCATCCAGACGGGATTTCTCTGGTGGTGCTGACAGTTCGGCAATTAGCGACCAAGATGTATGAGATTGGATAATGCGATCGCACTCCTCTAAAGCCTCCCGGAATACAGGCTCCTGCGTCAACAGTTCTTGTCCCATACCCAGCCATTGAGAACCCTGTCCAGAAAACACAAAGGCAATTTGCTGGCGACGGCTAGAACCTTGATATCCCCAATTAACATCAGAATTGGGAATATCTTCTAGAAAATCATGAAGTTGATTAGCTAATTCTTCCGCCGAATTTCCCACCAACCCCAAACGATATTCGTAGTGAACGCGCCGCAAACTAGCTGTATAACAAATATCCTCAAGCTGTAGTGAACCTGATAACAATTCTCGGTATGCTTTAGCTATTTCTTTGAGAGCCTCTGGGCTTCTAGCAGACAAAGGTAAAAAATAAACGCGATCGCTTTCATCATTCCCCGCGTCCCCTTGTCCCCTTGTCCCCCCGTCCTCCTCAACCGGTGCTGCTTCCAAAACCACATGAGCATTAGTCCCACTCATCCCAAAGGAGCTAACCCCAGCCAGCAGTCGGTCTGAAGTCCAGGGAGTAAGCTGAGTAGGAATAACTAACGGTAATTCCTGCCAATCGATATGCGGATTTGCTTGTTTGAAATGTAAGTGTGGTGGAATTTGTTGATGCTGTAAAGCCAGAATTACTTTCATAATTCCAGCAATCCCAGCAGCAGCTTCTAAATGCCCGATGTTGGTCTTGACAGAACCAACAATTAATGCGTTATCTTGACTCCTGTCAGCACAAAGTACGGATGCTAAGGCGCGAATCTCTATTGGGTCGCCTAAGACGGTTCCCGTACCGTGGGCTTCCACATAACCAATTTCCTGGGGTTGTACTGCCGCCGCCGCTAGTGCTTGGCGAATCACTGCTTGTTGAGCCGAGCCGTTGGGAGCAGTCATACCGTTGCTGCGTCCGTCTTGATTAACAGCGGAACCACGAATCAAACCAAGGATGCGATCGCCATCTGCTAAAGCATCCCGCAAACGCTTGAGTACGACGACACCACAGCCTTCTCCTCGTCCGTAGCCATCGGCAGCAGCATCAAAAGTTTTGCAACGACCGTCTGTTGCTAAGGCTTTCACCTGACAAAAATAAATCGTGGTTTCTGGAGCCAGCATCAAGTTGACACCACCAGCCAAAGCCAAGTTACACTCGCGTTTACGTAAGCTTTCACAAGCTAGGTGAATGGCTGTGAGGGAAGATGAACAAGCTGTATCTATGGTGATGCTTGGCCCCTGCAACCCAAAAACGTAAGACAAACGACCAGAAACTACGCTGGGAGTGCAACCAATGAACGAGTAAGCATCAATGCGATTGGGGTCGCCGCTATTGATGTGGAAACGGGCGTAGTCGTTGGTGGAAATGCCAATAAATACGCCAGTGGCACTACCTTCTAATTTCTCTGTGCTTTGTCCAGCATTTTCTAAAGCTTCCCAGGCAACTTCCAGCAACAATCGTTGCTGCGGGTCTATACTGACTGCTTCTCGCGGCGCAATCCCAAAGAAATCGGCATCAAAGCCATCAACTTGGTCGATAAAGCTACCCCGACGGGTGTACATTTTACCAGGGGTGTCAGGATGAGGCGTGTAGTAGCTATCCACCGACCAGCGATCGCTGGGAATTTCCCGGCTTGCATCAATACCTTGGCTCAATAATTGCCAATAGGTTTCGAGGTTGTTAACTCCTCCGGGAAATCGGCATCCCATACCGACAATGGCGATCGCTTCTTGCCGATCTTGTTCAATGGCATCAAGCTTGGTGCGGAGTTCCTTTAGGGCGACTAATGCCCGCCGTAGCTGGTCAGTACGTTCTGGGGTGTTCATCTTCATGACTCATTAAGAGTTGCCAGTTCTTGAGCTAGTAAGGCTTCTAGCTCATCTTCGGAAAACTGTTCCATTTGCTCTAAAGCCAAGTTAATTTCGCTGCGAGCAGTGGGTAGTTCCTTAGTTGCGGACGATGGGATTTTGGGAATCACTAACTCAGCTAAATACTCAGACAAGCTTTCTAGGCTGGGATACTCAAAGACGAGGGTTGCAGGTAATGTTACTTTCAACAATTCCATGAGGGCGTTTCGCAGTTCCACTGCTGTCAGAGAATCCATACCCATTGTGTTAAAAGGCTTTTTCCCATCTACCTGGGCTGATTTCATCCGCAAGACTTTGGCAACCTCTCCTTGTACGGCTTCAAATATTAAGTCTTTGCGTCTGCTGGGGGGAGCGTTTTCTAAACGTTCGTATAACTGGGATGCTGGCGAAGATTTGGGTTGAGAAGAAAGCAGAGATTCTGGGTAGAGGAGCAGAGCAGAAAAAATATTTTCGTTATAAGCCCCTTCCCTTGTGGGCGGAAGTCCATTTTCTTTCCCCTCTGCTCCCCATCCCCTCTGCCCCTCTGCCTCTTTTTTCCCTCCAGGAAAGGCTTGAGTAAACTTGCTCCACTGCACTGGCATGACAGCAACTTGCGCGACATTATCAGTCAGTAGTTGTTCTAAAATTTTCAAACTTTGTTGCCAATCAATTGTATCTACGCCCCAAGTTGCCCAGCGTCGAACAACAGGATTATCTTGATGCGCCCAAGGTGCCCAGTTAACACTCAGAGCAGGTAAACCCAGAGATTGACGATAGTGGGCTAAAGCATCAACAAAAGCGTTAGCCGCAGCGTAATTACCTTGTCCAGGCGAACCTAGTAGGCATAATGCTGAGGAAAACATTACAAAGAAATCTAAAGGTATTTCCTTAGTAATAATGTGAAGATTCCAGGCTCCTGTTACCTTCGGTGCAAGGACTCTAGCAAAGCTCTCTCGTGTTTGGTGCAAAAGAAGGCTGTCTTCATGAATACCTTCGGCATGGATGATACCAGATAAATTTGGCAGTTTGTCTTCAATGTATTGAAGGACATTTGCGACTTGTTCTGACTTGGAGCTACTGAAGTTAAATAATACTACAGTTGGATTAATTGCGTGCATTTGCTTGAGGCGATCGCAAATTTCTGGTGCAGGTTCACCTTCACCCATCAACACGAGATATTCAGCACCTTTTTCAATTAGCCAACTGGCAAGATTCACGTGAATATCATCAAAACAGCCTGTAATTAAATACGTAGCGTTAGATTTAATTTTTAGAGGTTCTACTGAGAATGATGGTTGATAGCGCAACAACCGAGGTACATAGCGTTGTCCAGCCCGGAAAGCCACTTGTTCTTCAGTTGGATGGTTAATTTCAGTCCACAAACTAGATGCTTGCTCGACTAAGCTAGTTCCTGGATCTAAATCGATTAATCCTCCCCACAAATCCGGGTGTTCTACAGCTAGGGTTCTTCCCAATCCCCAGAGAGGAGTTTGGGCAATACTCAATTCTCCTGGTTTTAACTCCACAGGTACACAACCCCGTGTGACTAACCATAACTTGGGTTGCTGAGATAATTCTGCGGCGACTAAAGCTTGAAGCAGAGCGGGAAAACTGGCAGAAGTTTTATCTGTTAAAGTCGAATCTATTCCCCACAGATAAATTACACCACGCCATTCTTGATCTTTTGCACAATTCTTGAACAGTTGTTCAAAGTCTTGACGATGGTATTCCTGACTGGCAAAGACTAACTTGCAAGTTTGCCCAGATTTTTCTATGAACTCGGCTAATTCTACTGCGATCGCACTGTGGTCAGCTAGGATCAGCCAATGCCCTGTCGCAGTAGCTTGGATAGACGACTGTAGGACTTGTGGTTGCCATTTAATTTCATACAGCCAATCATGCAAACTCTTCTGGGCAATGCGCTGTAAAGCTTTTCTGGGCGCACGTTTGAGGTGCATTTTCTCAACTTGGGCTACCATCTCACCAGCCAGATTTACAATGCAGACATCCACGTCAAAGGTTTCTGGGTTGGGTGTATTACCAATGTGCAGACGCATATATGACCACAAATCAGTCGTGGATTGCCCGTAAAAGCACAACTTATCTAAACCAATGGGGATGAACACATCATCTTCACTGGGTAAGTCAGCCAAAAACAACTGCAAGCAAGCATCAAATTGGGCTGGGTGCATATTATAATCACCCGCCTCTGCCATGATGGATACTGGCATTTGAATTTTCGCCAACACTTCGTCCTGAAGTTTCCAGAGTGTTTCTATACCCAAAAAGCTAGAGCCAAATTCTAGCCCGCGTTTGTGTAAGCAAGGATAGAACACTCCACCGGATAGTTCTTGCAGACTGCGTTCTTGTAGTGCTGTGGGTGAGAAATCTGCAATGATTTGGTGTTCTGGTAGAGACTCAACTCGCAGCTTACCAGATGCGTGGAGATTCCAAGCGGTTCCGTCTTCTTTATCCGGGGATGCCAAGCTGAAGATTTGGAAAGTATATCCTTTGTCGTCTGGTGTGAGAAGTAATTGTGTAGTGCGGGTTTCACCCTCTGCCAGTACGAATGCTTCGCGGATAGCAACTTGTTCTAAAACACAAACACCCTTACCAATAACTTCCGTAGCTGCTGCCCAAGCCATTTCTAAATAGGCAACTGTAGGCACGACTACCATACCGTAGATACGGTGATCGTCAATAAAGGGTACATTGGCTGTGCTGAGTTGTCTCTCAAAGATAATTGTGTCAGCTAAGGGCGATCGCAATCGTTGACCGAGTAAGGGATGTAATAGTTTTTGCAGGGGCGATCGCTTTTTCTTACCATCACTCACCCAATAACGCTCTCTTTGCCAAGGATAATTCGGCAAAATCACCTGATAACGCGGATAATCAGCCTCAAAACCTCGCCAATCAACCTCTACCCCCGCCACATACAACTGTGCCATGGAATCTAACAACTGCTGCCAATCTTCTCTACCTTTACGCAGCGAAGCCAGCCATAATCCTTCCATATCCAAGTGTTCGGGACACTCGCGCCGTGCCATTCCCAACAATGTCGGATGAGAACCGACTTCTATAAATACCTCATATCGTGCTTGATACAACGTCTGCATACTGGCAGCAAATTGCACACTAGCGAGTATATGCTCTACCCAATAAGTCGCATTTGACATTTCCTCACGTCTGACAATCTTACCTGTGACATTGGAGATAATATCTAATTGCGGCTGTTGATATTTTACTGATGCTGCTACTTTGGCAAATTCTGTCAGCATTGGCTGCATTAAGGGCGAGTGAAAAGCATGGGATACTTGCAATCTTCTGGTTTCAATACCCTGGCTTTCTAATTTTTGCAGCACTGTTGTGAGTATCTCTAATTCCCCAGATAAGACAATGCTGTGTTCGCCATTGATGGCGGCAATACTCAACTGTTGTGGATAGTCAATAATTAACGGTGTAACTTGCTCTAATGTGGTAAATACTGCTGCCATCCCTCCACCTTGAGGTAGTGCTTGCATTAAAGCAGCACGTTGCACAATCAATTTGAGTGCGTCTTCTAGGGAAAAAATACCAGCAATGCAAGCAGCGACATACTCACCGACACTGTGACCAAGTACAGCATGAGGACGGATACCCCAAGATAACCAAAGTTGAGCAAGAGCGTATTCTATAACGAATAATGCAACTTGGGTGTAGGCGGTTTGATCGAGGCGAGTATCTTCTAAATTGTCAGAGAATATCACCTGTAAAATTGATTCGCCTAACAAAGGTTGCAGTAAGGTATCGCACTGGTCGAGTGTTTGGCGGAAACTGGGCTGAGTTTGGTAAAGTTGCCGACCCATGTGGCGATACTGTGACCCTTGTCCAGTAAACAGGAAAGCAATTTTTTTGGTTTGCTGGCTAGCCTGTCCGTGATGGATACCGATGACTTCGGTGGTGTCGAGATAGGCTTGCAACTGTTGTTGGATATGTGTGTTGTCTGCGGCGATGATTGCAAGGCGATGTGAGAAATGAGTTCTGCCAACTTGTGAGGCGTAGGTGATGTTGCCAAGGGGTATATCTGGGTGAGATGAAAAGTATTTGATGTAGCGTTGTGCAAGTTCACTCAAAGCTTGGGGATGTTTGGCTGACAGTGTTAATAGATGTAAAGGACGCTCTGTAATTTCTTCTCCCCTACTCCCCTGCTCCCCTGCTCCCCTGCTCCCCTGCTCCCCTGCTCCCCCTACTTTCTTCACAGGTGCTTCTTCCAGTACTACATGGGCATTTGTCCCGCTTGCGCCAAAGGAACTTACCCCAGCAATGCGGCGTTGTTCGTGTGGTAGCCAAGGTGTCAGCTTAGTCGGAACTGCAACTGGTAAATCCTGCCAAGCAATGTGAGGGTTGGGTGTTTGGAAATGCAGATGTGGGGGAATTTCTTGATGTTGTAGTGCTAAAGCTACTTTAATGATGCCAGCTACACCTGCTGCTGCTTCTGTATGACCAATGTTGGTTTTGACAGACCCTAACATTAGGGGTTGATTAGCTGTTTTTTCTTTACCAAACACTGCACTCAAGGCATTTACCTCAATGGGATCTCCCAAAGATGTGCCAGTACCGTGGGCTTCGATGTAGCTAACTTGATGGGGTTCCAGTCCGGCGTTGGCTAATGCTTGCCGTACTACTGCTTGTTGTGCTAATCCGTTGGGTACGGTGAGACCGCTGCTAGAACCATCTTGATTGACTGCCGAACCGCGAATCAAAGCTACGATGTTGTTACCGTCGGCTAATGCTTGGGAAAGGCGTTTCAATACCAAAACACCACAACCTTCGGAACGTCCAAAACCATCCGCACTGCTATCAAAGGTTTTGCAACGTCCGTCAGTGGCAATCATCTTGGCTTTACACAGTCTGACATTCATTTCTGGTATGACAATTAGGTTAACACCAGATGCGATCGCCAAATCACTTTCTTGATTACGCAGACTTTGACAAGCTAAATGAACTGCTACTAAAGATGACGAACAGGCGGTTTCTACAGCTAAACTCGGCCCCTGTAATCCTAAGAAATAAGATAATCTACCAGCCGCAAAGTTAATTGCTCCGCCAGAATTTGTATAAGCATTTATCAGTTCATCATCTGCAAGACCAGTCTGCAATTGTAGATAATCTGTGGTGGTAATACCAACAAAAACGCCTGTTTTGCTTCTGTGCAATTGATTCAGGGGAATCCCGGCATTTTCTAGCGCTTCCCAGCTGACTTCCAACATTAACCGTTGCTGGGGATCGAGACTCTGTGCTTCCCGTGGCGAGATACCGAAAAATTCTGGCTCGAATTTGTCGATTTGACCAATAAAACCACCATATCGGGAATACATTTTGCCTGGTGCATCAGGATTAGGGTCATAATATGCATCTGTGTCCCAACGGTCTGGTGGAATTTCGCTAATAGCGTCAACACCGTTACGAAGATTCTGCCAAAATGCTTCGGGGTTATCACTTCCACCAGGAAATCGGCAACCCATACCAATAATCGCAATAGGTTCGGCGTTTAACAGTTCGATTCCATCAGTTTTGGCACGCATTTGTTGTACCAAGAGCGCTAGTTTAGTAGCTGAAAGATTCGTGATGCGCTCCGGAAGTTTACCCATAATTGTTTCCCCTAGTTTTACCCTGATGCTGGGATGAAGAATTAAATTAACGACCTATGGACGCAGATGATGATACTTATATACTTGATTGTTCGACTTTAGTCTTAATTTTAGTTAAAAACTGAGCAGCTTCTCGACCATTAATAACTCTGTGGTCGTAAGCAATTCCTAAATTTATATAGCTACGATTCTTGACATTTTGCTCAGAGTCGAAATAAAGTTCTTCTTGGATTCCTCCAAGAGATAACATACAACTTTGAGAAGGCAAAATGATCGGAATTGTTACCAGAGAATCTTTATCCATATTAATAGAAAGAGAAATATTTCCATGATTCAATTCTTCTTCATTAAACTGACCGCGCATAGCTTTCAATCTGAAGTCCATCAATTTATTGGCGATATCTGCTAGAGATATTTCACCGACATTTTTAATTACAGGAATAAATAACCCTTTGCCTAAATCAAGGGTAACTCCGATATTAGCCACTTCTCCAGGCATGAATCTATTATCATCAATTAAACTACCAAAGAAAAACGGAAATTCTGGTAATAAAGTAGCTGTGATTTTAATTAATAGTTCTGGTAAGCCAATAATAATATCATGTTTTGTTCCATAGTCACTCAACATTTGAGTTACAGCATCGCCGTAGATTTTCATCAACAAAAATGCTTTAGGAATTTGTGTATGCGACTGGGTTACTACGCGGGCGATCGCCATTTGTTGGCGAGATATTTCTAAACCTTTAACTTCATCTCGACTCTGTTCGTTAATTAACTTTTCAATATCTGGCCTTTTAATAATATTCTTACCTAATTTTCTGATATTTTCTTCAGAAATACTATGTTTATCAATTAATTCTTGAGCAGCCTTGGTAATAGTTAAAGATTTATCATCCGTTGTCTTTGCTTTCTTTCCTGAATTCTTGATAAAATCTTGTCTTTCTGCTTCAGTTGCAAATAAATATCCAATGACATCTCCAGGTTTGCATTCATCACCAGCTTCAGGTAAGGGATGCAAAATACCCTCTGCTTCACTCTCTAAATCAAAAGCTGCTTTGGACGTTTCAAATACTGCGATCGCTTCTTCTTTATTTACTGGCTTACCTATATCAGACAACCAGTATAACAATGTATAGCTCTCATCATTATTATTAAATTTTGGCAGAATTATCTCATACATATAATACGGCTTCCTTGACAGAATTGCAAATATCTTCTTTCTGCACAATCACCTGCTTCTCTAAATGAGCCGAAGAAGGAATAATACTATTTTTTGAGTGAACTAATTTGACAGGATTTTTTAACTTACCCCAAAGCCTACTGTAGATTTGATGAGCAACTTCACTACCCCACGTACCGCCAGCTACACTATCTTCCACAATAAATATATGAGTGGTATCTGCTAATAAATCGATGATGCTTTCTAATTCAAAAGGATATAGTTGACTAGGAACAATAATCTGAGTTTCAATTTCCCAATCAATAAATAATTCCCGCGCCGCAGCTAAACATCTTGGTACTAATCCCCCTGGTGAAATTAGCAAGCAGTTATTTTCTTCAAAACTATCGGCATAAATTTTAGCGAAATTCTTGGCAGAATCTAAAAATTCATAACTAAACAGATCGTCAATCAATCCATCAGCATAAATTCTTTGAGTATAGAGTACCTTATCTTCAAAAAAGATGCAGGGATAAGTTAAATTAACCAACTTTTCAAACACTGCAATATTATCATGCAATGGCGATAATTCAAATAAATATAAATTGGGAATACCAACAAAATGCTTTTGCAAACTTTGGCTATGAGTCGGGCCATATCCTCTATTACCACCCACTGCACAGCGAACAATCATATTTAAGTCTAATTTTGTGCCATACATTGATACAGATTTGGAAGCAAAATTTAAAATTTGATCGAATCCCAAGGCAATGAAATCACCAAACATGATTTCGATAATAGGTTTATTGCCACACAAAGCTAAACCACCACCTATCCCCACAATTGCTTCTTCACTGATTGGTGTAGTTAAAACTCTATCTGGGTAATTAGAAGATAATCCTTTACCAACTTTGAATGCTCCTCCATAGGGGTCGAGGATATCTTCACCAATTAAAAAAACTTGAGGATCTACAGCAAATATATGATGTAGGGCACGATTTAAATTCTCAACAACTCGCTCAGTTCTCTTTAGAGTAGTTTCCATTGTACTAATTCTCTAGATTCAACATCTCTAATCAAGCTACTTATTTCAGTTTTAACTTTTAGCTCTATCCTCTCAAATTGGTCGGGATATTGCTGCTGATAAACTGAATACCAATCCCATTTTTGAATTCTTTCTAGTTCTTGAATGTCTCGTGTATCATCACCTTTACTATGGGGGCCAACTCGATTAGTATCAAATTCAATTACTAAGGGCAAAGATTTAGTTCTAGCGGCTTGAATGTGAGGGCTAATCAGCGTCCTAATCTCGTTAATATCTATTGAGTCTACTTTTAAATAATTAATTCCAAAACCTTGAACACGACCTGCAATTGTGCCTGCCATTTGCAGTTGAGTAGGAGTAGACTGAGCTATTTTGTTGTTTTCTACAATTACTAAAACAGGTAAATTCCACAATTGGGAAATATTCAGAGCTTCATAAACTCCTCCTTCGCCCCAAGTACCATCGCCAATGTGAACTACAGCCATCCCAAAGTTACCTTGGCGGCGTAAATGCAAGGCTATCCCAGCAGCTACAGGCAAACTTTCGCCTTGAATTCCTGTAGATAAATAATTTTTTCTGTAGATGTGCTGACTTCCACCTACACCATGACAAACTGCACCTTCTTTGCCCATAATTTCTGCTAACAAGCCTTCAGGATCTTCAAATCTTGCGAGGTAATGGCCGTGTCCGCGATGATTACTGAGGATGAAGTCACTATCAGTTAAAACTGTTTTGAGTGCTACAGGGATGTATTCTTGACCGAGGCAAGTATGGGTTGTACCGTTTAATTTACCACTAGAAAATAGCTCTAAAAGTGATAATTCAAAGTGACGAATCATCAGTATAATTGCTAAGTCATCATCTGAAATTGGAGTCAGTTTTTGAGTTTCTTGGATTGGGGGGAGAGTATCAAGTTTCATGGCGGATGCTGGGGTGTAGAAAAAGCTCACGCAGAAGGTCATTTTAGAGGTTAAGATTCGACTCCTTTTTGAAGTAGAATTTGGCGAGCATCCGCGAAGGATTTTACAGATTTCACATCGTCAACGGTGAAGACTATATCGTAGGCTTCTTCTATAGCCATTACTAGCTTCATGTGCGCCATACTGTTCCAATTTTTGAGAGTATTGGGGCTGAGTTGATCTGTGATTTCTAAAGGTGAGATGTTTAATACATCTGAGAAAATTTCTGTTAGGGTTTCCAAAGCTACCTCCGGGAATTAAATTGTTAAGGTTTCTACTAGTTGTTCAGATATAGCTTTCAGTATTTCTGGTTTTTTATGATTGATGAAAAAATGCTCTCCCTCAATCATCTGCAAGGTAAATTTTCCAGATGTTTGGTTTTGCCATGCAGCAATATCTTCTATATTTACCATTTCGTCTTGCAGTCCACCAAAGGCGGAAATGGAACAATTTAATGGTAAGTCAGGAGTATATTCATAAGTTTCAATAATTGAAAAGTCTGCTTTAAGAACTGGCAAAAATAGCTGCATGATTTCTCGGTTATTTAAAATCTCCTTGGGGATGGCTTTGTAGCGCTTGTTGATTTCATCGATAAATAAGTTATCTGGTAAATGATGTGTGGGTTTTAGAAAACATGGAGTGTGTGGAGCGCGGCTACCAGAAACAAATAAATGTTTGGGTTCTAAATTATGTTGTCTGCTAAGGCGACGAGCCGCTTCAAAACACAGCAAGGCTCCCATGCTATGACCATAAAAAACAAATGGCATATCCAGGTAGGGTAATAAACTTGGAACCATTGTTTCTATTAAGGTAATGAGATGGGAAAATGGCTTTTCTTTGATGCGAGTATCGTGTCCTGGAAGCAGAACTTGGCATACTTCTACATCTGAAGGTAAGCCATTAACCCAATCTCGAAATAATGAAGTACCACCCCCAGCATAAGGAAAGCAAAAGAAGCGAAGTTTAGCTTTTGTATTTAGTTTTGGTGAAAAAATCCAGGTGTTAAGTTCTTTGGTAGCAGTCATCGCTTTTTCTATTTTTACTTAGCTGGAGTTGGAAAGATAATTTTTGGGCGAGTGTTTAATTTTCAGATAATTTTATATTTTGGATTTAAAATTCCAAAATTAAAATCTCAAAATTCTGAAGCAAGCCCCAACATATCCTGCGGAAACGCTGCAAAAACAGGTATCATCTCAATTTAAAATCCAAAATTGTTTGATGCAGAAAGATTTATGAGATTTTTCTATTTAGACTTTGACTGCATTCATTCGCTTTTCCATTTTTCTCATTTCTTTTCGCTCAAGAAAAGAATCGCGAGGCATCAAAATAAAGTAAATTGACATGATGGAAATTAAGCCTACTTCATTATACGTTCTAAAGAGCAAATATAAACCTGTAATCAAAATTGACACAATAAAAATTGTGCTGAGAATCGCTAGTAGTTTTTTGATTCCTGACATTTGAGAGATATTATCTAAAACGGTGTAGATGATGGACATTGCTTTTTCTCCTGAAAAACTAGTTCAAAAATAACTGTGTTACTGCGTCTTCGGAAAGCGATTCTATTTGCAAGAAAAGCTCATCTAAGCTATTGCTTTGATTTTGTGATGTTGGCTGTGTAGATATATCTTGGGTTGTTTCAAGATGTTGATGGAAAATTGGAGCTAGCACTTCTTGTGTTAGATAGTTAGCTAGCATTTCGATGTTGGGATAATCAAAAGCTAGGGTTGAAGGTAGGGGATGGTTTAAACTTGCTTCTAGCCGATTTTTTAGTTGGATAGACATGAGAGAATCCATACCCATTTGGAAAAATCCTTGCTGGTTTTCGGGAGGATTTTCTGGATCGAGATCCAAAATCTCACTCACTATCATTTGCAGATGAGTGATGAGTAAGTTGTGGCGATCGCCTGCTAAACTCTTCTCTAGCTGCAACAATAGCTCTGACTTGATTACAGCGCTATTTTCTTGCTTTTCCTGCGATTGTCCCAACTCTTCTAGTAGCGGTCTGTGTCGTCTGACTTCAAATGTGGGTTTAAAGATACTCCAGTCAACATCTGCAACTGTTTTTTGTACTACATCTGATTGCAAACATGACTTCAACGCTTCTAGGGTTTGTGTGACAGCCATCGGTTTTAACCCGACACGCGACCACAGGCTTTGGACTTCAGCTGCAACAACGTTTATCTCATCCCAACTACCCCAGTTAACACTCAATGCTGGTAAGTTGTTTCCTTGGCGATAATGAGCCAAAATATCCAAGAAGTGGTTTGCTGACGCATAAGGCGCAAGTCCGCTAGAACCCCAGATGGCGGCGGCTGAGGAAAATAAAATCAAAAAGTCTAGTTGGAGATTTTGAGTCAACTGATGCAATATCCAAGTACCGCTAACTTTAGCTGCTAATACATTTTGATATGTGCTTAAACTCATCTCTACCAAGTTTTGAGGGATAGAAATCCCAGCCGCATGGATGATGCCGCGCCAGTGAGTATTGCTGGCAAATACAGATTGCATCTGGCTAAAGTTGCTGACATCCGCTTGCACAACATTGACTGTTGCACCTTGAGCTTCTAATGTTTGAATGGCTGTAATTGCCTTTTTGTGCTTGTCATCTGGCGGTAAGGTATCCCATAAAGAACGCTCTGGCAATCCTTGTCTACCTGTGAGAACTAGGTGTCTTGCACCTTTGGCGACTAACCAAGCTGCCAGCTTTAAACCTAGTCCTCCTAAACCACCTGTGATTAAGTAAGTACCATTGGCATTAAATTCTGTTAACGGCTTCAATGCCTTTGGCACGGTACTGGTGACGAGACGTGCAACATATCTTTGACCATCACGCCAAGCAACTTGATCCTCTCCGTCGGCTGTTTGGATTTCTGCCAACAGCATGGCTGCTTGGTCTGCGGTGGTTTTATCCAGGTCAATTAAACCACCCCACAGTTCTGGGTGTTCCAGTGCTATCACCCTTCCCAGTCCCCATAAAAGTGATTGGGGTAGCGCCTGAGAATTAACAGAAGATTTCACTGGTTGGGTATTTTGCGTGACTAACCATAAATGCGGCCAGTCGGACGGGGGATTTTTCACCAAGGCTTGAATCAAGTGCAGCACGCTACCGCAGAGTAATTTTTCGGCATCTTGCAAGGATGTTTCGGTGACTTGTGCTGAAGCAATATCCAGGCTCCACAAATGCACGATTCCCCGCAGAGGTAGCTGACTACTTGCCTTTACATCTTTGATTAGTTGCTGCAAATCTTCGCGATCGCTAGGATTGATTGTGAAATATCCTGGTGAAGATTGGCTGTAACTATTTCCAGGTATCACAAAGTGACAAGTTGCACCTTGCGCCTGTAATTGAGATGCTAAGGCAATACCCAAGCCTTGAGTATCGCCAAAGATTAACCACAAACTATCTTGGCTATTTTTACTAGTGGAATTTTGTTGTGATTTTAACCGCCAAGTTAGATCATAGAACAAATCGGTGCATTCTTCTGATATTGCAGATTTATGCGTTTCTTCTGGAAGTGGTGTTTTGCGGGCAATTTTTCTATCTAACCAGTATCGCTGACGTTGCCAGGGATAAGTGGGTAGTTGAATGTGGTTTCCACCGTCGGGATAGAGTTTGCGCCAATTTACAGGATATCCCGCAGCATACATCGCACCAAGGGAATTGAGCATCACAGCTAATTCATCTTCGTTGCGTTTGAGGGAAGGAAGTACAACACCTTGGCGATCGCTATACTGGAGTCCTTGCTGGATGGCTGTGGTTAAAATTGGATGGGGGCTAATTTCGAGAAAAACTTCATGTCCTTCACCTATCAAGCTTTGAATAGCCGTCGAGAACAATACAGGCTCTCGTAAATTCTTTACCCAATAGGTTGTATCTAAATCCAAACCATCAATTAATTTACCTGTGACTGTGGAATAGATGGGGATAGTTGCTGCTTGGGGTTGAATTCCTTGTAAAAGTTGCCGCAGTTCCTCTTGTAAAGGCTCCATTTGTGGACTGTGGGAAGCGACATCCACTTTCACTAAGCGGCAAAAAATATTTTTGGCTTGTAAATTCGCCAGAATAGTTTCTATCGCCTTGGGATCGCCTGATAACACAGTGGATGTCGGGCCATTGCTCACGGCTACAGATACGCAGTTTTCATAGCCAACTATCACCTTTTGGGCTTGTTCCAACGACAGACCAACCACAGCCATTGCACCCTGACCGCTAACGCGTTTAATTACTTGGCTGCGCTTACAGATAATCTTGGCGGCATCGTCTAAGTTTAAGATACCTGCAATATAAGCTGCTGCTACTTCTCCCATGCTGTGACCGACGACAGCCGCAGGTTTAATCCCCCATGATTGCCAAAGCATTGCCAAGGCTATCTCAACGGCAAATAAGGTTGGTTGGATAACATCAATTTCTGCTAGGCGAGAGTCGGCTTCATCAAGTATCAATTGTTCGAGTAATGACCAATTTGTATACTGACTGATAGCTTTGTCACACTGAACTATAGCAGCCTTAAATACGGGTTCTTGCTGTAATAACTTGCGCCCCATACCTAACCACTGAGAACCTTGTCCAGGGAAGATAAAAATCGGTAGATGCTGACGATCTGGAGTTTGGATACCCGTTGTAATCTGGGAATGTAGTTCTCCCTGGAGGTATGTTTCTAGTAACTGCGATAGTTCATCGCGGGAACGGGCTAACAAACTCAGGCGGTGACTATGATGACTGCGGCGGACGCTGGCGGTGTAGCAAATGTCTCGTAGAGTTTCTCCTTCAGTGCCAAGAAAGTCTTGATAGGACTTTGCTAAACACTTTAAAGCCTCCGAACTTCTTGCAGATAGAGGTAGTAAATAACACTTATCTCCCTCATCTCCCTTATCTCCCTCATCCCCCGTTGGCGCTTCCTCAAGAATCGCATGGGCATTAGTCCCTCCCAGCCCAAGGGCTGTAACTCCAGCGCGGCGGGGAATTTGATTGGTTTGCCAAGGCGAGAGTTTTGTATTGACGTAAAAGGGACTACTGGCAAAATCAATGCGGGGATTTGGTTGGTTAAAGTTAATACTTGGTGGTATCTGCTGGTGTTTCAAAGCCAGAATCAGTTTGATTAGTCCAGCCATACCCGATGCTACATCTAAATGACCGATATTTGGCTTTACCGAACCAATCGCACAAAATCCCTGTTTTTGAGTTTGTGTGTGAAATGCCTGGGTTAAGGCATCGATTTCGATGGGGTCGCCAATGGGAGTACCAGTGCCGTGAGCTTCGATGTATGAGATGGTTTCAGGACTAATCCCAGCTTTGGATAGAGCATCAATGATGGCATTTTTTTGTCCTATTACCCCTGGTGCAGTGTAACTAGTTTTGAGGGCACCATCATTGTTAATTGCTGTCGCCCGAATGATAGCGTGAATGCGATCGCCATCTTCTAAAGCATTCGCTAACTTCTTCAAAACGACAATACCACCACCGCTACCGAAAACAGTCCCCCCAGCCTCGGCATCAAAGGCGCGGCAATGTCCATCAGGAGAAACAATACCACCACCACGATAGTAATAACCAGCACGATGAGGTACTCTGACGGAAATTGCTCCAGCCAAAGCCATATCGCAGTCGCCATTCAACAAGCCTTGACAAGCTAAATGTACTGCAACTAAGGAAGTGGAACAAGCCGTTTGGACTGTGACGCTAGGCCCTCTCAAATTTAATCTGTAAGATACGCGACTGGTGAGAAAGTCTTTGTCACTACCAACGAAGGTTTCCAGGAAACTTTCAAAATCAAGTTTAGGACGCAAGCGATCGCCTAAAATACAATCCAGTATGTAAGTATTAATACTCGCACCTGCATAAAAACCGATGAGATGTTCATAGTTTTCAGGGTCGCACCCAGCATCTTCGAGGGCTTCCCAAGCACACTCTAGAAATACACGATGTTGAGGATCAATGAGTTTGGCTTCTCTAGGTGAATAGCCAAAGAATCCGGCATCGAAGTATTCCACATTGTCAATCATCGGACTGGCTTTGACATACTTGGGATCGTTGAGGGTAGAAGCATCTACACCTTCCGCCGTTAGTTCCTCATCGCTCAGAAATGAGATACATTCAACCCCATCTTTGAGATTTTGCCAGTATTCATCCAGGTTGTTTGCTTTGGGGAAACGTCCCGACATCCCGATAATGGCGATCGCTTTTTCGTTAAAGTTATTAGACAACTCTAATCCACCTACTTGATTTTGCAGTATGACCTGATGAACTATTCGTATCCTTTGGAGTTCGTATTTCCAACAATCTAGTCAGAACGTAACTCACCACTCCCCACTTCCATAGGGACAAATAAATTGAGACTAACTGTAGCCAAATCATTGGGTGGAAACTTGGCTTGGTAGCGGAGATCGGGAGTTAATCCAGTTAATTTTGCCGCAGCGATGAATTGATTCAGTTCAATCGGATATTGATCTGTATAACCATGAGTCGCATCATAAGCTGTGGCTAAGGTATACCCAATATTCGCTGCTGCTAGGGCTGGCGGAATCGTATGTAAGTCTAGGACTAACAAACCAAATCGCCCGATATGCGGTTTCCAACGCTGTAAATGCTCTAATAAATTTTGTAAGAGTTCATTTGCTGTAATCATTCGACCCCTACAAACAAAAGCTCCTGTAGAACTCAATTCACAGCCCATATTTCCCAGTCTGGGAGTCATAAAAGGACGGTTGTGATCTAAAAACGATCTGACATGGAGAAACTCGTCAGATAGTATTCCATATTTGGCGAGTATTGTTTTTGCTAAGTCGTCTGGGTCGTTAATATCACCAAAGATAACGCTTATTGGCGACTGCAAATCCTTGAGTCTTTTGTAAGTAGCTTCCCGAGAGGCTTGATTATAGTCAGCACAGACCATAATCAAGGGATTCTCATTGAGAAATTTCCCTCTGACGGTCTGATTTTGAATGACGTGATAGATATGCTCCATAAATGTACCATCCCCACAACCCATATCTACAATTCCTTTGGGTTGTTCGTCAATCGGACGGTTAAAGATATCTCTAATAATCGCGTCAACTTTCTGGAAGTATGTTTGATGAGCTAGTCCGCTACCCCAAATATTTACTCGACGATTCACATGGGTTTCATGTCCATCAGTATCTCGTTCCCATAAAATAGTGGGATTGCCAAATAACAGTTCAGGAACCTTCTCAAATGTTGGTAAATAAGAAACCGTGACTCCGTAAGCGTAGGCTCTAGAAATCGCATATAAGCCTGTACGGATGAACTGAACTTGACGACCTTGAATTACAACCCAGCCCTGTAAAGCCAGGATTTCAAAAGCTTCAAGTAAATGTTTTTGATTACCTGCTAACTGCTCAATGTCAAGTGTGTGCGTTTTGGGATCGATTTGCTCAAACACATTAGCCATTGCTAAAGATACCATCGTTGGACCTACCAATAAGCCATTGAGATGGTGCAATATCTGACAACACACATACTGATAATCTTCATCTGTACTTTCTACCAAGTCCCACTGTCTTTTAGCTCTTGCTAGCAGAGAGGAGAAATTCATGCCGTCAGCTAATTTAGACTGCAACGACAAAGTTAAATCTCCAAAAAGATAGTCATTGATATTAATCAGGGTAGGTAAAAAAGCAACAAACTCTTTATAAATTGATGACAGTCCTAACGCTATGCTGCCTCTGCGAGTCAAGGTGTAAAAGATTTCTCCCTCTATTTCTTGATGCTTCATCCATCCTTGCGACACCATTAACCGCAAAGCAACATTCAAATAGCCTATATTTCCCGGAAAATATTTCAGAACTAGATTCAGGGGTACGACTTTTCCTTCTTCAAACAAGAAGAAGACTCCCCTTTCCTGTAGAGCATTTGTAGTTGGGCCTATGGCAATTCCATCCAGATGTAGAAAGATTGTTCGCCGAACTGAGAGACGTTCTTTTCTTTCTTCACTGTCTCCATCTGACAAATCAGGAATATTTTTCGGTCTAAACAATTTGTCGAGGATATCGCTTCTGGTATAAACTGCACAGCCAAAAATCTTGTCTCTTAATTGCATAAGTCTTTATACACCTAAAAGCAACTATGCGTAACTGACCTTGCCTAAATCCAACAATAGTTCTAGGTATTTTAACTAATTTAATAGCTAACTAAATTAGCAAAAATCTAAATCCAAAAGCATTTCTGCAATAGAACATAATGGTTGAAGTTCCTTGCAGTTTTCGGCGCTATTACTCAGACTATGCACAGAAACATACGCGTGAACAAAGTCCACAAGCGATATGATTTGGCTAATCAAAAATTTCAATTTTGAAGATTACTGAAATAAAGACCTTATGCTCGGTTAATTAAAGGAGTCTAACCCTATATCTTATCCTAAATATATTGAGTTCAATACCTTTGCTTAAAGCACATTTTAGTTTTGAATGACTTTTCTCAAGCGGTTTTCATGAATTCCCTTTATAGATAAGCTAACTTAGTTTACCTACATCTTGCAGGTATTTTTAGACTGAGAATGAATTGCTGTTGCTGACTACATCAAGTCGATTTTTGATGCAATTTTTATGGTTAGCTGTAGAACTTATCCACTTTATCCAAGCAAGTTACACCATTCGTAAAAATTATACACACATAATGATAGAGGAATTTTATATTTTTTATAATTTTATCTCTATATAAGAAAATTTAATCATGTTTTTATTTTAAGCTCTATATTTTAATAGTGTTCACAATTAATGATTACATAAACAAAATTTAATCTTTTTATCAAGATTTCATCTATGCAAATCAATCAACAATTATTCAATCAGAATTAACCTGTTGATAAACAAATTTTAATTTTTTATAAATACATTTATTTATATGATTCTGAGAAGAATCTTAAAAACGTTGCACTTCATGCAAAAACTTTTCTGAGATTCGTGTAACTATATCAGTTGCAAAATTTGACCAGATATTTTCCATATACAGCCCAGCTAAAGCTTACCAACTGAGTTTTTCATAACTTGTTGAGTTTTAGCTATAGGACTATTGCTGCTTTTTCATAGTTTATAAAACTCTCAGAAATACCTAACCAAAAATATGTCAAGACCATTGCCTCATCTTTTTGATTCCAACATCCTTGGTGGTCAAGATAGTCTGCTAAATATTTATTATCAAGTCACAGGATTGCACATCCCAAGTTCAGTACTTGTAGGTACGGCGAGTAATGACCTACTTAATGGTAGTAATGGCAATGATCTAATAGTCGGTGGACTGGGTAATGATTTTATTGTTGGTTCTTTAGGTCAAGATGTTCTCTTTGGCGGAGCCGGTAATGATTTCTTTTTACGTTTACCTAACGATGAAGACGATTTTGTATCTGGGGGTAGTGGTAATGACCTTGTAGGTGGGGGTGGTGGTGACGACACCCTGTTAGGTGGATCGGGTAATGATGGTCTATTTGGTGCTGCTGACGACGATCTGCTCTATGGTGGTGCTGGTAACGACGCACTTTTTGGTGCAGAAGGGCGCGATCGCTTTGTAGCTAAAGCAGGTGAGGGGGTAGACTCTTTTGTTGACTTTAACCCCACCGATGACTTCATTGCCTTGGCTGGTGGTTTATCATTCAATCAGATCAAGATAGAAGCGGTTGGCCCTAGCTCCTTGATTTCTGTGGTTGCAACAGGTGAGTTATTGGCGCTTGTAGCTTTTGCTAGTCCCGATCAGTTCACATCAGCTAATTTTGTACAAGTTAGCAATGCCGAACTGTACTCTCAACACGAATCACGACTTTCACAAGACATTCCTAGCGTTGGCGTTGCAAACCCGCAAACCGTTGGTACAGATGGTAGCGATTTTCTCAACGGAGGTTTTGGTAACGATATTATCCAAGGCGGACTGAGCAATGATGTGATCAACGGTGGAACAGGTAGGGATCGCTTATTTGGTGACGAAGGCAGTGACTTTATTAATGGTGATCTCGGTAAAGATTATGTAAATGGTGGTGTTGGGGGTGATTTCCTGAATGGTGGTTGGGATAACGATACTATTGTTGGAGATACCGGTGATGACCTACTCAATGGTGGTCTTGGCAATGACCAACTATTTGCAGGTGCAGATAACGATATTCTCAACGGCGATAAAGGTAATGATTTACTCGATGGTGGTTTAGGTTTCAACCTGCTTAGTGGAGGATCTGGACACGATACTTTTATCTTAGGTAGAGGTGCTAGATTTGACCAAATCTTTGACTTCCAGAAAGGAGTAGATCACATTAAGTTACCCGATCAAATTAGCTTCGGACAACTGTCTTTAATCCAAACTGGTGGTAACGTTTTAATTGCGATCGCTGGTAGCAGTGAACCACCTTTAGCAGTTGTTGATCGTATTCAAGCTAGTAGTCTGACAGCAACAGATTTCATCGCATAGTTGATCTATCTTTTTACGCTAATCAGGTACTGTATTATCTGTTGGTGTTAACGTAAACTCCAAAGAATCATTCAGATGTATCGCTAGAACATTAACCAATCTGTTCTATTGATACATCATTTATACTAAATATTCTCAGATTTATGATGAGACAAGAAGCTCTAATTATAATTCAAAATCTGAATCATTACTATGGGAAAAATGCGCTGAGAAAACAAATTTTATTTGATATCAACCTAAAAGTTTATTCTGGTGAAATTGTAATTATGACTGGGCCATCAGGTTCAGGAAAAACAACGTTACTGAGCTTGATTGGTGGTTTACGGTCTGTACAAGAAGGAAGTTTGAAATTTTTAGGTGAAGAACTGTCTGGTGTTAGTCAGAACAAACTGGTGCAGATGCGACGTAACATCGGTTATATTTTTCAATCTCACAATTTGTTGAGGTTTTTGACTGCCAAGCAAAACGTACAAATGGCATTAGAATTAAACGATTACATTTCTCAAACAGAAGCAGTAGCTAAATCAGAAATGATGCTACAAGCTGTTGGTTTAGAAGAAAGAATTAATTATTATCCAGACAATCTTTCTGGCGGTCAAAAACAAAGAATTGCGATCGCCCGCGCCTTAGTAAATTGTCCTCCCTTAGTGCTAGCAGATGAACCAACGGCTGCATTAGATAAACAATCAGGACGCGATATCGTAAAAATAATGCAGAGCCTAGCTAAAAATCAGGGAACTACTATCTTGTTAGTCACACATGACAACCGCATTTTAGACATAGCTGATCGCATCATAGAAATGGAAGATGGCCTATTAACGAGAGTTCAACTAGGGCAAACGTATGTGTGACTAGTCTGATGGGAAAACAAAAGAAGACATCTCCGAAAACTATCAAAGCTTTGCTGTAGCTAGCTTATTTCGTTACAATCAGCTTGTGCGTTAAGCATTCAAGAGTTATCAGCCATGAAATTGATTTCCGATCCACCGATTCCTGTAAAAATTCAAAAGATGAAGGAACGGGTGCGGTGGATGCATCCAAGTTTTGTGCAACGGGGAATTGACCAAACCAGCATGGTTATTGACGATCGCAGGGAAGATAGTCCAGAATTTTCCTTTATGGTTATTGGTGATTCCGGCACCAAATCCCATTCTCGCCATCACCCCCAACGAAAAGTTGCCGAATTGATGCTTCCTCACCGGGATGATTGCAGTTTTGTGTTGCACACAGGTGATGTAATCTATGTGGTTGGTTCCCAAGAATATTATTCAACAAACTTTATTGAGCCTTACCGGGAATTTATTGTAGGTGGTGACAAGCCGAGAAGCATTCCTTATGACCGCATGGTGTTTAATATGCCATTCTTGCCAGTGCCAGGTAATCATGATTACTACGATGTACCGTTGATGTACCGTTTAGTTACTGGCACAACATCTTCATTGCGTCGCCTGTTCCGCTACAAAGATATCGAGATTGGCTGGCATGGATCATATCAAGGGAATGCTTATGCACGGGCATTTATGGACTATACCCAAGCGATCGCTTCCCCGCAAGAGTTAGAACGTCATTTAGATCGACATTATACTGCTAAGACCGATACCGGGCGGTGTTTGCGTTACGAACCCGGACAGTTTACCCGCTTACCCAATCGTTATTACACCTTTCGTTACGGCGGGATTGACTTTTTCGCGCTGGATTCTAATACCTTTAATACACCATCACCTTTACCTGCAACTGAAGAGGGGGAAATTTACCGCCGGGAATTGCAAAAGCGTCGCCAGGAAATAGATCGAGAAGAATTGCAGATTTTGGGAATATGCGATCGCCTCAACCCAGATAAACCCGCCGAGGCTGAACAACTTGATGAACTTACCGCCAAATTAGACCAAATAAACGAGATCAAAATCGATATTGAAAAACAGTTGGCATCTCATAAGATGCCTGCGATTGACTTTGAACAACTTGAATGGTTACGAAGCAGACTAATCGAATCTTGGAACACCTCCGAAGTGCGCGGACGTGTAATCTTTTTCCACCATCCGCCGTTCGTTACAGAAGCTACTAAGTGGAATCAAGCACAAACCTTGGCGGTTCGTCACCGTTTGCGCTGGGTGTTTGAACAAGTGGCAGAAAATCTTGGTTCTCTAATTAAAGAACGTCCCATAGTCGATTTGATTTTAAATGGTCACGCCCACTGTTTGGAGCATCTTCGCACAACTGATACCGGATTTGCTGACTCTCACATTAACTGCATTATCTCTGGTGGTAGTGGTCATCGTCCCCGCTATCAAAGGCGAAAGGGGACTGAATTGATGGAGACTTTTACGGAAATTGCAGGTAAACCTACTCGGAAAGTTGCCGATTCAACGCTTTTTGTGGGTCGTCATGATGACAATTTACAGAACCGCCTACCTTACTCATGTGTGCGGATTGATGTTTTGGATGGTAGCCCGCCTAAGTTTATCATCAGACCGTTGGTTACTGAACGGATTGAAGATGAGTGGTACAACCGCGAACTTGAACCATTTGTAATTTAAACGGCAATACAGTTCAGTTAAGCATTTCTTCCTTCTCTTCCTTCTCTTCCTTTGCGTTCTTTGCGTCCTTTGCGGTTCGTTAAAAAAATTGACTTTGACAAAGAGTTAATACCAATTCTGTATGAATATATGAGGAACGAACCGCAAAGGGCGCATTCGCGCAGCGTCTCGTCAGAGAAGGACACAAAGAAAGAAAATTTGGCGCAGCCTCACAAAACAATTATATTAACCCAAGCGTATTTATTTAAACGGGATGCGATGCCTATGGCGGTAAACTACGCGCCTTAATCACTTGAAAATCAAATCTAGGCGTTGCTGGGTTGCTTTGAGTGAGTCTGCTGGCGAACTCTTACCCAACAATACAGATTCAATCGCCCGACCTACACTGTCAGAAATCCGATTGTAACCAGGAAATATGGGACGCGATCGCCCATATTTTGCTTGGTCTAAAAATACCTTCACCTGTGGTATTTTTTTGATAAAATCTTGATATTTTGGACTTTCACGAGACTTCAAATTCACTGGTAAATAGCCAGTTCCCAATGCTAATTCTGTCTGAAATTCTTCACTCAAAGCATATTCAACAAACTTAAAAGCTGCTCTTTCACGTTTCGGTGTAGTTTTGAAAAAGAAGAGATTCTCACCACCAATAACAGTAGCAGGTTTTTGTCCAACAGGAATTGGAAAAACATCAAAATCGACACCAGTCTCTTGGAATTGCCCCAGAGTCCAAGGGCCATTTAATTGCATTGCAACTTTACCACTGAGTAAGTCATCTGTCTCATAACCCCGTTCTGGTCCAGATAAAATGGCGGAACCATCCGTAATTAAATCACGCCAGAATTGCAAAGCTGCGATCGCGCCTTGATTATTTTGCAAATTTACTGCTGCTGCATTCTGTGAATCACCACTCACCAACTCACCACCGCCACTCCACATAAACGGCAACCAGGTGAACACTGTAAATTCTCCCTTTCCCAAAGGTAGAAACATCCCATATTGATCGGTTCGTCCATCACCATTGGTATCACGAGTTAATTTCTTGGCAACTTGTGCAAACTCCTGCCAAGTCCGGGGTAATTCAGTAATCCCTGCCGCCTTAAACAAACTTGGACGGTAAAAAATACCAACATTATTTGTAGCAAAGGGCACAGACCAAATTTTACCGTTGTATTTCATCGATCCATACAAAGCGGGGTCAATTTCGGCTTTGATTGGAGATTTTGCGAGGAGTTCATCCAAAGGTAAAAGCGCATTGAGTTCTACCAATTGACCTGCGATCGTCGGATTGTACCACAATAAATCTGGGGGTGCATTTCCTACTACTGCTGCTAAAATCTTGGGCGTTTGCTGATCCTGTTGCCCAACATAAAGCGACTCTACCTGAATATCTGGGTGGGATTGATTGAATTTGTCTACCAGCTTTTGCAGCACATCCCGATTTGGCGGCGGATTTACACCTTGCCACAGGGTTAAATGAATTACTTTATCTTCCTTAATAACAGGTAGAATACTTTGACATCCAACTAAAGCTATTATGCCTACGAATAATACAAGCAGTAATCTCCTAAGATAATTTGACACTTTCTTTCTTTTTCGCTTGGCATAGCGAGGAGGCGAAAAAAAATTGTGCATAATGTTGATTAAAATGATTGATCGATTCTCGTAGCTGCTTCAACATAACTTTGCCACTTTGATTAGAGTTGCACAATTATCTTAAGTCATGGTTTTTGCAAGCGTTTATATCCTAATCTTGAATAGAGTTTTGATAATTTCAGATTATGGCAGGACACAGTAAATGGGCAAATATTAAGCGCCAAAAAGCGGTAGTAGATGCTAAAAAGGGGAAAACCTTCACTCAGTTATCGCGGGCGATTATTGTGGCGGCTAGAAGCGGCGTACCAGATCCGGCGCTGAATTTTCAACTTCGCACGGCAATTGACAAGGCGAAGGCAGCGAGTATCCCCAATGATAATATTGAACGAGCGATCGCTAAAGGGGCAGGCACTTTTGGCGGTGATAACGCTATCTTTGAGGCGATTCGCTACGAAGGCTATGGCCCTGGTGGTGTAGCGATTTTAATCGAAGCCTTCACAGATAATCGCAATCGCACTGCTGCTGACTTGCGTGTAGCTTTTAGTAAAAATGGTGGCAATCTTGGTGAAACAGGTTGCGTTAGCTGGATGTTCGATCAAAAAAGCGTTTGTGTAGTACAGGGTGTGATTGACGAAGAACAGCTTTTAGAAGCATCCCTTGAAGGCGGTGCTGAGTCTTATGAGATGACTGAAGATGAGATGGCTGAGGTTTTTACTGATATTGGCAATTTAGAAACCCTTAGTCAGACGCTCAAAAATCAAGGCTTTAAGGTAACTGATGCCGAATTTCGCTGGATTCCTAGTAATAGTGTAGAAGTTACCGATCCAGATCAGGCGCGATCGCTTTTCAAGTTAATTGATACTCTAGAAGGCTTGGATGACGTGCAAAATGTCACAGCTAACTTTGAAATAACAGAAGAATTGATGGCTCTCAGCTTTTCTTAATTAAAATTCACACAGATTCGATAGTCAAATAGCACTTATTTAGATGACGTGCAAAATGTTACATCTATATTTGGAATACCAGCAACTCTGATGGTTATGAGTATTTTTTAGCTAAGTATTCTCTGTAATTTTGATATTTGACAGTTGTAAAAATAGACATGAAAGATTCATATCAATTACAAACTCATGACATATACCTATTGGATAGTTAGATTGTTGATTAGTTGATGAGGAATTTCAAGTGAATAAGTTCGCTAAAGCTTTACTTTTGGCTTTAATCTTTGCTGCGCCTGTAACCGCTTTTGCATCTCAAGCTCAAGCTGAATCTATCCACCATGTTGCTACTACAAAATCTAGTAAAATTAAACACGTGAAACACCACAAACATCACAAACATCATGCTAAAAATATAGCTCCTAAAACTCATAAATAGTTACTATTATGTGCAGCAGTTTCTAGTAGCTCTGTAATAAAGTTTAGTGTTGGTTTATCGAAACAGAATTCAGGAGTCAGGAGCCAGAATTCAGAATGAATTTTGAACGAAAGAGTGGATGCCAGGGTTTAAGACCCCCATTAAATCTGCATATTTAGTGGTAAACAAGACAGTGGCGGGTCTCAATCCCACACTGATAGCGTTAGCGAGTCCGCGTACTCTTTCAGAGAAGCAAGCTACGCTTTTAGCGTCTCGTAGAGAGCGTCTTTATTCTGACTCCTGAATTCTGAATTCTGAATTCTTCTTAATCTGAAAAAATAACTGCATTATTTAACCCCGTTGAAATCCCTACCAATCAACGGGTTTTTTCATTAACTTGCTCAAGGAGGCGCGATCGCGTCAAAATAAGAGTAAAACACGCTGTAACCTAACTTAACAATGGCCATAACGCAGCTTGAGCAACCTCTCTCCCCTCAACCAACACCGCCAGACTTGCGGGGATATGAATATGATTTGGTAATTGTCGGCGGTGGGATTATTGGGTTAACTCTAGCCTCTGCTTTAAAAGATTCTGGCTTGAGTATCTTGCTGATTGAGGCGAAAGTCGCATCAGCGGCCGTAGCGAAAGGACAAGCTTATGCAGTTCATCAGCTTTCAGCGCTAATTTACCAAGGAATTGGAGTTTGGGACAAAATATTGCCTCAAATTGCCAAATATTGCCGAGTTCGTCTTTCTGATGCCGATTATCCCAATGTGGTGGAATTTACCACCGATGATATACATACAGCAGAGTTGGGTTATGTGGCAGAACACCAAGCGCTGTTGCAGCCTTTGCAGGAGTTTGTCCAAGATTGTGCAAATGTGACATATCTGTGTCCGGCTGAAGTGGTAAATACTAATTACCAGCAAGATATAGTAGCGATAGATATTAAAATCACCGATCAGTTATACTCAGTTCGCAGCAAATTACTGATAGCAGCAGATGGGGCGCGATCGCCAATTCGTCAAGCTGCTGGTATCAAAACCTCCGGCTGGAAATATTGGCAGTCTTGCATCGTGGCATTTGTCAAACCAGAAAAACCTCACAATAACACCGCTTACGAAAGATTTTGGTCTAGCGGCCCCTTTGCGATTTTACCTTTACCGGGGAACCGTTGCCGCATTGTGTGGACAGCCCCTCACGAAGAAGCAAAAGCTTTATGTGCCTTAGATGATGAGCAATTTTTAGCAGAACTCACCCGTCGTTATGGCGATCAGATGGGGAAATTGGAATTACTAGGCGATCGCTTTGTATTCCAAGTACAACTCATGCAAAGCGATCGCTATGTTCTCCCCCGACTGGCATTAATTGGTGATGCGGCGCACAATTGCCATCCTGTGGGTGGACAAGGTTTAAATCTGGGAATTCGGGATGCAGCAGCTTTGGCGCAAGTAATCCAAACAGCGCACCAAGCGGGTAAAGATATTGGCGATATTCGAATTCTGAAAGGTTATGAACGCTGGCGCAAGTTGGAAAACCTAACTATTTTAGGTTTCACCGATTTGTTAGATCGGATGTTTTCTAATAACTTCTTACCTATAGTGGTGGTTCGTCGCTTGGGTTTATGGTTTTTGCAGCGAGTTCCTGTATTAAAGGTGTTTATGCTGAAGTTGATGATTGGCTTGAAAGGGCGAACTCCAGAATTGGCAAAACGATAAACGCTAGATTAAGGCTTCAGCACAGACGCAGCTAACAAACATTTGCCCTGAACTGGGTCGGTTGTCTATTGGGTTAATAAGACAAAGAGAATAATTGTCCCCGCTTCAACCCATATTCAATCCTATGCAAATTACCCTTAACCTTGATTAAGCCCTTCCCAACGAAGCCTTCCAACTAACCAAGCTCACAACCCAAAAAGAACTAATGAATCTTGCTCTGCAAGAATTCGTTCGATTGCGTCGCAAAAAACCTTCTTGACGTTGCGGGACAAATTCAATTTGCCCCATGTTTAGGGGCGTTTGGGGCGTGAGGGGAGTGTTACAGATGGTGAGTACGCTATTGTTAATGGCGGAAATAGATTCTGGAGTTAAAGATTACTGCCGAAAAATTGTACCAAAGATAGATGTAATAGTATTTAATATGTGCTAATTACTCAGTACTATCAACCGTAGGATTGAAAATTAGTATTTTTGTACATAAAATTAAAAATCTAAAATTAAAAATTGGTAATACTAATGGTTAGGAGTGTTAAAGTTTCAGGAAATTCATCGGAACTTTTCAGCGGGTATTCATGCTGAAGAAACTACAGAAAAAGCAAATTTCCATAATTGCGGGTGCGGCACTGTTTGCCTTTTTAGCTGGGGCAATGGTATCAGCACCTGAGATTGGTAAAACCGTTGGGCAATGGCTCAAACTGGGTAAGAATCAGGCAGAGCAAACATCTGATGCGAGCATTGCCCAATCAGCCGTCTTGCCACTGATATCACAATCTCTGCCAGAACGGGCGGCAAAACTAGCAGAAATCGCAGGGCAGTCGCGATCGCCAGACCGAAATCGCGCTCGTTATCTTTTGGCGAGTGATTACATTGAAAGAACCCAAGCCCAAAAAGCCCTGGCTTTACTCCAAGGATTAGATAAAGACTATCCCATCCTCGCACCCTACATTTTGCTGAAACAAGCCCAGGCAGAGGATATGCTGGGCGAAGACGGCAAAGCCTCGGATCTTAGGCAAAAAGTGCTGAAACAGTATCCCAAAGAAGCGGCTTCGGTGAAAGCACTATATCTGATTGCCCAACCAAAGCAACAAGAAATAGCGATCGCTCAATTTCCTTCCAATCCTCTAACTTGGGAAATTATTCGTAAACGCCTGCAAGAAAACCCTAATCAGCCAAAATTACAACTGATTTTGGCTACTTATGCCTACGATCAACCAGGCATAGTGGGCGTTTTAGATCAGTTAGTCAAACAGACTACCCTCAAACCCGAAGATTGGGAACTCATTGGTACAAGCTATTGGGAAAATAGCCAATTTCTGAAAGCGGCGAATGCTTATGCCAAAGCACCCAAAACATCGCGCAACCTCTACCGGACTGCACGAGGGTTACAGATTGGAGGCAAAGACAAAGAAATAGCGATCGCCACTTATAAACAATTGGTACAGCAATTTCCCAATACCGAGGAAGCTGGGACTGCATTACTACGGTTAGCAGAAACAGCAAAAACAGGTAAAGACGGCTTACCCTATCTTGAGCAGGTAATTAGTAAATTTCCTAAACAAGCTGGTACTGCATTAGTACAAAAAGCCAAAACTCTCGAAACCCTCAAGGATCAAAAGTCAGCTAGCGCGGCGTGGCAATTACTCATAGCCAAATATGGCAATTCTGATGAAGCCGCAGAGTATCGCTGGAAAATCGCCCAAGATAAAGCCAAAGCCAAAGATTACGTCGGTGCTTGGCAATGGGCAGAGCCAATTGTCACTAACAATCCCAACAGTATTTTGGCTCCGAGAGCAGGCTTTTGGGTAGGTAAATGGGCAGCTTCGCTAGGAAAACAGCAGGAATCTCAAACTGCTTATGACTATGTAATTAGTCAGTTTCCCTACTCTTACTATGCTTGGCGAGCAGCGAATATGCGGGGGCTAAATGTCGGCAACTTCGACAACGTGCGCGTCATGAACCCCGAAGTAGTCGCACCCCAGCGTTCATTACCACCGGCTGGTTCTGAGACTTTCAAAGAATTGTATTTGCTGGGTCAAGACCGCGATGCCTGGTTGCAATGGGAAACGGAATTTCAGAATAAAATTCAGCCAACAGTAGCAGAGCAATTTACTGAAGGGTTGATGCGGCAGGCAAGGGGAGAAAATCTCATTGGAATTGACAAAATCTCTAAGTTAGAAGACCGGGAAACACCAGCAGAACTTGCCCAATATCAAACTCTGAGCAAACAGATCGCCTACTGGCAAGCGCGTTATCCATTTCCCTATCTCCGAGAAACTGAAAAATGGTCTATTGAGCGTAAACTCAATCCCCTGCTAGTAACTGCTTTGATGCGTCAAGAGTCAAGGTTTGAGCCAAAAATCAAATCCGTCGCTGATGCTACTGGCTTAATGCAGGTATTGCCGAGTACAGCTAAATGGATCGCCCCACAAATCAAAGTGGATTTCAAAACAATAAACCTTGAAAATCCCAACGATAATATTATGCTGGGTACATGGTATTTGGATCATACCCATCAGCAATATAACAATAACTCGTTGTTAGCGATCGCCAGTTACAATGCCGGGCCTGGTAATGTCTCCAAATGGCTGCAAACTCTAACTACACAAGACCCAGATGAGTTTGTTGAACAAATTCCCTTTGATGAAACCAAAAATTATGTGCGTCAAGTATTTGGCAACTACTGGAATTATTTGAGACTTTATAACCCTGAGATTTCTGGAATCGTAGGAAAGTACTCAACTACACATCCAAAATTGCCAGCGCAGTGATTCATGCCCAATCCGATGAGTAATTAGGGATTAGGTGAGTTTGATTTCACAAGAGGCAGAGGGCATGAAGAAGAGACAAGGGAGACAAGGAAGAGAGGGGAGACAACGGAGAGAAAAGCTTGTTCAATAATTCCCCCTTGTTCCCTTGCTCCCAATACTGCTCGGTTAAGCATTTTTAACTCGGAATTGGATTTGGGGAAAAGGTTAAAGGGTAAAGGTTTTTTCTTTCCCTTTTCCCCCGCCCCTTATCCCCAGAGGGGACCCCACCTTCCCCTTTTCCCCTTAACCAACAAGTATTGCCCCTACTCCCCTGCTTTTTTACTCATCTTTAGCTACCTATATCATTACCATTGATCATTGATGTCACCTGTGATTCGACCGCATTAACATAACCTCGATCGTTCAAAACTTGCGTTGTTAACTTATTAGCCTTGATAGCAGCTTGCACTATATCTTTTGCTGTCAGGTTTCCTATTTGGAATTCAGACAGCAAAGTACCTGCACTGGGAATACCCTGTTCTCTGAAAGCACCTTGATAAGCTAGAAAAGCAACATTGAAAGGTTGAAGATAGCTGGCATTTTGCGAATCTGTGTTGATTTGTCTGCCACTATTATTAACTGTTTGAGCCTCAACAATTCCAGGTACAAAAGCAATACAGGCAACGACAAATGCAGAATTTATCAAATTTGTTAGTTTCATAATTCTTTCCTCAATTGAACTAAGTTTATTAGTTTATTTAGTAACGAAATCCTGTTTTTTAGTAATCTTAGGATCTTGATATTCAGTTCCTATCTTCCAAAATCTTATTTAATCAAAATTACTCAGTCCCATTATTTGATATGCAATAAAAGCAGTATCAAATGATTTGATAGAATTTACATTCTTTGGATAGCTAGATAAAACGTCAGAGTTTACGAACGTGTTAATTGATGCGCCAGATTTTTGATTATTGGCTGTATGAACACTAGTGATTTTAGGCATATAATTAATCCAAGCAACAAGATGTGCAGAATTTATCAAGTTTGGAATTTTCATACAGTTATCCTTAATTAACACGAAGTACACCAGTCAGTATTATTTAGTTGCAGAGGCTGCTTTTTTATAAATCTCAACATTTTTCACTCAGTTTATTTGATAGCTTGATTTGTTAATTACACCAAATAGCCGAGTCAAATTAACCCCACTCTCAGGAGTTGAAAATTTGTAAAAGATTTAGTAAGTAAAAACTTAGAAAATGTAAAAGTGCACCAAATCAAATATCTTGTTTGCTAGCCATTATAAAAGGTGCGATCGCTCATATATATGTAATAACGATTTTTCCTTCTAGAGATTTTTTACTTTTGGCTATAAACTGAAATCCAACCTTTTTTAGCTACTTAAGTTTCCATACCAATATGCTAAGAAATCTTTCCGATAGAAGCAAATACTTTTAATTTTTAATTTGATAAACAAAAGTGATGCTAATTAATACTGGCATTGCAAAATTTTCTATAAACCTTATTGATTATTGATTTGAGGTTAGATGGACTCTGGTCTAAGTTAGGCGTTCAGGAGGATAAAATAAATAAGCCGATCGTGTCAAAATGTTAAGTGTATAGTTTATTTGCAAACTCACTTATGCCGAAAGCAATTTGGAATGGCGCAGTTTTAGCCGAGAGCGATAATACCGTAGTTGTGGAAAACAACCATTATTTCCCTGCTGACTCGATTAACAAGGAGTACTTCACAGACAGTAATACCCACAGTACTTGTCCTTGGAAAGGTGTCGCTAGCTACTACAGTATTGAAGTTGATGGACAAATCAACAAAGATGCTGCTTGGTACTATCCAAGCACCAAGGAGAAAGCTAAGAATATTGAAGGTTATGTGGCCTTCTGGAAGGGTGTAAAAGTAGAGGCTTAATTAAGGTTGCTGGGAGTATTTTAGTTTCAGAAAATTGATTTAGTATTTACAGCAATCATCAAATAAAATTTTGTGGAGGTTGACTTGTGTCAACCTCCACAGTCTTTTAAACTATTTAGCGATCGCAAGACACCTAACACCAAAATCCATGTTGGGTTGTGCTGGGCTTCACCTAATCTACATCTAATGGTTAACGTGAAAGGTCAGATAATAGAAAAAATGGACGTAACTATTTCTAATTCCTCAATCTAATAACCCCACACAGCGAGGCAACAACTATGCAAAATCTCACCAGAATTACCCGCAATCCAGAAGTGATGGGTGGTAAACCCTGCATTCGAGGAATGCGTGTCACTGTTGGTACTATTGTTGGGTTAATGGCATCTGGACACAGCAATAGCGATATTCTCAAAGCATATCCCTACCTCGAAGAACCTGATATTTATGAGGCACTTGCCTATGCTGCATGGCGAGTTGAAGAAATTGAAGTTCCTCTAAAAAGTGCATGAAAATTTTGATTGATATGAACCTTTCCCCTGATTGGGTTGCGGTTTTTCAGAGGTACAATATTTTGTCTGTCCACTGGTCTACCATTGGCAACCCCCGTGAGAAAGATGCAATTATTATGGAGTGGGCAAGAACTAACGGTTATATTGTCTTTACTCACCATTTAGACTTCGGTACTTTATTGGCTGCAACGGGTGCTGATACCCCCAGTGTAATTCAAGTTCGCACTCAGGATATTTTGCCAAACAGTATCGAAAATTTAGTCATTTTAGCCTTGAATCAGTTTGAGTCGTTACTAGAGTCAGGTGCATTGGTTACTATTGACCAAGCTCAATCTAGGGTGCGTATTTTACCAATTAGACGTGAATAGCCGGGAACTTTGACTACGTTGTGAATCTGAGTTGCGCTATTAATAATATAAGACTTGTATTTATAAGTTTTGCCTAAGCTGTAGTAACTACAATAGAAGCATTTGCTACAAATGAACAAGCTGTAGTAACTACAATAACTTCATATATAAGTTTTGTTTAAGCTGTAGTAACAACAACATAAGCATTTGCTACAAATGAACAAGCTGTAGTAACTACAATAACTTCATATATAAGTTTTGTTTAAGCTGTAGTAACAACAACATAAGCGTTTGCTGCAAATGAACAAGCTGTAGTAACTACAATAACTTCATTAGTAATGTCAGCTTGTGTGTTTGTAACAAATACACAAGCTGTGGTAACGACAACAACTTTATTCTTAACGTCCGCTTCTGTGTTGGTAACGAATGCACAAGCTGTAGTTACCACGGGAACTTAATTTGTAATGTCCCTGCTGCAAAAATACTTAAATTATTCTTGTGAAAAGGATTTTCTTTAAGCTTCGCATGGCACGAGTAGCAACATTATGGTGATGCCAAGCTTTATAGAAATCGGGGTAAGGCATATTCTGAGCGCATTTCCATATAATACTGTAGCAATTATTATCTAATTGCAAATAACCACTTAAGGCTTTGACCACCTCAAAACGATGCTCATTATCCTGTAGAATTTCCTCTAAGCTATCTGCTACCTGCCAATGGGTTTCGTCATCCACAGTAGTTGATTGCAGCAGTTGCACTAAGGCTGCAATCGCAATTTCATTGCCAGTGCCGATTTTCCCTAAGCTATATGCTGCCTGCCTACGGGTTTTGTTATCCACAGTAGTTGATTGCAGCAGTTGCACTAAGGCTGCAATCGCAATTTCATTGCTAGGGTCGATTTCCCCTAAGCTTGATGCTGCCTGCCAACGGGTGGAGTCATCCATAGTAGTTGATTGCAGCAGTTGCACTAAGGCTGCGATCACTTGTGGATTACCAGAGTCGATTTGCACTAAATTTTGTAGTACCAGGGTACGCCTGTCCTGATCCATATCCTTTAATTCTAGTAGTTGTACCAAAGCTGCGATCTGATTTTCATTGCTAGTACTGATTTTTGCTAGGCTATATGCCGCCATCCAACGGGTGTCCTCATCCAAATCTGTTGATTGCAGCAGATGGGTCAAGGCGACGATTACATTTTCATTGCCAGTACCGATTTCTTGTAAGCTATATGCCACCAGCCAACGGGTGTCCTTATTTAAATCTGTTGATTGCAGCAGATGTGTTAAGGCGGCGATTACATTTTCATTGCCAGTACCAATTTCTTGTAAGCTATATGCTGCCTGCATACGTGTGTCTTTGTGCAGATTTTTTGATTGCAGCAGATGGGTTAAGGCGAGGATTACGTTTTTATTGCCAGTACCAATTTCTTGTAAGCTATGCGCTGCCTGCATACGTGTGTCTTTGTGCAGATTTTTTGATTGTAGGAGTTCTACCAAAATGGCAATTGCATTTTTATTGCCAGGATCTATTTGTCCTAAACTTTTTGCCGCCTGTATACGTATATCCTGATGGACATCTATTGATTGCAACAGTTTTACCAAAGCGGCAATTGCCTTTTCGTTGCCAGTGCCGATTGTGCCTAAGCTTTTTGCTGCTTGCCAACGGGTAATTTCATAATACTTATCAGTTGATTGAAGCTGTTGCACCAAAGTGGCGATCGCATTTTTATTGCCGGGGTCGATTTCCCCTAAAGTTTCTGCCACTTGGCAACGGGTAATCTCAAACACATCTGTTGAATGCAATAGTTGCATCAAGGCATCAATTACTTTTGTGTGGTCTGTTTGTTGCAGTGCTGATCTAGCTTGCTCATTAATTGAACGTAGACCCTCAATTGTCCACTTGACAATTTGGGCTACTATTTCATCCGATCTGGAATAATTCCTAAACTCGGCAATTCCTACTGCGGCTAGAAAATACGCTCGATACTCATAAAAACTTTTGTCTACTTGATCTTGAAAAAACCATACTCCACATTCATCCCTAAAATTGATTAAAGCCATAATAAACGCTTGCTTGTGTTTTTTGGCTAGATCCTCACGCCCAAGCCAGAGTAAAAACGGTTGCTTCCATTGCGGCTCAAAGATGCGATAAGTTCCTTGACTGGGATTTTTGGGAACATGGTTAAGAAAGAAATGCCAGTCATCAATTGCCTTAGCAGCAAAGTATTCTTGAAATGAGGCATGAAAGAAAGCGTAAACAGGTTTTCTATTTGTATCTATCCCTACACAGTTCACCCAGCCGCGATTTAGTGCCAATTTCAACAGTGAATTTTTATCATCAACATCTCCCAAAAACTGACTAACAAAATCCTGCCGCAAGCGAAAACGGGTTGCTTTTTTATCTATGGCTTCTCTAGCTAATTCCCCTAGTTTGACATTGAGTTGCTGACGCTGCTGAGGTGTTGTAGGAATTTCCTCTTTTTTCCACTTGTAGAACTCATCAACAAATTGCTGATAGAGTCCCGCTTGAGTATCGGGTAATTTGCCATCTCCTGATTGCCAATTCAAGCACAGCAGCGTCAAGCGCAGAGGATTTTTCACTAAATCCTGAATCCGTTCTTTACCTGATTCTTTCAACGCAGTACATAACTGCTTCCCAGTTTCGGGAATAGCAGTAAACCATTTGTCAATAAATCTCTCTACCTGTTGTGGATAAGAAAAATCTAAACTGCGATAGGTATCAAAATCATTAAGTGCATTACTGCTACCATCCCACAGATTAACCCGACAAGTCAGCACAATTCGCGCTTGAGAAATTAACCCTGCTTCACGAAATTGTCGGGCAATTTCTGTCAGAGGATTACCTGAAGATGTGGACATCTCATCTAATCCATCTAACAGCAACCACACATTATTTTGATTAAATAGAGCAACAAAATCGTCCTTCAGTTGCTTAGTGACTTCAGCTTTACCTATTTTCTCAGCTACCTGAGTCAACCAAGTTTCAAACAGATAAGATTTTAGTTCCTTCTCTCGCAAATCTGCTAAAGATACCCAAATGACAATGGATTGGTGAATCTCACGAGATACCCAATCAGCAATCTGCTGTAATAGTGTTGTCTTTCCTGCTCCTGGTTCGCCAATAATTGCAATTCGCTTACCTTGACTTTTAGGCGTGTTCTTCTGTTTGAGAACTTCTTCAAGAAAATCATTATGCTTAAACGTTTTGGTGATTTCTGTCTCTTTGTACAGTTCTGACCCCTGTTCTGGAGAAATATCACCTTGAGGCTTGGATGGCTTTTTGCGCTCAACTAATCCCAGTGGTACATAAACATCATCAACTTGTAGGGCGACCCCTTCAGTTGATGTTAAAGGATTTGTAGTCAGCGATCGCCGTTCTGCAAGCATTTCACAGCAGACTTCACGCCAGTCATCAGGAGTTAACTTTGTCCCATTCTCCCCTTGAGACGACTGTAGTCAAAAGTTGAAGTTATTAGTTTGGTTATTTATCTGTCCTTGATTTACAACCCCAATTTTTTCTGCTAGCTGCGTCAGATTTTGAATGGTTGGCTGTTGAGACTTGAGGGTATTTTCGATTTCTTGAATTTTTTGAGTGAGTTTTGGTTCTGCTTTTGCTGCTGCTTCCACTTCCACAACAGCTTGAGCAATTTCTGGGTCTGCGTCTGCTGCTGCTTTCAGTTCTAGCACTGCTTGACCATAATCTAAAGGCTGTTGTTCATTTCCCTCTACAGCATTGGTGAGTAATGGCGATTTATTCTTTTGGCGGAGTAATCCGATTAACTTGCCACCTAGCGTCCATGTAGCATCACCAAGGTTTTCGCCGATTTTCTCCTGTGCTTTAGTCCAAAGTGTAGTTGCGATCGCAGTTGCAACAGCCGTCAGCGTTACAGTTACCATAAATTCACTACAAATTGAGTTAATGTAGAGATTATTTCAATTGACACAAATAGTATCACGAAAAAGCTAGGCGATTCTTAGTGATATCAATCAATACAGTTCAGAGCAAACCAAAACAATTGTAGAGACGGCGATTTATCACGTCTCAAAAACCCAAATTTTTGCCAGTAGCTTTTATCGTACAACACATCCTTGGGTAAAGACGCGATGAATCGCGTCTCTACAAATAGTCTTTTTGTCGCATTCTTGTTTCAACTTATGAATTATTAATTAGAGGCTGCCTTTTCTCCCACATTACGAATTATCTCCTCCAGGGTTTGCAATAACTCTTGCTCGTTATAAGGTTTAGAAAAGTAAGCCCGTGCCCCCAATTGCATCGCTAGTTGCCGATGTTTATTGCTGCTACGAGAAGTCAGCATTGCAACTGGAATATTTTTTGTATCAACGTCTGAATTAACCTTACCTAAAAAGCCATAGCCATCAAGACGAGGCATTTCAATATCACAAATTACCGCTTCAACTCTCAATCCATTATGGAGTTTTTCTAAAGCATCTTGACCATCTTTAGCTTGCTCTACTTGATAACCTCCCTTTTCAAGAGTCAGAGCTAAAAAGCGGCGAACGTTAATTGAGTCATCTACAATTAAAATTGTGCCTTTTTGCTTAACGGATGCTGCTGATATTTTATTTTCATCAAATATTAGGAACGGTGTTTTTAATCTTACTGATGGTAACTGAATACCTTTAGGAGTACGGCGATTTGTTGCAATCCAATAGAGCAATTCATTGACATTAACGAGTGGTACTACTCGACCATCACCGAGAATTGTGCAGTTGCTGAAGCCTTCCGGTAAAGGTATATTTCCCTCAACTTGGCGAATAGCAACTTCTTGTTCACCCCAGCAACGATCTATTTGAATTGCTACTGGCTGATTATTCCCTTTGACTACTAATACACTGTTAGCATTAATTGCTGCCGGAGTTTCTAATTCTGAAGTATCGTAGCGCAGGCAATTAAACTCTAAATAAGGAGTTAAGCGAATCAGTGGCAGCATGGTTCCCTGCCAATTTAGAACTTCGCTACCTGCCATTTGGAAAACTCGCTCTTGTTGGAGTAAGAATATTTCTGAAATGACATCTGTAGGAAATGCCAACAGCATTTTGTTGATTTCTACTAGCAGAACTCGCGCAACAGAAAGTGTAAATGGTACTGATAGGGTGAAAGTAGTACCAACTCCTGGTTCCGTATCAACTTTCACATCTCCTCGAATCAGTTTGAGATTGTTACGAACTACATCCATGCCGACACCTCGACCAGATAATGCTGTAACTTGCTCGGAGGTGGTAAAACCTGGTTCAAAAATTAGTGATAATAGTTCTTCATCACTAGCATTAGCGAGTAGAGAAGCATCCAATCCCATCGCTAAAGCGCGGGTGCGAATTTTCTCTAGAGAAATCCCCCAACCATCATCTCGGATGGTAATCAGGGTGCGATTACTGCGGTGACTAGCTGTAATTTCAATCAATCCTTGTTCTGGTTTACCCAAAAGACGACGAGTGCCAGAGTCTTCGATACCATGATCGAAAGCATTCCTTAAGAGATGCATTAAAGGTTCATTTAATGTTTCTAAAATACTGCGTTCAATTAAAGTATTGCCGCCTTCAATTTTTAATTGAACATTTTTCCCATACTCTACATTTAAATCGCGCAAGGCTCTAGGAAAACGTTCGGTCAAATCGGACAGTGGCCGCATTCGGATGTGATTTAATTTTGTCTGTAACTGTTTGGATGTTTTGTTGATTTTACGAGCAATTTGGTCTGTATCATCTACACTGAGTTGCACATCAGTTGTAACTTCCTGTACCTGAACAATGGTTTCCATAACTTCCTGCGATCGCAGGTTTAAATCGTTATAGCGATCCATTTCTAAGGCATCAAATTCTCTGTGTATACCTTGTGTTTGGTCACTATTTTCAGATGGCGATCGCACTTGAGTAGAAATTTTGTCATAAGCTATACGCAAATCCTGGTTTTCTCGGTCGAGAACTTGTACTCGCTGGTTCAGATTCCGAACAAGTTTGCGTAATCTTTCTAGTTGCGAGTTTAAGCCATTTCGCTGAACAATCAGTTCGCCAAATAAATCATTAATTTGCTCTAGTTGTTTACTGGGAACTCGAACGCTATTTTCATGAATTTCCCGATCTTTAACAACGCCATTTGACTCTCCTTTTCCTTCGCTAGATTTAGCATCGGCAGGATTATTTTCTCTAGCAAATATGGGATTTTGCTCTGTAACATTGATAGAATTAACATCATCGGCAAATTCTGGATCTACAAATGTAAAATTAGCAGCGATACCTGCGCTAGGCTGCGCCAACGCTTCATCATTAGTCCAATTTTCTCTAGTATTTTCTGGCTGCCAAACAGGTGTTGGCACTGCTTCTGGCAGGGCAATATCTATGTGTGCGATAGGAAGCTGTGGTATTACTTCTGCTGCTGGTAATAGTAGCGGTGATTGCGTATAACTAGCAAAATCAAGTTCTGTAGGTAAGTTATCTAGTTGATTTGTCAGCACCAAAGCTTGCGATCGCCGCCATGCTTGCAATGCTAATTGGGCAATTTCAGGAATGCGCGAACTGCTAACCGTGTCCAATTGCTGCGTTACTGACTCACAAAGCTTGGTAAAAGCTGCCAACTGGAGCATTTCACCCAAACCGCCCAATTCAGCTGCCATGATCACAATTTCTTCATGCAATCCGGGCTGTTCGCTATCTGCCAATATAGATTCTAGGCGCTGCAAACACTCTTCCACTTCTGTGGCAAATAGCAAGGGGATAACGTCTTGTCCATCCTCTGGGGATAGCATGGATGAGGCATCCTCTGGGGTGGGGTCGCCTAAGCGATCGTGCAACTCATCAAAAACCGGGTAACAAAAGGTTGCTAACCACGCATCTTCAACAACATTTCCTTCTGCAAGCAATTCGACAATCTGACGCAGCCAATCAACTCCAGATAGCAATAAACTTTGCAACTGGGTGTCAATTTCTAGAGAATTTTTTTTCGTTTTTAAAACTTTAAAGGAATCTTCCAAACGATGGGATAAATGACTTAGCGATTTAAATCCCATCATCCCCGCGCCACCTTTAATAGAATGAGCGGCTCGGAGTGCAGCATTGATTTTCTCTAAATCAATGCGGTTACTAGTATCAATTTCCAGCAATACCCCTTCTAAGGTATTTAAGTAATCAGTTGCTTCTTCCAGAAACTGCATCTGGATTTCTAATTCTTTGTCTTGTAACATGGTTTTTGTCCTTAGTTATTGGTCATTGGTCATTAGTCATTGGTCATTAGTCATTGGTCATTAGTCATTAGTAAAAGGACAAATGACAACGGACAAATGACAACGGACAAATGACAAATGACAAAATTAACTAACTTTGAAAGCCTCGACAGTCTCTTGTAACTGTTGAGAAATCTCCACCGTTTGTTGTAGAGATTCGGAAACTTGACGAGAAGAATCGCTGGTACGTTGTGATATAGCAGCAATATCTTTCATCAATTGGCTAACACTTTGTGATGTTTCAACTTGAGATGCAGTTGCAGTAGAAATCGACTGTACTAAGGAGTCAATTTGACGCGATACATCCAAAATTTCACTCAGGCTTTGTTTAGCCTCCTCCACAATTAGAGTCCCTTCAACCACTTGGGTAGTGCCTATTTCCATCGCCTGAACCACTTCACTGGTTTCTCGTTGGATATTTTCAACAATTTGTTCAATTTCTTGAGTTGCTGCGGCACTCCTGACTGCTAATTCACCGACTTCTTCAGCAACTACGGCAAAACCTTGACCTTCTTCACCTGCACGCGCTGCTTCAATGCCGGCGTTAATGGCTAGTAAGTTAGTTTGAATGGCGATTTGGTTAATCAAGGAAACTACACGGGAAATTTGTTGCGAAGATTCTCCCAAACGTTTCACTTTCTTAGCTGTTTCACCCACAGTTTCCCGTAAAGACAGGATATTTTGTACTGTCAAATCCATCGCGTGTCCACTCTTGGTAGCAGTGTTAGCGGCATGATTGGCAACGAAAGCAGCTTTTTCGGCGCTTTCGGCTACGGCTTTCATGGATTGGGTCATTTGGTCAACAGCATCTAGGGTACGGTTGATTTCGGCAGCTTGCGTAAGTGCTTCTTCTGCTAAATGGCGCATTGCTCCTTCGTTAGAGCCAATGGCAGTATTAACGTGGGTGGCAGCTTTTTGAACTTGGGTAACAATATCGCGGAGACTTTCGACAATTGAGTTGAAAAAGTCGGCAACAGTCCCGATTTCTCCAGCCGTCACGTCTGCACGTACTGTCAAGTCGCCTCTGGCTGCACCTTCTACGTCGTTGAGTAGTTCTAAAAGTTGTTGTTGCAGTGTTTCTTTTTGATGCCGTTCATCATCAGAATCGGTGATTCCAATATTTCTAACTTGTTCTATTTCCTCTAACAACTTGGCTTGTTCTAAGGCATAGCCGACTTGAGTTGCTATCTGTTGAAATAAGTCAATTTCCGGCTGTTGCCAGACATGCACAGTTTCGCAATGATGAGCAATTAATAAGCCTAAAAGTTTTTCTTGAGCAAGAATTGGTACAACCAAATTACCTTTGACGGCAAATTTTTCTAATAGTCGAATGTAACTGTTGGCATTTTTCAGACTTTGGTCTTGATGAATATCTGCAACTGCTTGCGCCTGTCCATCACGCTCGGTTTCTATATAACGTTCCCGAAAATAAGGATCGTCGATTTTCACTCCAAGCATTTCCGGCCAATTACCAGTTACCGATTCCGCAACAACAACGCCATCCCGATTATCTGGATTCAGGCTATAAATTATTACTCGGTCTGTTTTTAGCGCTTGCTGAACTTCTTTCACTGCTGCGTGATAAATATCTTCAGTTTTCAGACTTTTCCGAATTCGTAAGGTAATATCTGCTAATAATTTTGCCCCTTCAACGTCTATTTCCTGTTCTTTAACTAAGACCTGCAATTGTTCGGCCATCAGGTTGATATTTGCACTCAATACCCCTAATTCGTCTTCCCTTTCGATTTCCACACGGGTATTGAATTTACCTTGACCAAGCTTTGTTAATGCCGCAGTTGCATTGAGAATTGGCAGTGTAGTAAGTTTAGCTAACCAAGATGCGATCGCACCCACAATCAATGCTGTCAGTGCTGTACCGACGGCTATAGTCCACAACAATTGTCTTTGCGGCTCAAATACAGTTGCAGTGTCTGTAGACAAAAGTACTTGCCAGTTTAAATCAGGTAAGCCATCTAGCTTGGTGGCTGGTACGTAGCTGACTAATTTTTGTTTTTTGTCCGTTTTAGGAACATCTATAAAACTATCTACCTTGTTTGCTGTCAGCAGTTTAGGTAAATTAGCATACTCTCCCTTTGCCTCTTTCCCCAATAATCCCTTTTGAGGACTCAAGAAAACTATTCCTGAAGCATCAAGCAACTGGTATTGTTGTCCATTGGCTACGTAGTTTTTGATGACTTCTTGTAAGGATGTTACAGGTAGGCGCGCTCTTACCACGCCAATGGTTTGACCCGTCCTTTTCTCTTTCACAGGTGCAGCTATATAAATACTCACTACACCAGTATTTTTTACTGCTTCCGGTTTACTGATGATAGGAGTATCTTTTTGTAAAGCGTCTTGAAAGTAGGTAAGGTCTTTTTGATTATCCAGAGGTTCGCCTGTGGATTGGACAATTAAATTACCTTGACGATCAAAAACAGCCACGCTGTCATAAGCTTTGTAAGCTTCGACAATTCGATCTAAAACTGCTTGTTTTTGTGAATTGCTGGTACTTCCACTACCTTGGGGACTTGTCAAAAAAGGCAAACTTGAGATTACCTGAATATCTCCGTAGCGTCCCAATATAAAACGGTTGATTTTATCACTTAACCCTATTGCTTCAGCTTGTTGAGACTGGGTAATTTGCTTAGTAATGGACTTGTTGGCAAAAGTAAAAGCGATCGCACCAATGCCCAAGACTGGTATTGTACCGATTGCGATCGCTAAAATAGTCGCCTTCTTAGCCAATCCGAGTTTTGTAAAAAAGGCAAAAGCCTGATTCCGCGAAGAATTATTAGCAGTTCCGCTACTATTCTTAGTTGGTAGTTTTATGACACCACTAGTTATTTTTTGCGATGAAATTAGCGATGCTCTATTTTGAGCGCTGTTACCTTGATTTGTGTTGGTTTTATTAAACATAAAAATAGTTCTCCTAACTATGTGAATAACAACACTAAAAATCCTTTTTAGTAGTACATTTTAATCACTGCGGAGAATAGAAGACTGCCCAATTGCCTGTGCATCTAATACCAGCAAGATTTCTTCTTGTTGGACAACGCAGCCACATAAATAAGGAACTAAACTGGATGCCACTTGTCCTATAGGAGAATGAATCTCATCAGCAATGAACTTAGTTGTACCTTTGATTTCTTGCACAACTAAACCTAGTACCAATGATTCCACTTGGATAACGATCGTACTGTATTGCCGCAGTCGATAATCTAGAGATTCTAAATTTAGCATTCTTGGTAAATCAACTACCCAAATTATCCGACTCCGCCAATTCATTAATCCTAATATGCAGGTGGGCATATTAGGCATTGAGGTTACAGATTCAATAGGTACAAGAATTGCTTCTTGCGTATGCTTCATTGATAAAACAGCAGCAGTCTGTTGATTTAGCTGAAACTTTAGATAACTATCTGCTAAATTATTTTGATTTGGTTTTAAAGGAAGTGTAATGTTTGTACTAGTCATTGATTCAAATTACCACCGATTTAATAGTACGTAGGAGATGTTCGCGGGTGTAAGGTTTAGTTATGTAGGCATCTGCACCTTGTCTCATTGCCCATAAACGGTCAATTTCTTGGTTTTTAGAACTACAAATCACAATCGGCACTTTTGCAGTAATCGGATTTCTTCTCAGAGAACGACACAATTCAAATCCGCTCATCTCTGGCATTACTACATCAGTAACTATCGCATCTGGTTTTTCTAACACAGCTTTTTCTAAACCCTCTTTTGCACCACTTGCTTTAATTACGTTGTAACCACTCTCTTTGAGATAATGGCTCATTAATTCCAATTCACTGGGAGAATCTTCTACAATCAGAATTGTGCCAAGTAAAGTTAGACTCACTATATAAATCTCCTAAAAAAGAAATTAAGGCGATTAAATTTGCTTATAGTTATTGGTTGCTACTAAAATTAACCAAGATGTTTAAAAACCATTTTTAGCAATTCTGATTGTGTAAAAGGCTTAGTCAAATATCCTGATGACCTAACCATTTTCGCTTTTGCTCTGTCGATAAATCCTGTTCTACCAGTCACCATAATGATAGGTGTGTGTTTAAAAGCTGAATGTTTTCGTAATAAAGAACATAGCTCATAACCATCTAAGCTTGGCATCTCAACATCTAATAAAATTAGATCGGGCTTACTCCGCAAAATTTGCATTAAAGCCTTCACCGGATCGTTGATCATCACAACAGAAAATGTATTTTCATCCAAAAAGTGTTTAATAGAATTTAAAACTGTTTGGCTATCATCAATGCAGGCAATTGTATATAGTTTTTTGGCAGCAGGTAGTTGATTAGTTTTATTATTTTCAGGAATATCAAAGTTGATTGATATCGGCAACTTTTGCCCAAGTTTTATTTGTAGTGGTGGCTGAATTTGAGATGGTTGTTTTTTAGATAAAACTTGAGAACCTGCACCAGACGGAATTGATGACTGGATATTTTGCCGATTTCTTAACTGTCTTTGACAGTGTTCAACAAGTAACCGCAAATCCAAGCGACAGAACTTTGGTAGTTCATCCAAAGAGCTTTCCGGGCTGAATTCATAGCTACCTTCTTTTAAACACAGGAATGATTCCAGTACTTCTTTTGCCAATTCGTCTATCAGGTTTGCTGCTTGCACAGCAGTAATATAGTCCTGATTGACTAACCAACAAATAGCTTGGTAATCCGCATTGGGTATTGATTGATGTTCATTCTTCGTCTCAAACATCAGCCGCATTTGCACGCGAATGGCGCTGTTGAGAGCAGGAATCTGCTGGCTTAAGCGTCGCAAGTGACTGTCAAGCCGCTCAAACAGTTTATCTGAATAGGAGGCATAAGTAAGTTTACCGTCCTCTAGATAAATTGACCAAGAAACTATTCCAGTAAATATGCTTAAGCACCCTGTAGCACGGCGGCTGGTTAATTGTGCCAACAGAGATAGTGGATGTAGTTTCTGGAACAACCTGTAGCTACCTATAGGAGTTGTGCTCATTTTGCTTTTACTTCAGCTAAATTCGATACGTGTTGGCTAAATTCGTATAGAGTTATTCCACAATTGAAATCAGCTAAAAAGCATCAAACTTTTGTATTTTAAAGTACATCAGTTTACATCTAGGTTTGTGGTAAAACTCAACGAAAGTAGCGTTATTTTCAGATGAGTAAATCTTAGTAAATTCATAAATCGTTATTAATTTACTTACTGTTACTGAGATTGATAAACATCTGGCGAGAATAAGACATAAAAATGTCAAGACTAGATGAAGCCACTTTCCATTGAGTAACCCCCATCTGACCACAGGAATAATACTGATTTTGTAGATAGTGATATATTTGAATTTATGTATTTACACTGAAGTAAGCTCTATTTTTGAAGGAGATAAACGCTAGATGAAGCCACTTTGTATCGAGTTACTTTAACTTGACCACAGTAATAATACTGGTTTATTGATAATAATAAATTGATTTTTTTATATGTTTTAATTTCATGAACAGAGATAGTAGTATGTCTTATTTCACTGTTCATACCTCGGTAGATGCTGCGGAAGCCTTACCAGCAGAATTTCTCGAAAAGTTCCAGAAAAAGTATTAGCAGCAGGATTAGTAGTTTTCCATTCTATAACTGCGTCATCGTGAGAACTTTCGATGATATTATCTGCGCTATCAATAATTTTTTTTACAGGAAAATCAGGAATGGGATCTGTAATTTGTGCTGAGGAAATATTAGAAAATACTTAAGTTTAAAAGCAAAACTAGTAGTCTGCCCCATTAAATTTGAGGGGTAAATACGCTTGTAGTGAGGACTTTAGTCCTCAAATATTCAAGCACTAAAGTGCTTACTACAAACCTAGCGAAATTAATGGGACAGACCACTAGTTTGTCTTAATGACAATAATCTGTCACCGACAAAAAAATTAATCACTGTACAGTATAACTACCAGCCTAGATAAGGCAATTCAAATTATTAAATATGCGGATAAAAGGACTTGAACCTTCACTCCTTTCGGAACTAGAACCTAAATCTAGCGCGTCTGCCAATTTCGCCATATCCGCATCAGTTTACTATCATACCATAAGAAATTATTTTTGGGAATAGGGAATTAGGGGGACAAGGGGAGCAGAGGGACAAGGTGACAAGGTGACAAGGTGACAAAAGTTTAGAACTTACAACAAGTCTTTCCCCTTGTCCCCAATTCTCCTTGTCCCCAAGTCCTCTTTCCCATGCCCCATTCCCAATGCCCCATACCCCATACCCAATTACATAACCGCAACACGAGGCAGACGATGCTTGAACCCGCAGAGAATTTCCCATGAAATAGTATTTAGTTGTTCTGCCCAATCGTCTGCGGAAATTTGTTCTTTTCCCTGTTCCCCTAGCAAAGTAACTACTTCTCCTTCTTGGATATTGGGTATAGCACTTACATCCAGCATCAACTGATCCATTGTAATTGTGCCGATTTGCGACACTCTCTGACCACGAATTAACACCTGCATTTTGTTAGAAAGACTACGAGGAACGCCGTCAGCATAGCCAATTCCCACAACAGCGAGGCGAAGTTCACGCGGGGCAATAAATTTATGCCCGTAGCTAACAGCAGTTCCTGCGGCAATTGTTTTAACTTGGGTGACTCGTGCCTTAAGTTGCAAAACGGGCTTAAGGTTGATCGCATTTTGTAAATGCGGTGCTGGGTAAAGTCCGTAAACGGCTAAACCTACTCGCACAATATCGTAGTGCAATGCCGGATTTGTGAGTGCAGCTGCTGAGTTTGCCAAGTGCAAGCAAGGCACTTCAATTCCCATTGCTTTGATTTGAGCGATCGCTTCCTCAAATCGTCTATGCTGTTCTTCCATTGCCGTTGTATCAGGATCGTCTGCTGTTGCCAAATGAGAATAAATACTGGCAATCGATAGATGTGGTAGGCGCTGCACTAATTGCACAAATTCACCTGCTTGCTGCCAATTAGTTCCTAACCTAGACATACCCGTGTCTAATTTGATGTGTACGGGCACTGGCGAACCATGATTCATGGATTCCAGAATATTGGAAAATACCAAAGCTTGCTTAGGGCTACAGAGTGTGGGCTGAAGTTTCCATTGTGCGATCGCATGAATCTGCTCTGGTGTATGAGTTGCTCCTAAAATCAAAATGGGCGCTTCAATCCCGCCTTCTCGCAATTGAATAGCTTCTGGAACTGTAGCGACTCCCAGCCAACTAGCTCCCGATTGAATTACAGTTTGGGCAACTGTCACCGCACCATGTCCATAAGCATCAGCTTTTACTACTGCCATCAACTGGGTACGCGGTGATAAAAACTGCACCAATTGCTGTACGTTGTACGACAACGCCCCCAAATCAATTTCTACCCAAGCTCGTTGCGAAAACCACGCGTAGGTGTCGCACTGCTGATTATGAACTACACCAGGGATTTGTTTGCGACTTAACATTTGTACTGACTCCTATCCCACCACGGCTAAACTTTCAAGTTATCTATCTATACACGCTCCTAAAAGCGAGATCAGATTAAATAGGAAGTTTAACCTTCATATTGGAAGTGATACAAGATGTTGCAGTAGTAAACTAAAAGTTAAGATTTATGAGTAGGGAGTTAAAAGTAAATCTTATGGCTCGGCTTTTTGCTGTGTTATTTGCATTAACCTACGTAAAATCCTTGGTGTGACGTTAGAAGTTTTACTTCCAAACTCCTAACTCTTCACTCATAACTCTTAAGTCATAAATTAATTGCCGAATTCTGCCGAAAGTATAATTTATTCTCATCTCCCTAGCAGGGTGTATTTGTGTTAACATTTATGTAAAGCTAATACCCTGAGCGCAGATAAATGGGGAAGGTTTTAGTCTTAAACGCATCTTACGAACCTCTCAATATAACGAGTTGGCGGCGTGCTGTGGTTCTGTTAATCAAGGGCAAAGCAGAACGCGTAGAACACAACGGTAAATTTTTGTACTCGGATTTTCCGTTGCCGACCGTAATCCGGTTACGTCATTACGTGCGTGTTCCTTATAAAGAAATTCCTCTAACTCGCCGAAATATATTGCACCGTGATGGTCATGCCTGTCAATACTGTGGTTACACAGGAGATGAGTTGACTCTAGACCATGTAATACCGCGATCGCGCGGCGGGGGCGATACCTGGGAGAACATTGTGACAGCTTGTGTCCGTTGCAATGTAAAAAAAGGCAGTCGGACTCCCCATGAAGCTCACATGCCTTTACGCCATCCTCCTCGCCAACCTTATAGCAGCCTCTATTTCGAAGTCAGCAAACATCTTAAGAGTGGACTGCATACAGAGTGGCAAAAGTATGTTATAGGTCTTTGAGCAAAAACGCAGAGGAGCAGAGGATAAAAAAGAAATACCTTATTGCTTTGGGAGCAACCCAACAGCTTTAGTAATGGAGTGTTGAAAAATTGGCGGCTATATGGCTCGTCACAAAGGCGATCGCGTCTCGTAGATTGGCGCAATGGTCAATGCTCAAGCCTATACACTTATGTATGTGGTTCGACTTTTACTAGGCATCCTCTCTGATTTCTGAGACTTTTCAAAGGGGATACAAACAGGCGTTGTTAATTAAAAGTAATTGTTAATTGCTCAATAGTCATAATAATGAGATTATTGAGCATAAGAATATTTGAAAGATCAAGGACTAACCCTAAAGTATTAGATAGAAAGTATACCCTAAGTCAGATAAAAAATTCAGATAAAAATCCTGCTGATTCAATTTAAGGAAGAGAAAAAAGCTCCTCAAACAGATTTATGCTGCCAGATACAGCCGAATATACAAAACTTGCTTGTTTTCAGCACTCATATACCCTCTAGTGGAATTTAATTGATATCAAGCGCTGTTACTGACAAAAAATATACTTAGATGTATAGTGCAATGTCTTGATATTTTTGCGAAGATCAAAATAATGTGGCTACATTCAGTGAATTGCTGATCTTAGTATTTCTGAATTAAAGGAGCCTCACACTTTAAAAAAGTTCCCTATGTACTTGAATTCTCCCGTTACTCAGTTTGAGAGTTTGTCATTGACCACAGCAGAGCCAAACCCAGAGGAACCTGAAATCGAGAAAGCGCCAGTGGAAGTTGCATTTAAAAGTCCATCATTACCGCCATCGGTAGGTGACGGAGCTATATTTCTTAGTCACCGTGGTAATTCTCTGGCACAACAAAAGTCCGAAGAACTGCAAAAAACCCTCTTGGCACATCGACACGATCGCCAACTGGTAATTTTGCAAGATTTTCCTGACCCTGATGCCCTTTCTTGTGCATGGGCTTATCAGTTAATTGCCCAGCAATATGATATCAAATGCGAAATCATTTATGCTGGCGCATTGAGCCATCAAGAAAATATTGCCTTGGTAAGGCTGACTAACTTACCTATCCAACGCTGGACACCGCAAACCTTGAAAACTAAAGATTTGTCATCTTATCAAGGTTTTGTATTAATTGATAATCAGGGAACTACTTCACAGCTACTATCAGCAGTGCAGCAGGCTAAGATTCCCCTAGTGGTACTCGTTGACCATCATAGTATCCAAGGCGATCTGCAATCAGAGTTTGAGGATATCCGTCCTTATGTAAGAGCGACAGCAACAATTTTTACGCAGTATCTCCAAACGGGATTACTAGCATTAGATAGCAGCATAAATCAACACGTTAAATGTGCAACTGCCTTGATGCACGGCTTGCGATCAGATACAAATCGGTTAATGCAAGCGCAAGAAGAAGACTTTATGGCAGCTGCGTATTTAAGCCGATTTTATGATGCCCAATTGCTAAACGCCATTTTACAGGCGAACCGTTCCAAGCGGGTAATGGATGTGATCGAGCGATCGCTAAAAAATCGCATCGTTCAAAATAACTTTTCCATTGCTGGTGTTGGTTACTTACGCTACGATGACCGTGATGCCATCCCCCAAGCGGCTGATTTTCTCGTCACCGAAGAAAACGTTCACACTGCTGTAGTTTACGGCATTGTTCACGATGAAGACGATGAACTGGAAATAGTCATCGGTTCCCTGAGAACTAGCAAACTTACCCTTGACCCTGATGAATTCATCAAAGAAGCCTTCGGACAAGATAGCGCCGGGCGGTTTTTTGGCGGTGGAAGGACAAGCGCAGGCGGCTTTGAAATTCCGATGGGCTTCTTATCTGGCAGCAACGAAAATTCCGCTTATGCGAAAATGAAGTGGGAAGTATTTGACGCTCAAATTAAGCAAAAACTGCTGAGGTTGGTTAATCCTAGAGACAACCCGATTCAGTCGGAGTAGAGGGAACTCAAGAAGAGGCGGAGAACTCCTAACTAATGCAGCAGTCAAAGTGTTTGTTCATATAGCATCCCTTCCCGATTTTTGATAAAAGTCGGGAATTTGGATTTTATGACGAATGCTGAACTAAATCAAAGTTAACTTGCGCCTACTTATTTATTTGTGAAGAAGGAGCGCCATGAAGTCTATAAAACTCCAAATCTTACAAACTCTGTATGAGCAAGATTTTTATGCTTGGGTAGAGCAGACAGCAGAGCTTTTGCGATTGAACCATTGGGACACGCTGGATTTAGAACACTTAATTGAGGAAGTGGTGGACTTGGGTAAGAGTCAACAACGGGCGTTGCAAAGTGCGTTGCGGTTAGTCTTATCGCATTTGTTGAAATGGAAGTATCAACCAGAACATCGTAGTCGCAGTTGGCAAGTGACCATTACCCGTGAGCGACTGAATATAGACGAATTGCTGCAAGAAAGTCCCAGCTTGCGGCGTTTTTTAAATGATGCCGAGTGGATAAATACTACCTATCAAAGAGCGCGGCGAGAGGCAATGGTTGAAACAAGTTTATCAGAGGATAACTTTGCGATCGCTTGTCCGTTTTCTGTTGATGAAATTTTAGACTTAGACTTTTATCCTAACCCGGACGAATAACCATGTAGAATTTTTGTATAAGTGTAGATATGCTCAATATGATGAGTAATCATCTGTGAAAATTGCTGTAACTTTGTTAACTAATTATAAAGATATGCACTTGGGATGCGAATAATACCTTTTGAATTTGTCATTCCCAGACGACCTGTTTCGTTACAGACAAAGAAAAAAGAAAACCTTCAGGCATGGAAGAATTTTGTGCGCGTTGAAGCTCGAAAACTTTGGAAAGATCGCAGCGTTATTAAGCAAGGTGATTTACAACTGACGCTAGTTTATCTTTGTGATGATTTTCCGGCTGATACCGATAATATTATCAAGCCGATTCAGGATGCACTTGTAGGCTTAGTTTTTGAAGATGATAGTTTGGTATCAGATGTAGAAAGCCATCGTCGGTTTATGTCTGACCCAATTGAGATTAAAAGTCTACCTTCCTTATTACAGCGTGCTGTCATCACAGGTCAAGAGTGTGTTTATGTAAAAGTAAGTGAATCTCAACCATTGGAAAAATACTTATGACTAACAATACTAAAATTCTATATGATGAAAAAGTGAAATCTCTGGCAGAGAAGTACGAAAGTCAAGGATTTCATGTTTTAACTGAACTCAAAACAGATGAATTACCATTTGATTTGGGTAACTACCAGCCAGATTTAATTGCTATTAAAGACGGTTCGGGTTTGGTAATTGAAGTAAAAAACAGCCTCAACCGTCTGTCGATTGATCGTTTACAAGCTTTAGCAGAGGAAGTTAGTACGCATCCAGGTTGGCATTTTTTATTGGTAACGCTTGAAGACATAGAAGCCAAGTCCTTACCTGGAACATCCGAACAATTTCCTTCATGGCAAGAGCTAACCGATCGGTTTATCCAAGCACATAAGCTTATTGAAAATGATGAAATTGAGCCTGCTTTTCTTTTGATGTGGAGTATATTTGAGGGGGCTTTAAGAAAGCGAGCAGTCGATGTGTCAATTCCTATTGAACGTTTCCCCGTTATAGGATTACTAAGACATCTGTACTCCTTGGGAGAGTTATCAATCTCTCAATTTGACCTTGCTCAAGCTTGTTTTGAAGTTTGGAATCGTCTTGCTCACGGATATATTGAAAACCTAAATTTGCCAGTTGTACATAATTTTGACAATTTGGTTCGTGAATTATTAGGAAAATGGACAGTCGAACTTGCTATTAGTCAACTTTCATCAGAGGATCTAGCTGCTTTTCGTGCCTGGTTTGCGGAATTCGATGCAGCATCCTTGGATAAACGAGAAGAATTAAGGAGAAATTTAATCAATCAGACAAGCCTTCTTTTAGCGCAAGAATTAATAAGAAATGAGAAACTAAAGAAGGAATTAAACGTAAACGACGAACAGGTTATAAACGTCGAATTCGCTGTTAGTCTACTTTCGCCAGAGGATCTCGCCGCATTTCGTACCTGGTTTGCGGAATTCGATGCAGCAGCCTGGGATAAACAGATTGAAAAAGATGTGGCTGTTGGTCGGTTAGATGTATTGGCACAGAAAGCACTCAAACATCTCCGAGAAGGGCGTTGTACTGACCTGTGAAACATCGAGCAACCCCTGATTTTTGGTATTACTATCGCCAGTTACCAATTGATATCCAAGAGCTTGCTGATCGATGTTATGAGTTTCTTCGGGAAGATCCCAAATATCCATCATTGCATTTTAAAAAAGTTGGTCAGTTTTGGTCAGTGCGTATTGGTATATATTATCGGGCGCTTGCTGTAAAAGAAGATGAAAATTTTGTATGGTTTTGGATTGGGTCACATCCAGAGTATGACAAATTGCTAAGTGGTAAATAGCGTTTTAAGATTGCCTAAGAGCAGCCTAACCGATCACTCATAATACAAAGTATGGAACTATACTTAATTCGTCATGGCATCGCCGAAGACAAGGGATTAGGCATCAAGGATGAGGAACGCAGCCTTACCAAAGAAGGAAGGCAAAAAACTGAGAAAGTAGCCGAGAAACTTGTTAAGTTGGGTTTAAGCTTTGATTTGATTCTCACCAGCCCTTTAGTGCGGGCCCGCCAAACGGCTGAAATCCTGATAGCAGAAAAACTAAGCTCCCAGTTAGAGGAATCTAGCCACCTCGCCCACGATGGTCAAATTTCTAATTGGCTCAAAGACTGGTTAGAACCGAGAAATTATTCCCAAAATACCCAACTGGCGCTGGTTGGACACGAACCTGATTTGACTAATTGGGCAGAAATTCTCCTGTGGGGAGAAGTCAAAGAAAGCTTAGTCTTGAAAAAAGCAGGTATGATTGGGATAAAACTACCAGAAACAGGTTCTCCTCTGGGTCGGAGTCAGATGTTTTGGTTGACACCACCCAAGTACCTGCTATAACAGTTTTCCAACATTTTCGATTGTTGTTAGAACGGCTACTGTTATGGCGACAATAAATTTCTGGTAAGTTAGCTTGATCAGATATTTCAAAAAGCAAATGGTGGTGCCATGATGGTGTGCGAATACAAGCCTGGTTTAGAAGGCATTCCCGCCGCTCAATCAAGTATCAGCTATGTTGATGGGCAAAAAGGAATACTAGAATATCGTGGCATCCGGATTGAAGAACTAGCAGAAAAAAGTACATTCCTAGAAACTGCTTATCTCTTAATCTGGGGTGAACTGCCAAGCAAGGAAGAACTGGAAGGATTTGAGCATGAAGTTCGTTACCACCGGCGGATAAAATACCGCATTCGGGACATGATGAAATGCTTTCCAGAAAGCGGCCACCCAATGGATGCCCTACAAGCCTCTGCTGCTGCTTTAGGTTTGTTTTATTCACTCCGGGATTTACATAATCCTGCCTACATTCGAGATTCCGTGGTGCGCCTGATAGCAACCATTCCGACGATGGTGGCGGCGTTCCAACTGATGCGAAAAGGCAATGACCCGGTACGTCCCCGTGATGACTTAGACTATTCGTCCAACTTTCTATACATGCTCGATGAGAAAGAACCCGATCCTTTAATGGCGCGGATTTTTGATATCTGCTTGATACTTCAAGTCGAGCATACAATGAATGCTTCTACCTTCAGTGCCAGGGTTACAGCTTCTACCTTAACTGATCCTTACGCTGTGGTTGCTAGTGCTGTGGGAACTTTGGGTGGGCCCCTGCATGGTGGAGCCAATGAAGAAGTAATTCAGATGTTGGAAAAAATTGGCTCTGTAGAAAATGTCCGTCCCTACATAGAGCATTGTCTAGAAACTAAATCTAAGATTATGGGCTTTGGACATCGTGTGTATAAAGTAAAAGACCCACGAGCCATAATTTTACAAGGTCTAGCAGAGCAACTGTTTGAGAAGTTTGGCTATGACAAATTCTATGACATTGCTCAAGAAATGGAACGAGTGGTAGAGGAAAAACTCGGTAGCAAAGGGATTTATCCCAATATTGACTTTTACTCAGGTTTAGTGTATAGGAAGATGGGGATTCCTACAGACTTGTTTACACCAATATTTGCGATCGCTCGCGTTGCCGGTTGGCTAGCCCACTGGAAAGAACAACTAGCAGAAAACCGGATTTTCCGTCCTACCCAGGTTTACAACGGTTTGCACGAAGTTACTTATACTCCCATTGACAAACGGTAACTTGGGGATTGGGCATGGGGCATTGGGCGTTGGGCATGGGCAAGAGGACAAGGGGACAAGGAGAATTGGGGACAAGGGGAAAGACTTGTTTCAAATTCTCACCTCTTGTCCCCTTGTCCCCTTGTCTCCCCTGCCCCCTGCTCCCATTCCCTCTGCCCCTTTTGTCCCTTGAATAGCCAATCCCAATGCCAACCATAAGTAGAAGTTCTCATATCGCTTCAGAGGGCTAAAACCATCCAAGGATATACTAGGCATGGGAATTAGCGACAAATCTTCAATCAAGCATCATCTGGGCAAAAATTAAAAATGGGTGAATTTACAGGTATTAATTTAACTAATAGTTGTAACTCACCATGACTCGATGTCTTAAAGAGCGGAAACATGAACTCAGGAATTGACCTCCAAGGAACTTTTATTGAATCCCTCCGGGATTTAGGTATACCAGCAGGGACAGCCAAAGCGATTTGGATGCCCCTGCCAATGATACTGATGCTGATTGGGGCAACAGTGGGGGTATTAGTTGCTACTTGGCTAGAACGGAAAATTTCCGCCTCCGCACAGCAGCGAATTGGGCCAGAATACCAGGGGCCTTTTGGTTTGCTGGTACCTGTAGCTGATGGTTTGAAGCTGGTATTTAAAGAAGATATAGTACCAGCCAAGTCTGACCCCTGGCTGTTTACCCTCGGCCCCATTATTGTTGTAATTCCGGTTTTTCTGTCGTTCCTGATCGTTCCCTTTGGGCAGAATATCGTTATTAGCAATGTGGGCATGGGCGTATTCTTGTGGATTGCCTTGTCAAGCATTCAACCCATTGGCTTGCTGATGGCTGGCTACGCATCTAATAACAAATACTCCCTCTTAGGGGGCTTGCGGGCAGCAGCGCAATCTATTAGCTATGAAATTCCTTTGGCGCTGGCGGTGTTAGCGATCGCTATGATGTCTAACAGCCTCAGTACCGTTGATATTGTCAATCAACAATCTGGCTACGGCATTCTGGGTTGGAACATTTGGCGACAACCAATCGGTTTTCTGATCTTTTGGATAGCCGCTCTAGCTGAATGCGAACGATTACCCTTTGACTTACCTGAAGCGGAAGAAGAAATCGTCGCAGGTTATCAGACTGAATACTCAGGCATGAAATTCGGTCTGTTCTACCTGGGTTCCTACGTTAACTTGATCCTTTCTTCCTTATTAGTAGCAATTCTCTACCTGGGCGGTTGGGACTTTCCTATTCCCCTCAATCTCATCGCTGGTTGGCTGGGAGTCAGTGAATTAAATCCCGTGTTCCAGATAGTAACTGCTTCTTTGGGAATCACGATGACCGTCTTCAAAGCCTATTTACTAGTGTTTGTCGCCATCCTGTTGCGCTGGACAGTGCCACGGGTACGGATTGACCAACTGTTAGATTTAGGATGGAAGTTTTTGTTACCAGTTGGTTTGGTTAATCTTCTATTAACCGCCGCTCTGAAACTAGCCTTTCCCTTCGCTTTTGGTGGTTAGTCATTTAGTCATTAGTTATTAGTCATTTCTACAAATGACTAATGACCAAGGGCAAAAGACAAGGGATAAATAACGCTGATAGCTTAAAAAGAGAGAGTGAACCAAAAATGCTCAAGTTCCTGAAACAAGTTGGTGATTACGCCAAAGAAACGGTACAGGCTGCACGTTACATTGGTCAGGGGCTTTCTGTCACATTCGACCACATGCGGCGGCGACCAATTACCGTACAGTATCCTTACGAGAAACTGATTCCTGGCGAACGGTTTCGCGGTAGGATTCACTTTGAATTTGATAAGTGCATCGCCTGCGAAGTTTGCGTTCGCGTTTGTCCAATTAACCTACCTGTAGTCGATTGGGAATACGACAAAGCCAGCAAAAAGAAAAAACTCAACCACTACAGCATCGACTTTGGAGTTTGTATCTTTTGCGGTAACTGTGTGGAATTTTGCCCTACTAACTGTCTATCCATGACAGAAGAGTATGAGCTTGCCACTTACGATCGCCATGAATTGAATTATGACAACGTAGCCCTAGGTCGTCTGCCTTATAAAGTAACAGATGACCCAATGGTTACACCACTGCGCGAACTAGTTTACCTACCCAAGGGTGTCCTCGAACCCCACGGACTGCCCGCAGATGCGCCACGTGCAGGTGCGCGTCCAGAAGACCTGGTAGAACAAACAGAAAAATAAATGTAATTTGTCATTTGTCCTTTGTTATTTGACCAATGACCAATGACTAATGACTAATGACCAATGACCAATGACCAATGACTAATGACCAATGACAATTGACTAAGGACAAAAAACAGTGAATCTAGCAGAAGGAGTACAGTTAGTATCACTTGGCATACTGGGCGTGATGATGATTGGGGCAGCCATTGGTGTGGTGCTGTTCTCTAACATTGTCTATTCCGCCTTTATGCTGGGGGGTGTGTTTATCAGTATGGCGGGAATCTACCTGTTGCTAAATGGTGATTTTGTTGCAGCTGCACAAATCCTAATTTATGTTGGGGCGGTTAACGTGCTGATTTTGTTTGCCATTATGTTGGTGAACAAGCGTCAAGATTTTGTCGCATTTCCCAACTCTTGGGTGCGTAAATTACTTACTGGTCTAGTCAGCGTAGGATTGTTTGGTCTTTTAAGTACAATGGTGCTGGCTACTCCTTGGGCTTACTCAACTACTCCTGTAGTAGGTGGTGAAAGCTCAATAGTTGTAATTGGAGAGCATTTTTTCACTGACTTTTTACTACCTTTTGAACTGGCTTCCATTTTGCTGCTAATAGCGATGGTAGGAGCAATTATTTTGGCACGTCGTGAGTATTTGCCAGACCAATTGACACGATCCAATGTGGGGCAAACTGTTTTGACTTTACAAGAACGCCCCAGAGAACTAGTATCAACAACCAGCGAAACAAAAGAGTAATACTTGCGACCTGAATCGCAGATAAACAGCCAGCTTTTTCAGGAGGGATACCCAAATTCATGCAACTCCAGTACTTTTTATTACTAGCAGCAGCTTTATTCTGCATCGGCATCTACGGTTTAATTACTAGCCGCAACGCTGTGCGGGTGCTGATGTCAATTGAATTACTGCTCAATGCTGTTAATCTGAATTTAATGGCATTTTCCAACTTCCTCGACTCAACATTAATTAAGGGTCAGGTTTTCACAGTATTTGTGATTACCGTGGCCGCGGCCGAGGCGGCGGTGGGTTTAGCGATCGTGCTTGCCATTTATCGCAACCGCGATACCGTCGATATGGAGCAGTTCAATCTCCTGAAGTGGTAACTGTGCGTGCAACTCAAGCAGGTAATCATTGCTTATAAAGCGCGGGATGCCCGGAGTAAACAATGGGCAGAAATCTGTGCTAAACAACTAGAAAGCCGCGAGTGCCAGGTGTTGATGGGGCCGAGCGGGCCAAAAGACAACCCTTATCCAGTCTTTTTGGCTTCGGCGGCTCAACCAATCGATCTCGCCTTGGTACTTGGTGGCGATGGTACTGTTTTAACTGGTGCCAGACATTTAGCCCCAGCTGGTATCCCTATTCTGGGAGTGAATGTGGGAGGTCATCTGGGGTTTTTAACTGAGTCGGTGGAAGAGTTTCAGGATACAGAGAAAGTTTGGGATCGGCTGTTTGAGGATCGCTATGCTATCCAACGACGGATGATGTTACAAGCTGCGGTGTATGAGGGTCACGGGTCTAATTTAGAACCAGTGAGTGAGCGTTACCTGGCTTTGAATGAATTTTGTGTCAAACCCGCCTCTGCTGACCGAATGATAACCTCAATTCTAGAAATGGAAATCGATGGTGAGGTAGTCGATCAGTATGTCGGGGATGGGTTGATTATTTCGACTCCCACAGGTTCTACTGGTTACACCGTTTCTGCTAATGGGCCGATTATGCACGATGGTATGGAGGCGCTTACCATCACTCCCATTTGTGCAATGAGCCTTTCTAGTCGCCCCCTCGTTTTACCCCCTGGTTCTGTGGTGAGTATTTGGCCTTTGGGGGATTACGATTTGAGTACCAAACTCTGGACAGATGGGGTGTTAGGGACTTCTATTTGGCCTGGACACCGCGTTGATGTGCGGATGGCAGAGTGTCGGGCTAAATTTATTATTTTGCGCGAGAACAATTCCTACTATCAGACGCTACGGGAGAAGTTGCTTTGGGCTGGTACAAGGGTTCACTACAACAATAATCACCGTAATTAATTAAGTATTTTAGAGTGCATCTACCGCAGATTGCGTAGGCGTAGCCCGTCGTAGACATCGCAACCAAAACCATCCAAGCCCCTAGATGAATCTAGGGGCTTTCCCCATTCTGCTGAGACTTATGGCAAAAGCCTATTTCCTTGTCCTTTTATTAGACTTGTATTTATAGCCTATATCAAAGGAAAATTTTGTATCTTATTGCCAGATTTTTTAGGAATTAATGTCCATAATAAAAGCACTATACCTCTAATCCAAAAGAGTAAGAAAGCTCTCTAGAGGTTATTTTATCGAAAACTGTCTCAATCACGCTTCGACACATTAATACATAATGTGAGCTATTTGTATAGTGCCTAAATCATAGTAGGATATTTTCGCAAATCTAGGTAGGAAGATAGATGGAAGTTTCTGGATGCAACATCAATTACTCACTGAATCCTCCTCCCTCTTTTGAAGATTTTCCCATACTTCAAACTGAAAAATATACCCTACGACTGGCTTCAACCGAAGAAGAATTAGAATCAATCTTTCGGTTACGCTTTGAAGTTTTTAATCTAGAACTAGGCTTGGGATTTTCTGCTTCTAACTTTACTCAGATGGATATAGATAAGTTTGATGCAGTTTGCCATCATTTAATCATGATTTCCAAACAAACGGGTAAAACCATTGGAACTTATCGGATGCAAACCTATACAATGGCTTCTCAAAGACTAGGCTTTGATGCTGCCGATATATTTAATCTTAATGGAATTCCTAATTCTGTGCTTCAGGCATCAGTTGAAGTTGGGCGTGCATGTATAGCTAAAGAATACCGCAACAGTCAGGCACTTTTACTATTATGGAAAGGGCTAGCAAATTATCTGATCTGGAGTAAAAATCAATACTTCTTTGGCTGTGCATCATTACTAACGCAATCTCCTTCGCAAGCTACTTGCACCTATAATTATTTTCAGAAGAATGGCTTGATGCATCCAAGTATTTTGGTTTATCCAAATTCACAATCTTGTCTAGAACTGCCTCAAAATTGTCCAGACTTGAATAATGTGGAAATTCCTAAAATTTTGCAGGCATACTTGAATATTGGAGCTAAAATATGCAGTATTCCCGCTATCGACCGACACTTTAAAACTATTGATTTTTTAACCATATCTAATACCAAAGATTTTGCCAGATGGCGTTATCAAATATTGTAAAAATTATCTTTAGTCCTAAGCCCCTTGGGATGTGTAATGAACAGACTTAGATATAACTCGTAATTACGAATTACGTTAGCGCAGCGGGGCGTAGCCCATTACGAATTACGAATTATGATGATGGGCGTAGCTGCGACACTTCATCTAGTAATGCGCCTGACTGGATTATTTTAGACAAAATATTAGGAAAACTACTTATGCGCCACCTCAAATCTGCTCCGAGTTGGTTGCGATTTTTAATTATTTTCTTATTGACGATGGGTATATTATTTCGCTTTTTTAACCTTGATACCAAGGTTTACTCCCATGATGAAACCTATACCTCATTGCGAATTTCTGGTTATACAAGAACTGAAGCACAAAACAAATTATTTAATGGTAGTGTCATTGGCAAAGAAAGTTTTGCTCAGTTTCAGGGTGTAAATAAAAAAAGCTTAAATGACACAATCATGACTTTGGCTAAAGAAGATTCTTTGCATCCACCGCTTTATTACATAATAGCCAGATTATGGTTGGAAGTTTTTGGTAATTCGGTGACGGCGATCAGAAGTTTATCTGCTTTGATCAGTTTGCTGGTTTTCCCTGGTGTTTATTGGCTATGTCGAGAATTATTTAATGTGCCGCTATTGGTTCCTGGTGTAGCGATCGCACTTATGGCAATTTCTCCAATTCAACTAGTATACGCCCAAGAAGCACAAGAATATATTCTCTGGTTAGTCACCATATTACTATCTAGCGCTTCTTTGCTGCGAGCAATGCGCCTAGAATCACAAGATCAAGATCAGCTAACAAAACAAAGACAACAGCCAGAAACATTTACTATCTGGAGTATTTATGCAGTAACTTTGGCAATCAGTCTTTATACATTTCTTTGGAGTGCATTTGTCGCAGTTGCTCACGGAATTTATGTTATTACTACTGCCAGATTCCAGTTCTCTTCAACTGTCAGAACTTATCTTCTAGCATCATTGATGGGTTTTTTAGCCTTCATGCCTTGGTTCGTGGTTGTAATAGGTGATTTTTTCCAATTTTTGATTTCAGCAGATAAGGCAACACCACAGTCATCTTTGATGCCTAGATTTGAATTTTTGTTGATGCAATTAAGCCGAATATTTTTTGATATAGACCTGAGCTTAGATAATCAATTTAACTATTTAATTACATTAATTTGTTTCATATTTGTAGGATATTCAATTTATTTCCTTTGTCAAACAACTAACTATAAAGTTTGGTTATTTATCATTATATTAATTGTCGTGCCAGTACTGCCTCTAATACTGCCAGATTTAATGGTTGAGGATATACAATCATCTGAACCATATTTCATACCATCTTATTTAGGGATTCAAGTAGCTGTTGCTTATTTGCTAGGTACAAAAATATATAATGAGAGCGTGTCACGCCATAATATTTGGTATGCGATCGTTGGATTGGTAATTATTTGTGGTTTAATTTCTTGTAAGGTTAATTTCCAAGCAGAAACTTGGTGGAATAAGGGTACAAGCTATGGCAATCCTCAAGTTGCCCAAATCATCAATCTGACCACTCGCCCACTTTTGATTAGTGATGCTTTGGGTAATAATTATGGTAATGTCTTTTCTCTGAGCTATCTTTTGGAGCCCAAGGTACAATTTCTGTTGGTTCAAAATCAAAAAATTCCTAAAATTCCTGATAGGTTTGCTGACGTTTTTTTATTCAATCCTTCAGACAGTTGGCGCGAAACGATAGAAAAAAAATATAATTTAAAAACAGACATTGTTTATAGTGACAAATATTATTCGGTTTGGAAATTAGCTAAACTTCGCAATGTACGCCAACGTGATATTCTCCGCAAGATGAAATTATCCGCTCGTTGACTATCAGGTTATGAGAAAATTTTAGTTTTTAGATACTTAATTGTTCCAAAGACATTTACATTTTACTTGCTTAAAAATAGCTAAAAATAACAAAAATAAATATTCACCAGATTCTTATCTAAAATTAATTTAAGTGGTACTACAATGCTTTAAATTGTCAGTTGAGATTAATTTGATGATTAATTTAAAGGTGTTGTATGGGAATAGCAGATTTTCTTGGTCTTTTACATCCAGCGATCGCAATTATATTCGTGTTTCCACTTGTTGGGACAGTGATTAATTTTGCTTGGCAAACACGCCAACGCAGATTGCAAATTTTAGCCGGCAGTAAGAGTAAAATTCCTCCAGTAGTGGGTGTAGAACATAAGCAATTAGGTGAAAGACTAACAAGTGCGGTTGTCGGATTAACTTTAATCGGATTAAGCTACCCTATTGGTAAAAATATTATTAAAAATCAATTATGGAATAAAGCACCTTTTCAAGTTGTTTTTATCCTATTAATATTAGCTGCTACTATCGCCTCTTTAGTATTTCTTTATCGGGCAAAACAGCGAGTGTGGCGGGCAGCTTTTGCTACTTTAAGCGGTGCTGGTTTAGTCATATTAGGCTGTCAAGATGGAGTATTTCACCGTACCAATGAGTGGTATTGGTCACATTATTATATTGGTATTACCGCAGCACTGCTAATGATTTTTTCATTAGCTATTGTTCAAGATATTTATCAAGACAAATCCAATCGCTGGCGAATCGTCCATACGATTTTAAACTGCATTGCTTTGTTGCTATTTATTGGACAAGGTATGACAGGAACGCGAGATTTATTAGAAATTCCTTTAAGTTGGCAAGAACCCTATATTTATCAGTGTGATTTTGCTAATAAAACTTGTCCAACGCCAAATTCTCTACCACCAAAGTGAACTAAGGGATTTCAAATAAATAAATTATCCAATTCCTCAATATCTAAGATTTCGCAGTCTACAATTAGTGGCGGGTTTGAATCTCCCACTCAAAGATTGCTGGATTCTGGATTCTTCTTCAACGAAGAGGCAGGGAGAATGAGACATTGGGAATTGAGCATAAAGAAGGACAGGGAAGATGGAGAAGACTTGTCCCCCTTGTCCCAATACTTTTCGGGTTTTGGGGGAAAGGGGAAAGGGAAAGGGTTTAAATTTCCCTTTCCCCATTGCCCTTTAACCTTCCCCCAGACCAAAAGAGAGATTATTGGGTTTAACCGAAAAGTATTGCCCCTTGCTTCTTTTTTAAGCAATATTATCTACAAGCCGATCGCGAATTGTTTTAAGTTGGTCTTGAGTCTTTATTGGCTCTCGTGGTGCTGGCAGTTCTGTATTAGGCCAATTAGGTAAACTATTACAGGGACATAACAATGCCGGCATCCCGACGTTTCGCGCGGCTACTGGCATACTGCAACGACCACAAGGAACCATATCCCATGCTGGTGTCAACAATTCAGCAATGGTTTCTTGCGTACCCTCTAAATGACAATCACCTGATTCAGGCGCAATAATTTTCTGCCAGCACTCTTCAAATTCTTCACTATAGCGATCGCCATTTAGCACCGATTTGGGCAAAATGCTTGCCTTCCCGTTGCCCGTAATCACTTTCTTACCCAACTGAAACCAGTAGGCAAGGTATCCTCTAACTTCTTGTTTGGTTGCCATAAGACAATTTTAGATTTTAGATTTTGGATTAATTTGAATCAATAGTTAAGAATTTTGACTTCTGAATACTCCAGCATCCTCTCTGGTTGGCAATGGCGAACCAAGGACACTGAGATTGAGAACATGACCACCAGTTACTAAATAAACAGTTTCACTAAGAGCAGCTAGTTGGCGTACTAAAGAACCCAAGCGATCGCGGAACATCCTCCCAAGGGGATAAGCTGGTACTACACCCCAACCTACCTCTTCTGCTACAAACAGCACATCAGCAGCAACTAGCTCTACTGTCTCTAATAACTCTACAACGAGATTTTCCCAGCTAGATTCGTCCTCTTCTAAGAGATTAGCAACCCAAGTTCCTAAAGAATCGACTAAAAGGCAGTTATAGGGTTTGGCATCGGCGAGGGTAGCAGACAGTTCTATAGGTACGGCTAGAGTTACCCAGTCTTGGGGACGGCGTTGTTGGTGTTCTAAAATACGTTGGTGCCATTCCTGGTCATCTGTGTTATCGGTCGCTGTTGCTACGTAAACAACTGCTTTCCCTGACTCCATAGCCAGAGTTTCCGCCCATTCACTTTTACCAGATCGTGCTGGCCCTGTTACTAAGATGATTTTACCCAAAGTTGTTTTCTGAGTATTGTAACAAAACGAGAATTCAGAAATCAGGAGCCAGAATAATACCTCCAGTAAGCTCCGCAAACAGGATTGAATTCTGTGTTATGGGGCTGAATCCCCAACTTTCTTGTTCTGAATTCTGAATTCTGAATTCTGTATTTTGCCTTCTTCAACAAGAAGATGCTTACGGTTGCAATTTATCACCACAATTTTTACTTCATCAGCGAGATTTTTGGTTTCAAATAACTTTTAAGGGATAAAATTAGCACCAACATCATTGATGTCACAACTGGCAAAAGCCGAAAATCCCAACAACCCCATTCTTAATGATTCAACAAGAGGCAGGGGGCAGGGGGAAAAGGAGCAAGGGGAAATGATCCCTGCTCTCTGCTGTGGAGCGAAGCAGAACATGGGTCTGATTCCCCCACAACAACCAAGTGTGGTTCTAGTTCTATTGGGTCGAATCCCCATCTGAATTATCCCCCCTGCTCCCTGCTCTCCTGCCTCTTCTTCAACACCATTGGGGACAGCAAAATTTAGGATGTCTTTATGAACGCAGGCTTAAAACGCATAGAAGCAACTCTACACGATTTAGGGAATCGCGGTACTGCCCCTGCCGCCGAAGCAACTGATTCGACGACAAAACGGCCTTTTTCTTTTAGAATCAGTGTCGGAGCCAACGAATCCACAGATAGCACACAAACTCCATCATCTCAGGAAGAACAAACAGTTGAATTGGGTGTAGATACTGAGAGTAATTATCCTCCCGAACAGAATTTCTTTCCTCACCATGACTCTGTGCAGACCTTTCAAACACAAGAGAATGGGGGCAAAACACCCAGCTTACCCAAGTTGAAAACTCCAAGTTTTAGTAACCATCGCCACGGAGCAAATCCAGCATTGGCGATGAATCTATTACAAGAAATTCAGGAAACTGTCGCGGGTTGGCAAATAGAACTGCAAAATATTTTGAACCAAATTCAGGATATTTACTTAGAAGGGCCAATTGTCAATGGCTGGTTAGAATCCAATCCCAGCGAACCAGAACCGGGAGGAACCGCAACACTGCGCCATGCAGAAGTTGACCGCCTGATGAACTATGTAGAAGAAATTTGCGCCACTGGTGGGAAAGTATCTTATAAATCATCCATTACTGGCTACCGCCTATGTGGTGTAGACGATGCTGGTAAAGTCTGGTCACGCCCATGTCCAGCAGATCAGGTTGCTAATGTTAGTATGGCGATCGCACGTTACCAAAAGTTACGTCAACTTTTGGGGCGCAAGCAATCTTTAGAAACCCGCCTGAGTCAACTGGCCCAAACACTTGTAGTTTTACACAGTCATATTCAACAAACGTGAAGTTTTAAAAATTATTTCCGAAGAAACTCGGTTGGTGGGTCAGTAATTTTTGGTTTAGATTAACTCTCAGCAGGTATGTGTTGGATTTAAGATTTTTATCTAAAATCCCAAATCTCAAATCCAAAATAAAATCTATGCCAGACACCCAAATCTCTGCCATTATCTGTACCCACAATCGAGATACCTATTTAGGGGCTGCAATTGATAGTCTTTTAGCGCAGGATTTTGCTGCTGACTTTGAAATTGTGGTAGTTGATAATGGATCTAGCGATCGCACCCGTGAGGTTGTAGAACAAAGGGCCCACAATCCGCACCTGAAGTATGTATTTGAACCCACTATCGGTTTATCTGTCGCCCGCAACACAGGCGCAAAAGTAGCTAGTGGCGACATTCTGGCTTATCTCGATGACGATGCTGTTGCTAGCCCTGGGTGGCTACAAGTTTTATATTTTGCCTATTACAATAATTCTAAACTAGCGATCGCAGGTGGCAAAGTCACTCTCTTATGGCCCCCAGGAATCGAACAACCACGATGGCTATCTCCAGGGTTGGCGGCAAATCTGGGTGCATACGACTTGGGTGACAGTAACATCTACATCGAGCAACCTGGCTTAACACCCAGAGGCTTAAATTACTCTATCCGCCGCAGTTTCCTAGAAGAAATTGGCGGTTTTGATCCTCATCTCGGTCGAGTGGGGAAAAATCTATTATCAAATGAAGAACTGCAAATGACCGAATTTGCCCTACAGCGTGGTTGGCAAGTTGCTTATCTTCCTGAAGCACTGGTTGCTCACAATGTTGCCCCAGAACGCCTACAACGCACTTGGTTTTTAAATCGAGGCTGGTGGCAGGGTATCAGTGAATGCTATCGAGAACAACTTGCTGGTAAAGCTGGAATCGCTCAATTACAGCGAGGTGGCGAACGGTTTGTGCGTGGCTTGTATAAAGCATTGCAATATTTTTCTGATCCAGCAGAACGGTTTGACAAACTTGTATATGCTTACGGTCAGATTGGTTACTTAAATGCTGCTATTCAAGGTCTTTTATTTACATCAAATAAGAAATAACCAATAACATAATTTATACTGATATGTCATCTAAAATACCAGTTTCTGTATTAATTCCGGCAAAAAACGAACAAGCAAACTTGCCAGCCTGCCTTGCGAGCCTCAGCAGGGCAGATGAAATATTTGTAGTAGATTCTCAAAGTACCGATAACAGCATTGAAATTGCCAAAAGCCACGGTGTTAATGTTGTGCAATTCAACTTCAATGGAGGCTGGCCCAAAAAGAAAAATTGGTCTTTAGATAATTTACCTTTCCGAAACGAATGGGTGCTAATTGTAGATTGCGATGAGCGCATTACCCCGGAACTTTGGGAAGAAATTGACCAAGCAATTCAAAATCAAGAATATACAGGTTATTATCTCAACCGCCGTGTATTTTTCTTAGGAAAATGGATTCGTTATGGTGGGAAATATCCCGATTGGAATCTTCGTTTATTTCAGCATAAAAAAGGTCGCTACGAAAACCTACATACAGAAGATATTCCTAACACTGGTGACAACGAGGTTCATGAACATGTGATTTTGCAGGGCAAAGTTGGGTATCTCAAAAATGATATGCTTCACGAGGACTTCCGCGATCTTTATCACTGGCTAGAAAGGCACAATCGTTATTCCAACTGGGAAGCCAGCGTTTATTTTAATATTCTCACAGGTAAAGATGATAGCGGCACCATCGGCGCGAATCTATTTGGTGATGCAGTGCAACGTAAGCGCTTTTTGAAAAAAGTGTGGGTACACCTGCCATTTAAACCCATTTTACGGTTTGTTTTATTTTATATAATTCAACGCGGTTTTTTGGATGGCAAAGCTGGATATATTTATGCACGCTTGCTGAGTCAATATGAATATCAAATTGGCGTTAAACTTTACGAATTACGTAATTGTGGTGGCCACTTAAATACTGCAACTACCCCAAAGGCAGAAGCAGGGGAGCAGGAGAGCAGAGGAGCAGAGGTAAAGCTATTGACTATTGACTCATAACTAATAACTAATGACAAATGACAAATGACAAATGACCAATGACAAATGACAAATGACCAACCTTTTGTAGATTTACGCAAATATGATCAATCTTGGTTTGATCGGGGACGGCCAAGTTGGTATGTATTGTTGTGGTGGCTTGTACAAGCGATCGCATTTCCCCTTACTCCTCAACCGTTAAATATTCTGCGTTGTGCTTTGCTACGACTATTTGGCGCTCGTATTGGCCAAGGTGTATTAATTCGACCCACCGCCCGCTTCACCTATCCTTGGAAAGTTACCATTGGCAACTACAGCTGGATTGGGGATAACGTAGTTTTTTACAGCCTCGATCAGATTCACATCGGTGAACACTGCGTAGTTTCCCAAAAAAGTTACCTGTGTACTGGTAGTCACGATATCCAAGATCCTGCTTTTGGGTTAAAAACAGCGAGTATCACTATTAATAATGGTGCATGGGTAGCAGCAGATTGTTTCGTTGGGCCGGGAGTGCAAATCGGCGCTAATGCTGTGATTGGCGCTCGTAGTACTGTTTTGACGAATATGCCTTCTGGACAGGTTTGTTGGGGAAGCCCCTGTCGTCCTAAGACAAGTCGTATAAAACTTGATACCCCTACAACCCCATGATTTTATAGATAAACATAAGACATCTCCAGAAATTAACTATGCTTACCTGAAACCCTTGTAGAGACGTTGCATTGCAACGTCTCTACATTCATTTTCACCAGATGTCTATAGTAAGGTAGCCCAACTAGCTGCGCTACCTTAAATTTTCTACATATTTTATTTATAGCGGTTCTCAATTGCATAGAATATAGACCAATAAGGTTCAGTTAAGGGTAAAACTCTAAAGTCAATTGTTTATAACCTAGATGCAAAGTGGTGAGCTAGTCCGGTGGACGGATTCTCCAGCATAAAGGAACTGGCGTTAGCGTAGCTACGAGCGTCATCCGTAGGGCTTACCGCAGGCTACCGCCATCGCGCAGTGTCTCGCAGAGAAGGGGACTAAAGATGCAAAGAGAAAGAAGAAATACTTAACTGAACTGTATTGACCTATAAGCTCTGCTTTATATAGGCATTTCCTGGAGATAGTTTACTTTTAATTAAATCTTTTTGCTTTCTAATCCAAAATTCGTGCATATCTAAAAAATCTGGCAGAAGATGTGATGCACCAAATCAGTCAGGTGATAGCCTAATTAGCAAAATTTTTCTCATTCCCACAAGTGAGAGTCACCCAAATGTGTAAAAGTATAAGCTGTTATTGCGATCGCCTTTGGCGTTCTCGCAAGGTACCTAATAAAGCGTGAGTTCGACGAACCTCTCCCTCCCAGCCTCCCTCTCCGAAACGGAAAGGGAGGAGCAACGAAAAATTCAGCTTTTTACTCCCCTCTCCATGTCGGAGAGGGGCTGGGGGAGCGTTCACTTAGCATCTTGTAGATAATTAATCGCAATTAGAATATATCATCTTGGTCAATTTGCTTGCATTGGAATGCTCCCGAAGAATTAGGTGATGAAGTGCCCTTTGCCAACCATGTTCGTCAACTTGCCAAAGATTTTAAATATCAACAAATGCGATAAATTTAAAACAAATTTAATAGGAGGCAAGTATGAATTTTAACAAAGATGAAAGAAATGTCATTTTAATAGTTGATGATGCCCCTATTAATTTAGAGATATTATTCAAGCTTTTAGAGTATTACGGCTTGAAGGTTTTAGTATCTGAAGATGGAATTAATGCCATTGAAATTGCAGAGAATGCCTTACCTGACTTAATCTTATTGGATGTATTAATGCCAGGAATTGACGGCTTTGAAACTTGTAGACTTTTGAAAAAAAATCCAGCTACTCAAGATATTCCAGTAATATTTCTAACTGCTATAACCGATAAGATAGATCAAATCAAAGGTTTGAACCTTGGGGCAGTAGATTACATAACTAAACCTCTAGAAAATAAAGAGGTTTTAGCTAGGGTAAATATCCATTTACGTTTACGAAACCTCACAAAAAAACTCACAGAGCAAAATAAACGTTTAGAAATAGAAATCTTTGAGCGCCAGCGAGTAGAAGAAGAACTGCGATGTCATTCAGCTGCATTAGATGAGTGGAACAATCGCTACCAAGCACTAATTCAAGCGAGTGGTCAAATTCTCTACGACTGGTACTTGGATACCAACGATATTAAATATGGTGGCAATGTAGAGCAAATATTAGGTTACTCTATGCCTGAGATGTTAGGAGGTTTGAAGCGTTGGTTAGAGTTAGTTCATCCTGATGATAGAAAATTATTCAATGAAGAGATTAACCGCATTTTATCCGCAAAAGAGCGATTCCACCTTGAGTTTCGCGTCGCTCGCAAAGATGGCACTTACATCACAGTTGAAAATAATGGTTATATCTTTTTAGACTCTACAGGCAAAGTTGCTCGGATGGCGGGCTTTGTAATTGATATTACCGAACAGCAAGCTGTGCTACGTGAACGCAAAAATGCAGAGCAAAAAATTCGTGAGCAAGCAGCTTGGCTCGATATCACCACAGACGCAATTATCGTTCAAGATTTAGTTAACAAAATTCAATTTTGGAATAAAGGGGCTGAACATCTGTACGGTTGGATGGCAGAAGAAGCATTGAGCAAGAATGCCAATCAGTTTTTGTATCAAAAGCAAAGTTTTGGCCAACTAAAAAACATCCAGAAAACTTTAGTTGAACATGGTTCGTGGCAAGGTGAATTATATCAAGTTACCAAACAAGGCCAAGAGATTATCGTTGCTAGCCGATGGACACTGGTAAATGATAATGAGGGACAAGCTAAATCCGTCCTAATTGTCAACTCCGACATTACAGAGAAAAAACAACTTGAAGCGCAGTTTCTCCGCGCCCAGCGAATGGAGAGCCTTGGCACTCTAGCAAGTGGTATCGCCCACGATCTTAACAATGCACTAACACCTATGTTGATGACAGTGCAACTTTTAGAGGCACAGCTTCCAGATGAAAAAAGTCAGCAATGGCTAACAATTATGGAAACAAATGTTAAACGCACCGCAGATTTAGTTAAACAAGTGTTATGGTTTTCACGCGGCTCTGTAGGGAACTTTAAAACCTTACAGGTGCGGTATTTGATTTCAGAAATTGAAAATATTATTAAGCAAACATTTTCCAGAGCTATTGAAATCCGTATTGATATTTCTGAGCAAAACTTATGGAATATCTTTGGCGATGCTACCCAGTTACACCAAGTGCTAATGAACCTATGTATCAATGCTCATGATGCCATGCCTAATGGCGGTATTCTAAAGATTTCTGCGAAGAATTTCTGGGTTGATAGTCATTACGCCAAAATGAATATTGATGCTAAGGTAGGTTCTTATGTAATGATTAGCGTCTGTGATACAGGCATAGGAATTAAGAGAGAAATAGTAGATAGAATTTTTGAGCCATTTTTCACAACAAAAGAAGTCGGAAAAGGCACAGGGCTTGGTCTTTCAACAGTGCTTGGGATTATAAAAAGCCACTTCGGTTTTGTGAATGTAGTGACTGACGTGGGCAAAGGCACAGAGTTTCAAGTTTGCTTACCCGTCACGCAAACAATGGAGACAGATAGTAAATTAGCTGGAGATGAATTACCACCGGGGCATGGAGAATTGATTCTCGTGGTTGATGATGAAGATTCAATTCGAGAGGTTACTCAAACCTGGTTAGAAAAAAATGCCTATAAAGTTATAGTAGCTAGTGATGGTATTGATGCGATCGCACTATATACAGAATATCAACAAGAAATTAGTGTAGTCTTGATTGATATGATGATGCCAAACATGGATGGGCCAACAACCATCAATGTGTTGAAAAAAATTAATCCAGAGATCAAAATTATTGGTGTTAGTGGATTAGCTTCCAATCATGAAATGATTAAAATCCTTGGTAATAGTGTCAAAACCCTATTGTCCAAGCCCTACACCTCAAGCGACTTGTTAAGAAATTTACAGATGGTAATTAATACAAAGTAGAGTTTGTCATTCGTCATTTGTCATTTGTCATTGGTTATTTCTACCTCATCAAAAATATGGGTCTGAAACCCCGTGCTTCACGCAATGCTTTAAAGTAATGAGTAAGGAGTAATGAGTGGATGAAAAATGGGTATTTACTCATTACTCATTACTCATTACTTATTACTCATTACTCCAGAATCACCGTTGGTTCACGCCGGGGAGTATGTCAACTCCCATTTCCCATTTCCCATTCCCTATTCCCCATTCCCCATGAGTGGTAATATATTCTCATGGCTGCTCTAATCCTTGCTATTGATGAACAAACTACTGGATGAAACGCTGTCAATTGAAACTGCTGAACGCATAAACAGCAGAGCTAGCACTCCGTTTGATAATGCTTACAAAGCAGCATTGTCTACTGAGGGAGCAAGATATGTCCAAGGATTTTTAACTTTTGTGGGAAAGCCATACAGGCCGATTGAACACAGTTGGATTGAACTAGGTGATGCCTCTGAGGTACGCATTATCGATCCCACATTACCGCACCTGAACAAAAATCCCCAAGAACTCTGGTATTTTGCAGCACAAAGGCTAACGGTTAAAAAATTGAAAGCCATCATTGAAGAATCGAAAGAAGATTATCCAGAAGATGAACCATTACCAATCTATGGCGATCCACCTTATGAATATTATGGTGATGTGATGTTGGGTGGTCAGGACTATTTGGCAGCATATCAAGCCGCAGAAGCTAAGTGCAAAGAAATCAACAAACTCAACCCTGAGAGAAACTAAATAATTCGTAATTACGAATTATTTAATAGGATTTACCATCGCTGCCAAAGTATTCCCTATAGCCACAAATTTTGTCTCCACGCACATCAAAAGAAACCGCTACCCGATTTTTGTAAAGCTGCCCAAACAAAAGTCCCTCATCTCGAAACTCAAAAACAGCCGTTGTTTCATTGCTCGTAACACGGTCTAAGCCGGTCAAGTTCAAACCAGGGCTGAAGGCTTCAAAAACGTACTCGAAAAATTCTCTAGCTCGCTGTTTACCGACATTCAAACCGTGGAATTTACCCATTGGAAACCAAAGGGTAAAGTCTTCTGTGAGCATATCTAACAATGCTTCCCACTCTCCAGTTGCCATACCATACGTAAGATGCTCAAATGCCTGTCGAGCAACTTTTAAAGTATTTTCTGAGTCTTGTGTCATTCCCACCCGCGCTAACTAGATATAAACTAATGCTGTGTGACTTAAAACCTCACAACTACTTTCCCACAATTCTGACCACTGAAGAGATATTCTACAGCTTCGGGTATTGATTCTATGCCTTGAAAGTGTCTTGGGTCAACGGAAACTTTGAGTTTGTCTGTGTAGAACAGGTTTAATAGGCGATCGCGTGCCTCTGCCATATATTCTTTATAATGAGGCATGAGAAAGCCTCTCACAGAAGCAGCTTTCCAAAATAGCTGGTGATAAAGGCGTGGTTGTGTAATTTCTTCTACATCTTTTGCGTATTCGGAGATGAAACCAACTACAACTAAGCGTCCGCGCACTGCCAAGTTTTCAACGCAAGTATCAAAAACCTGTTTACCTACACAGTCAAAAATTAAATTAATCCCATTGGGGTATTCTTGCTTGAGGATTTGATTGAGATTTTCTGTGCGATAGTTGATAATGCGATCGCACCCTAATTCTCTCAGTAACTTTGCCTTCGCCTCAGAACTACAAGTACCAATGACATGATTCCCGGCTAACTTTGCCAATTGCACTGCAATATGACCTGTTCCCCCGGCGGCGGCTGTCACTAAAACCACTTCATTACTTTTCATCTCCCCCACTTGTTCCAATGCAACCAAAGCTGATACACCTGTAGGCATTAGTGTTAGCAACTCTGGCGTTGCTTCCTGTACCTTTACTGCTAAGTTTGCATTGATAACCTGATATTCTCGATAACCGCCACCACGTGCCGTAGTTATGACAGCATCACCAATTTGAAAATCTTTGACATTTTCACCCATAGCGATAACTTTCCCCACAGCTTCCACACCCAAATCAAAGGGAGGAATTAAGTTAATATATGGAACATCACCACGGCAAAGTAAGGTGTCAAAGCCACCGTTAACGCCAGCAAATTTATTTTGAATTAAAAGTTCGCTAGCAGCAGGTTTGGGAATAGGAATTTCGACAATTTTAATGGCAGATTTAAAATCTTGATTCAGTTGATTTGCTATTAACTTTCTGTAGGTTTGTACATTCATTGATACAAGTAATTCGGTGCAAATATTAAAAGCTATGTTGAAAAATTTAAATTTAGAGTGCGTTTGTTTTGCTTTCACCTAACGCACTATTTATCAACAATCTAAGGTGCATTTCACTATCCTTATAAAGCTTTATCCCACTCTAACTGATGAGCTAAACCATATTTGATAAAATCTTCTTCTTTAGCTTTATCACTTTTACCAAAAACACCTAAGCTGTAAGGATTATCTTGCATCCGTTGTGTGACTTGCTCTTTCTCAAATCGGATCACTTCATCTCTAGGTTTATCTGGTTTAAAAAAGTCTACAACCAAAACAATTCTATCATAATTAGTGTAATTATGTGGACAGTGTGGATAGCTATGATCTAAAACCAGGAATTTTCCTTCATGCCAATAAAGTTGATCGTGGCATATTTTCATAGCCACATCTCCCTCTGGAACTATTAATCCCAAATACCCACGATTTGTATGAGGGTTATAGTTTACATGCAGCTTAATATCTAATCCCGGATGAAATGTACCATAATAGACGTTTCTGATGATATCATCATCAATAAAATTCACATTTTTTATCAAATTAGCTAAATTTGGAAAATACTTCTCTCTTAATAAAAGTGCTTTTTTTGATGCCTCATCTGGCCCATAATCAGGATATTGTATTTGATAAGCTTGAATATATTGTTCAATAAAAAGACCTTGAAATAAAATACCAAAAGCGCTGTATTTTGCATTACCCTTGGTTTTAATCGTTTTACTTTTAGGCCCCAGAATATCGTAAGTTAACTTTAGCTCTTCATCAGATGCCTGGTTAATAAAGCGTTTAAATTCCTCTCTAATCACTTGCCAGTTATCTTCGAAGATTTTGAGAAAAGTAAATTGATTTGGGTCTATATTATATTCATTAAAGCTTTCCATTGTTTTTTCTCCTGAAGATGATTTCATAAAAAACCGTTATATATAATGATAGGATTTGGTCTTCGTCCAGATTCGATGTTGGAATTCCTGACTAAACTCATTTTAGTGTGAGGTCTACTGTGTCTGAAACTCCCCTATTAGATCAAATTATCAAAAATGTGCGAGTAGTTCGTCCCCATCAGGACGCAATCGAACTACTTGATTTAGGCATTAAGGATGGAAAATTTGCTCAGATTGCCTCTAATATTAGCCCAGACACAGGCAAACAGGTATTTGATGGCAAAAACCTGCTAGGCTTTCCTGGAGTCGTAGATGCCCACATGCACGTAGGTATTTATCAACCCCTTGATAAAGATGCTCTGACTGAAAGCAAAGCAGCCGCAATGGGAGGCGTAACTACCAGCTTAAATTACATCCGTACAGGGCAGTATTATCTTAACAAAGGCGGCTCCTACCGCGATTTTTTTCCAGAGGTTTTGGCGTTATCCGCAGGTAATTTTTTTGTAGATTACGGCTATCACATCGCACCTATAGCAAGCCAGCATATCGACGAAATACCTTTATTGTTTGAGGAATACGGTATATCTTCGTTTAAAATCTTCATGTTTTATGGCGGATATGGGTTGCATGGTTTGTCAGACCAGCAAAACCTCTTTTTGATGATTAACAAAGAGGAAAGATACGACTTTGCCCATTTTGAATTTATTATGCGCGGTCTAACTCGCTTGATGGAAAAACATCCAGAAGCGCGAGATACTATCAGCTTGAGTTTGCACTGTGAAGTTGCAGAAATTCTCAACGCCTATACCAAAATAGTTGAAAATGATTCTAGTCTGAGCGGATTACACGCTTATAGTGCAGCGCGTCCACCTCATTCAGAAGGTTTAGCAATTTGCATTGCTTCTTATTTGGCTAATGAAACTAACTGTGCAAATATCAATTTGTTGCACCTTAGTTCGCGTAAAGCAATGGAAGCAGCTTTGACAATGCAAACTGCTTTTCCCCATATCAATTTTCGGCGAGAAGTTACTGTTGGACATTTGCTATTAGATGTGGATACTCCTAATGGTATTTGGGCAAAAGTTAACCCTCCTATCCGTCCTCGCGCTGATGTTGAATACTTGTGGCAAGCAGTATTAAACAATCAAGTAGATTGGATAGTTAGCGACCATGCTTGCTGTTCTGCTGAACAAAAAAGAAGTGCTAAAGACCCAAATAATATTTGGTTAGCAAAGTCTGGTTTTGGCGGTACAGAATATTTACTTTCTGGTGTATTTAGTGAAGGTAGCAAGCGGGGAATGTCTTACAACCAGATGGCTAAGTTGCTATCTTGGAACCCATCGCGGCGCTTTGGGTTGTTAGAAAAAGGTGATATTGCTGTTGGCTATGATGCTGATTTGGTATTGGTAGACCCCAATGAAAGCTTTGTAGTGCGTGCGGCTGAGTCTGAGTCACAACAAGGTTATACACCTTTTGAAGGTGTAGAGTTAACTGGGCGGGTGAAGAGTACTTTTTTGCGTGGAAATCTTATTTATAACAATGGGCAAGTTTTAGGTTCACCCACTGGGCGGTATTTGAAACGCTCCCAGTCTTAAATAATTCCCTCTACATGAAAGTATTTGCAAGTTTAAAGTAGAGACAAAATTATTCTATAAGTTCAGCATCTATTTATTCCAATCCCAAGGATAGTATGTATGTAATGGCGGTTCCCAGGCATGGTAAGAAAGATGGGGGTTCCCTCCTCGTACTAAAGCAAAGTATCCGGTTTCTGTGTATGCTGGGGCGTGTGAAATCAATGGCGGTCGCCAAAAGTAACAGCCTGGAGTCATGTGACCAGCCTGTGTGGTGAGGCTGCCTTGGAGGACAAATTCCTCTTCGGGAATGGGATGATACTCTGCAAAAGGTTCGACGAACTGCGGTAAACACCCTAAAAGCCAAGTGCTTCTTCCACCGTCTAGCCCCTTCCGTAAAGTTTTTCTCATTGCTCCTGGGGGAAAGCCGGGGGTGATAGTAGCAGACCAAGGAATCAGTTCTGAACTGTACGAGGGTATATATAATTCTCTTTTTGCTTCTGGTAAATCATTCAGTGATTTCGTAAAGCTAGGATGGCGCTCAGGCATCCACAAAGCTTTAGTATTTTCGCTAATATTCCATGCTTCAATACAGACACCTTTAGGAATAAAGGCATAAGTGTAGCGTCCGAGGCGAAGCTGCCCAATTCGTATTTCTCCACTGAGGACAAATATTTCCACATCGCAATTGAAATAACCTGAACTATTCTCCCAGTTTTGTGACCACTCAATTAATTCTGTAGACGCACCAGTTTCAGTATCAAAACTCAAGATACGTGTCAGTCCACCTTCCAGCAAACCATCTACAAGCCAAGTTTTTTGGATGACATCTGCTGATTGAATAAACTCAATATGATCTCTTGCCATAATCTTTTTGTCAAACGCCTATCTAAAATTTTAAATGCCTGAATTTTCTAGAAAATCTATGACTATCTGCGATATTTCTTCAGGAATTTGATTCATCATACAGATAGTTCCGCCTTCAATCTCAACCACCTTGCTATGAGGAATTGCTTTAGAAACAAAATATCTATTTTCTACCTTGGCTAAACCTAGCTTGTCAAAAGTTTTCATATCCTCAGTTCCCCATAAAATCAAGGTAGGAGACTTGATTAGTTGAAATCTTGTTGGCGCGTTCAAACAGTAATCTTGTACAGCCCAAATCGCATATAAAGGATAGCCAGAGCTTTTTAAATCGTCTAAAACCCAACGTTGATTTAATTCTGGAGAGCCTACATATTGGGCCCGGGCTGACCATCTTTCCATGAGGTGGGAGCCATCTGCTTTTATTTTGAACCCGTCATTAAATCTTTTTAATAAAGCTGCTTTTCCTTCTTGATCGAAGCCAAAAGCATTACATAATATAAGTTTATCTACTTTTTCAGGATATGCTGCTGCCACTTCTCCTGCCACAAAAGCACCCGTATGGTTTCCCAGGATGCTTATACTGGAAATACCTAATTTCTCCAAAAGGGCAATCACAGTTTTTGCGTAGTCTTCGGTAGAGTACATTCTTGGAGGTTTATCAGAATCACCTAATCCCAAAAAGTCCATAGCAATAACACACCTTGTCTGAGCAAAGATAGACATTAGCTCACGAAATTCATCACTGCTTCTGGGATTTTGATGCAACAATAATAAAGGTTCTCCTTCGCCACCAATACGGTAAAGAATTTGTCCATCTTCGGTGTCTAAAAAAGCTCGCTTGATTGGTTTATTCATTCATCACACCACAATCCATTTAGAATTTATTTTTGACTTTTGAATTGTTAAGTCAGTCTTAATTTAAGTTTTTCAGCAAATTACCTTTTTTGTGATACGCTTTGCAGCCATTCAATCAGGGGTCTTAAGGTTCCTGGCAATGCTGCTTCACTGACAGTCACTGTATGCTGCTTGCCGTTATCTTCTACTGTCAACTTATACTGAAAGCGATCGCTCTGGGGATTTGGCGAGGTAATTAGTTCAGGTAGCCTAAATAAATCTGCAACTTCCACCAGTCGGGGAAGTGTCGCAGCTTCATCCGGCGGGAGAGTATCTGTATCAACGGTTGTCTTCTTGCTGATTCCAGCAAAGCCACCTGTGCGTTCAAAGGATATCCGCATTTTTTGCTCTCCGTTGTGTTATTTAGTTGGGATAAATACTTAAAATGGGAGACGATAGTTCTCACACCCCACTTTAGCAACAATACACAACAGATTTATCAGTCCTGAGTGTTGAGTGAGGGAGTGGAAGGTATTGACTATTTATTCCTGACTCCTCACTCCTCACTCATAACTTCTAGATAACTCCTACCTTTTGCCAAGCATCCTGTACAGCTTTTTGCTCATCACTACCATTACCGTAGAGTTCGCCAGCAATTTGAATGGTGACGTTGGCAGCTTTTTTAAAATCGGCTTTGGCTTTCAAGCGATCGCGTAAAGCTATGTACCAGATTTTGCCTGCTTTTTCCCAAGCATAGCCACCAATGCTAACAGCCGCTAAATAAAACGCATGGTTAGGAATTCCTGAGTTGATATGCACGCCACCGTTATCATCAGTACCAGTGTATTTATCTTTTACATGGGCTGGTTGAGGATCTTTACCCAATACTGGATCATCATAAGCTGTTCCCGGTGCTTTCATCGATCGCAGGGCAATACCTTTGACAGTTGGTACTAAAAGACCTTCGCCAATGAGCCAATCTGCTTCTTGTACGGTCTGATTATTGATCTTCTGTTTCACCAGGGAACCGAAGACATCAGAAAACGATTCATTTAGTGCCCCTGGTTCGCCATAGTACTGTAAACCCGCTTCATACTGGGTTATACCATGAGTTAGCTCATGCCCAATCACATCAATTGATTTCGTGAAGCGTTGAAACAGTTCTCCGTCGCCATCGCCATAAACCATCTGGTCGCCGTTCCAAAAGGCATTATCATATTTAACGCCATAATGCACGGTGGAGTCTAAACGTAGCCCTTTATCGTCAATGGAATTGCGATCGAATATCTCATAAAACAAATCATAAGTAGCACCAGCACCGTCATAGGCTTCATTCACTGCTACATCACTGCTGGGAGGATCGCCTTCACCGCGCACTAATGTACCAGGAAGTTGCTGACCATATTTTGCATCGTAGATGGTACGGCGCTTTTCACCCGGAGAAGGTGCAAATGAGACAGTACCTATGACATCTCTCCGTCCGCGAAACTGTGCCGAAACATTTAATGTACGAAAAGCCCAATTACGCTGTTGAGGATTGCCATTTACAACGACATGTTCCAGTATATGGGGCGGGATAATACAACAAATCGGGCATCTAGACACAAGTGGATGCTCATACTTGAACCCGGCTGATTTCTTTTTATTTCGAGCCATCCAAGATATTCTCCTTTTAAAACTAAGTGATGGCAAACAGTGGCTTTAACCCCACTGGAGAAAGGAGCAGAAAAACGAATCCAAATTGCGTGTCCCTGGTTTCTTTTCTAAAGAAAATTTTCTACTCTGTATTTTCGGATAGGTCTGTAGAGGATTGATAGTACCCTCATGGGTACTTCTGATGTGGGAATATTGCATCAAAACACAAGGACGGCTTAGATACCGTAAGTCTCAGCCAAAATCTTTGCGTGAGTTAGCAAGACCTCCTTTACAGACCTAAAGCGTCTATATATTAGTTCTAATCAAGAGAAATAATGTTATTTATTACTGTTTTGTTACCATAAGTCTGCTAATCCGATAAATATCGATTAGGGACAGGTAAATTCCCAATCCAGTATCAAAAACCCAAAATTTTCATAGCCAGCCACCTAACACCGCCAGACCATAATATTTCCAAGGTACTGCAACTGTTTTAAATCCAGCTTTGCTCAACATCTGTAAATGAGCATCTAAGCTAGCTAGCTGGTCTTGACTAGAGTAACCTTGAGTGCTGCTCGCACCAAGCTTTGCACGAATCTCTGTTAAATTGGTTCCCTGTTCAACTGACCATTCTTCTCGTGCAGCCTGATAAACTTCTGCTAAAGCTGATGATTCCGGTAAAATTGGGTCTCCATTCCAAAAACAGCCATCTTGAGTGAGGCTAGCAGCAATTCGGCTAAATAACTTTAATTTCATCTCATCCTGGAGATGATGGATTGCTAAGGATGAGACACAGGCATCAAATTCGCTACCAATATCTAATTTTTCTGGATTATTTGCCCAATCACCAAAGTCTGCTTGTGTACCAACCCAACGTTTTTGATATCCAGATGCTGTGATTTTATCTTGGGCAAATTGTAACATTCGAGGTGAGTAATCTAGAGCAATTACTTGGGCATTTGGAAAGCGTTTGAGTATTTTGAGACTAAGTTCGCCTGTACCACAACCTAATTCTAATATCCGCAGACTTGTGGAAGGTAGACAACGGCTAATTACCTCCAACATCTCATCGTATCTGGGTATCAGTTGGCGAATACCAATGTCAAAATCAGCAGTGCTGGCGAATACCTCTCCGGGAAATAACTGTTGCATAGGGATTAGAACGAATATACACACTCATTAATGTTAATCATCCATCATTACCGAGGTATATACTACATCGGTATAATTAACTTTTTAGTATAAAAAATATTCACTTTATATACTTTTGGTAGAATACACATATCACTTTTTATGTTATTTAACAGAAAGTCATCTCTTAATTTAAGCTGAAATCCTATAATCTTGAACGAAAAAGCCAATTTAACTCTTTTTTAAGATTTGTAAATATAAAATGACTCATGTATTGAGTTAAACTGATATGTGTAATTAGTAACTCTGATTAATTAAAATTTTGGGTTTTCAAAAGTTACTGACGTTGGTATATTAAATACTGAACAGAAAGTTAACTAAAATAAACTAGAAGTCCACTGGCACTCTGAGTAAAACAGAGCGTAGCAAGTTTAGCGATAAAAGGTTCGAGACTAATGCTAAAAAACAGCGAACTGAAGGTTAATCAGGGCTGTAATCTTAAATGGAAGCCTGGAGACAAACTATTTATACAGTTTTCTCTCTTAGAAATTTTGCGAATTAAAACAGTTGTCAAACCTCTATATCTATAGATAGATATAGCAGAGTTAATAGTAAAGTTAATCTAAATTTAAGGTTAACTTGCCGAATTCAGGTCAACAATCCCAAAAGAGCGCAAGCGTTATGACGATAAATTTTTAATGGGACTAGTTGATTAGTCTTGGGGCAACCTTAAATTAGAGGTTAGCTTACAGAATTTATATCAATAACGGTGCTATTTAGTGGCATCGCTCGGTAATAATAATAAGCTTTTTTAGTAAAAGCTGGCTTCAGAATGCCTAAAAGTTTTGGCATTCATGAGCGTAATTTGTTATTGCCATACATTAGGGTAAATCTCAAATATTGCCTGAATTTTCACAAATTTTTCAGTTCTATCAAGGTCAATAATAATGAGTAATGTTCAAGCATCGTTTGAAGCAACAGAAGCTGAATTTCGCGTGGAAGGTTACGAAAAAATTGAGTTTAGTCTTGTCTATGTCAATGGTGCATTTGATATCAGTAACAGAGAAATTGCAGACAGCTATGAGAAGTTTGGCCGTTGTCTGACTGTAATTGATGCTAATGTCAACAGATTATATGGCAAGCAAATCAAGTCATATTTTAGACACTATGGTATTGATCTGACCGTAGTTCCCATTGTGATTACTGAGCCTACTAAAACCCTTGCAACCTTTGAGAAAATTGTTGATGCTTTTTCTGACTTTGGTTTAATCCGCAAGGAACCAGTATTAGTAGTGGGTGGTGGTTTAACCACTGATGTAGCTGGGTTTGCGTGCGCTGCTTACCGTCGCAAGAGTAACTATATTCGGGTTCCGACAACGCTGATTGGTTTGATTGATGCAGGTGTGGCAATTAAGGTTGCAGTCAACCATCGCAAGTTAAAAAATCGCTTGGGTGCATATCATGCTCCTTTGAAAGTTATCCTCGATTTCTCCTTCTTGCAAACATTACCAACGGCTCAAGTTCGTAATGGGATGGCAGAGTTGGTCAAAATTGCTGTTGTGGCAAACTCTGAAGTCTTTGAATTGTTGTATGAGTATGGCGAAGAGTTGCTTTCCACTCACTTTGGATATGTGAATGGCACAAAGGAACTGAAAGCGATCGCACATAAACTCAATTACGAGGCAATAAAAACTATGCTGGAGTTGGAGACTCCAAACTTGCATGAGTTAGACCTCGATCGAGTCATTGCCTATGGTCACACTTGGAGTCCGACCTTAGAATTAGCTCCGATGATACCGTTGTTTCACGGTCATGCCGTCAATATAGATATGGCTCTGTCTGCAACCATTGCGGCAAGACGTGGCTACATTACAACAGGAGAACGCGATCGCATTTTGAGCTTGATGAGTCGTATAGGTTTATCAATCGATCATCCTCTACTAGATGGCGATTTACTCTGGTATGCTACCCAATCTATTAGCTTGACGCGAGACGGGAAACAACGTGCAGCTATGCCTAAACCCATTGGTGAGTGCTTCTTTGTCAACGATTTCACCCGTGAAGAACTAGATGCAGCTTTAGCTGAACACAAAGGTCTGTGTGCTACATACCCTCGTGGCGGAGATGGTATTGACGCTTACATAGAAACTCAAGAAGAATCCAAACTATTGGGAGTGTGAAAACATGACCAGTATTTTAGGACGAGATACCGCAAGACCAATAACGCCACATAGCATTCTGGTAGCACAGCTACAAAAAACCCTCAGAATGGCAGAGGAAAGTAATATTCCTTCAGAGATACTGACTTCTCTGCGCCAAGGGTTGCAATTAGCAGCAGGTTTAGATCCCTATCTGGATGATTGCACTACCCCTGAATCGACCGCATTGACAGCACTAGCGCAGAAGACCAGCATAGAAGACTGGAGTAAACGCTTCAGTGATGGTGAAACAGTGCGTCAATTAGAGCAAGAAATGCTCTCAGGACATCTTGAAGGACAAACACTAAAGATGTTTGTGCATATCACCAAGGCTAAAAGCATCTTGGAAGTGGGAATGTTCACAGGATATTCAGCTTTGGCAATGGCAGAGGCTTTACCAGATGATGGGCGACTGATTGCTTGTGAAGTAGACTCTTATGTGGCCGAGTTTGCTCAAAATTGCTTTCAAGAGTCTCCCCACGGCAGCAAGATTGTTGTAGAAGTAGCACCTGCACTAGAGACGCTGCACAAGCTGGCGGCTAAAAAAGAATCCTTTGATCTGATCTTCATTGATGCGGATAAAAAGGAGTATGTAGAGTACTTCCAAATTATCTTGGATAGCCATTTACTAGCTCCCGACGGATTAATCTGTGTAGATAATACTTTGTTGCAAGGACAAGTTTACCTGCCATCAGAACAGCGTACAGCCAATGGTGAAGCGATCGCTAAATTCAACCGCATTGTCGCCGCAGATCCTCGTGTAGAGCAAGTTCTGTTACCCATACGAGATGGTATAACCCTGATTAGACGCTTGGTATAACAGGCTCTTCTCAATTCAAGGCATCTGATGTTATAGCAGTTCTCATTTGGATGCAATATCCGGTAGGGACGCACATCTGTGCGTCCCTATAAAAGAACCGCATTCCACGTCAAGGAAAAATTTATGGCACAATCAATCTCTTTATCTCTTCCTCAATCCACAACGCCATCAAAGAGTGTGAGGATAAAAATAGTAGCTCTATTCAAGACTATCGGGACTTTAACACTACTGCTGATAGCCTTACCGCTTAATGCTTTGATAGTATTGATATCTCTGATGTGTAGGTCGTTTACAAAAAAACCTGCCGTAGCCGCCCATCCCCAGAATATCTTGGTCAGTGGCGGCAAAATGACCAAAGCATTACAACTTGCCCGCTCCTTCCATGCAGCCGGACACAGAGTTATTCTGATTGAAGGTCATAAATACTGGTTATCAGGGCATAGATTCTCAAATGCTGTGAGTCGTTTTTATACAGTTCCTGCACCACAAGACGACCCAGAAGGCTATACTCAGGCGCTATTGGCAATTGTCAAACGAGAGAAGATTGACGTTTATGTACCCGTATGCAGCCCTGTAGCTAGTTATTACGACTCTTTGGCAAAGTCTGCACTCTCAGAATATTGTGAGGTTTTCCACTTCGATGCTGATATAACCAAGATGCTGGATGATAAATTTGCCTTTACCGATCAGGCGCGATCGCTTGGTTTATCAGTCCCCAAATCTTTTAAAATTACCGATCCTGAACAAGTTATCAACTTCGATTTTAGTAAAGAAACGCGCAAATATATTCTTAAGAGCATTTCTTACGACTCCGTTCGCCGCTTAAATTTAACCAAACTTCCTTGTGATACCCCAGAAGAGACAGCAGCGTTTGTCAAGAGTTTACCCATCAGCCCAGAAAAACCTTGGATTATGCAAGAATTTATTCCTGGGAAAGAATTATGCACCCATAGCACAGTCCGAGACGGCGAATTAAGGTTGCATTGCTGTTCAAATTCTTCTGCGTTTCAGATTAACTATGAAAATGTCGAAAATCCCCAAATTCAAGAATGGGTACAACGTTTCGTCAAAAGGTTGCGGCTGACTGGACAAATATCTCTTGACTTTATCCAAGCTGAAGATGGTACAGCTTATGCCATTGAATGTAATCCTCGCACCCATTCGGCGATCACAATGTTCTACAATCACCCAGGTGTTGCAGAAGCCTATCTTGGTAAAACTCCTCTAGCTGCACCTTTAGAACCTCTTGCAGATAGCAAGCCCACTTACTGGATATATCACGAAATCTGGCGATTGACTGGGATTCGCTCTCGGCAACAATTGCAAACTTGGTTTGGGAGATTAGTAAGAGGTACAGATGCTATTTATCGCCTGGATGATCCGATACCATTTTTAACTTTGCACCATTGGCAGATTACTTTACTTTTGCTACAAAATTTGCAACAACTCAAAGGTTGGGTAAAAATCGATTTTAATATCGGTAAACTCGTGGAATTAGGGGGGGACTAAGTAATTCGTAATTCGTAATTCGTAATTCGTAATTATGATGTCTGCCGAATCAACCATAATAAACAGTTTGTAGTGGGGACTGAAGTCCCCAAAGACAGAACTAAAGTCCTTACTACGAACAAGCCCATTTTGACCAATGAATTTTGAATTCTGTTGTATTACTTGCCCAACGCTTCATTTATAGCGGTTATTAATAAATCATTTAGAGGAATTCCGGCTGCTTTCGCCATAGAAGAAATCACACTTTTGGGGGCAAAAGAACAATACAATCCGGCTTCTAAGAACCAAGGTTGTCCCTTTGGATCGATCCGAAAGTCAAATAAACTGTAGTGGCGACAACCCAAAGCCTGATGACACTTCTTAGCAACTTGCTGAACCTTTTGGGTGATTGGGTCGTTAGGGTCTAAAATCCAAGCCTTGATATTATCTTTAGCAGTCAAATGCAAGTCGCCATCGTCCGTTTGTTGGAGTTTATCAGCATAGTTGCGGATAGGTTTATCGTGTGGGTCTACCAGATATTCCTCAAGCGGTAAACCTATTAGCTCACCGTCTTTTACAATGATGCCGCATCTGACTTCTCGACCAAGTTCGATGAATGCTTCTACGATGACCTCATCTGCATATTCAAATGCTTTCTTTAAGGCAGCATCATATTCAGTCACATCTTTAACTAAGACTACTCCTAAAGAGTTGTCAGAACTTACGGGTTTGACGACTGCTGGAGGTGTAATTGTCGGAATATCTCCTTGGCGAAGCAATTCTCCACGAGGCACTTTTACTCCTGCTGCTTCGACAATTGCTTTGGCTCTGGCTTTGTGGGCCGCGATCGCCATAATATCTGGGGTATTGCCTACATAAGGGATCTTGAGCAGATCAAATAGGGCACGGTACTGAGTCATTCCAGGAATACAAAACATTTGTGGTAACATCATGTCAATGTTTTGGCCTGTTAGAAATTGTATGGCATCAAACACAGGAATCGGTTTGGTCAAAGCAATATCTTCTCGACTGAGGGAGTCAGGAAATCGCCATTGCCGATCGGGTGTGATATATGCAATTTGAAAGTTATAAAGCGATGGATCTGCTGTTGCAGCTAAACAGTCTTGGGCGTAAAGACGTGATAAATCACAGTAAAAATTATTGTGTGCAGACCCAACTAAATGAAGGATATTAAGTACTGACATAGTTCATCTTTTTATCTACTATTATAACTGAATTTTATAATTAACAAAGTTGTAGTATGAAGCTATTTTTTGAAATAGCAATAGTCTATTAAATCGTCAGATATTTAAAGTCCCGCTATGGTAACAATTTAAATGCGATCACTCTTGTATTCTAATATAGAATAGTAGTACAAATAAGGTAATTTATAATCTTTTTCAGAGTAGCTTTCCAGAAGTTTTGTCTTTATGCAAGGAAATTTAAACCACTTACAAGATTAATTAACCAAACCTTCAGTTAATAGTTACTTTAATCGAAGTCGATGATAAAAATAAACCAAGTTGCCTTCATAAATCAATTATTGAAGAGTAAATTTAAATACTTATTTAATACTGAGTTGAGAATCCAATGAACACAAAATAACGGAAAATTATAAGCTTGGTAAGGCATCCTCGCTCCTCGTTCTCATAACCCAAAGAAAGAAACCAAGAAGAAAACAGAAGCCAAGAAAATTTGGTGCAGCATTATAAATAAATGGTATAAATACTTACAATCTTAAAATCTAGTGCAATAGGAATAAAGCAATTAAGCCTTCCTGTGCGATGAGCTTAAAATAAGAAGACGGTAAACTTAGAAGATAACAAGATAGTAACCCATTTCGCTATCAGTTAAGCTCAACTTTCGCTTCCCATATTTGGGAAACTATATGCTACAGCTTCTCCTCATTGTGTTTGTTATCCTTTTGGGTTCAGCAATTTGTTCTAGTGTAGAAACAGCCCTGTTTTCTGTTTCAACCCTGAGAGTCAGACAATTAGCACAATCCAATAGTCCATCAGCAGTAAGACTTTTAGCGATTCGTGAAAATATGAATCGACCGATTGCGGCTCTTGTAATCCTCAATAATACTTTCAATATCATTGGTAGTATTCTTACAGGTAGTATTGCTGTTCAGGTTTTAGGAGACAAATGGCTTGGTGTATTTTCAGGAATATTGACATTTTTGATTATCATCTTTGGTGAAATCATCCCAAAGACAATTGGAGAGCGCTATTCTGAGCAACTCGCCATACTTGCGGCTTTACCTGTAGCTGGACTTGCTATTGCTTTCACACCCTTAGTCTGGATTCTAGAAAATGTTACTGCACCCTTTGCCAAAGGGAAAAAACGACCAACCACAAATGAGGCTGAAATCAAGCTATTGGCGAAGATTGGGCATCAAGAGGGAATTATCGAAAGCGATGAAGCAGAAATGATCCAGCGAGTGTTTAGATTAAATGATGTGACAGCATCTGACTTAATGACACCCCGAATCATGCTGACATATATTTATGGAAATATGACTCTTGCTGAGGCGAAAGCAAATATTATTGCGTCTCAACATACTCGGATTATTGTAATAAATGAATCTCTAGATGAAATTATTGGATATGCTCTCAAACAGAATTTACTGACAGCGATGGTTGAAGGAAGTAACAATCAAAAAATCGCTAGTCTGGCTCGAAAAGTCAACTTTGTTCCTGAGATAATTCGGGCAGATAAACTGTTAAAAAACTTTATAGAAGCTCGTGAACATCTTGCAGTAGTGGTAGACGAATATGGAAGCATCGCTGGTGTCGTCACTTTGGAAGATGTGCTTGAGGTGATAACTGGTGAAATTGTAGATGAGACTGATAGAACTGTTGATTTGCAAGAAATTGCCCGCAAGAAACGAGAAAAAATGTTGCAATCTGCCGCTAGTAGCAATTAATGCAATCACCTAAATAATCACACGGCACATTCATTTCCTCCTCTCTTTTCTCAGCGTTCTCAGCGCCTCTGCGGTTCGATTCCTAAAAACGATCGCCATCTGGTGCGTTAAACCCCGTTAACGCACCCCACCAATCATCTATTCGTCAATTTGACCAACGCGGCGGATATTCAAAATGTCGCTCATTTTCTTAATTTGGACGAATACTTGCTCTAATTGAGAGCGATCGCGTATATCTATTCCTAAATCCATCAATGCAGGTTGACCAACAGAGGTTTTCACTTGAGCATGGCGGACATTGATTCCTTGGTCACTCAACCGTGACAAAATATCTTTTAGCACCCCTACGCGGTCAAGGGCTTCAATTTGAACATCTACTGGATACGTGTGCGGACGACCACTATTTTCTGCGCTTGGGTTCCACCTAACTGGTACTAAGCGCTCATATTCCACAGTCTCTAGATTATGACAGCCTTGGCGATGAATTGAAATCCCCCTACCTCGCGTCACCACACCAATAATCGGTTCGCCAGGAATCGGTGTACAACATCCAGCTAAATGATATACTAACCCCTCTACCCCAACAATAGGCGAATCACTGGCGCGGGAAGTAGTTGGAGGCGCATCTCGCAAAGCTTTTGATGTAGTAGGTGGTTCTTTGGGGATAAATGGCGACACTGTGGAAACTGGTTGTTGTCCCTTTGCCACTTCTCGCCAACGATTTAGCACCAAGTTCAACGTCACTTCACCGTAACCCAAACCGGCAAGTAAATCGTCCACACTGTGGTAGTTACATTTTTCGGCAACAATCTGCATTGCATCGGACTTTAGCAAACTATCAAAACCAGTTTTACCTAGTTCTTTTTCTAACAATTCCCGTCCACGGGCAACATTTTCTTCGCGGCGCGATCGCTTGTACCATTGTTTGATGCGATATTTCGCCGCCGAACTTCTGACAAAGTTCAACCAATCCAAACTCGGATGGCAGTTCTTTTGAGTGAGAACCTCTACAATATCGCCATTTTGCAGTCGGGTTGACAGAGACACCATTCGCCCATTCACCCGCGCCCCTGAACAGTGGTTTCCAACTTCCGTATGAATGCGATAAGCAAAATCTACAGTGGTAGAACCGGGGCTTAAAGGAACAACATCCCCCTTAGGGGTGAAGACATAGACATCATCTTCAAATAGATTATCCTTGACACTATCAAGATACTCTTGTGCGTCCTTGAGATCGGTTTGCCATTCTAGCAGTTGTCGCAGCCAAGTAAACTTGTCATCTGTCCCTGTCAAATGGCTAATACTAGAACCTCCAGTTTCTTTGTATTTCCAATGGGCGGCAATCCCATACTCGGCAATATGATGCATTTCGATTGTCCGAATTTGCACCTCTAAAGGACGGCCAGTTAGTCCAATCACCCCAGTATGCAACGACTGGTAACGGTTAGGCTTTGGCAGCCCAATGTAATCTTTAAATCTCCCAGGAATTGGGCGAAAAGCATCATGAACCACCGCCAACGCCCGATAGCATTCCTCATTGCTTTGAACAATAATCCGCAGCGCTGCCAAATCGTAAATTTCATGAAATTCCTTTTGCTGGCGGTGCATTTTTTGGTAAATGCTATAAAGGTGCTTGGGACGACCGCTAATATCCTGAAAGCGGATTCCGGCTTGCTGCAAACGCTCTTGCAACATGTTCGTAGCTCTAGCCAGTTTCTCTTCTCGCGCCGTCCGTTTTTCAGAAACAAGCTCTTGCATTTGGCGAAAAGCTTCTGGTTCCAAATACTTAAAAGCCAAATCTTCCAGTTCCCATTTTATTCGCCAAATCCCCAAGCGATTGGCTAAAGGCGCGAATATATCTCGCGTTTCTTGGGCACTGCGGCGGCGGCTGGCCTCTGACATATATTGTAAAGTTCGCATATTATGCAAACGATCTGCCAATTTCACCACAATGACCCGAATATCTTGCGCCATTGCCAAAAACATCCGCCGGAAGTTTTCGGCTTGGCTTTCGGTTTTGCTGGTGAAATTGATTTTAGAAAGCTTTGTGACACCTTCAACCAATTGCCGCACTTCTGCGCCAAAGCGTTCTTCAATTTCTTGACTTGTAACTTCTGTATCTTCAACTACATCATGGAGAAATCCAGCTGCTATCATAGCAGCACTACCTCCCAAATCATGCAGCAAGTCGGCTACAGCAATGGGATGAGCAATGTATGGTTCTCCAGATTTGCGGTATTGACCTTGATGCAGTTGGTAAGCAAATTCAAAGGCGCGACCAATTAAAACTGCATCACTATGCCTTCGGTCATCTTCTACTTCGCCGTTACTTGTCGATGACTCCTTCAAACATTTTTTTAACCATTCCGGAATGGCTAGATCAACTGATGAATTTATAGCTAGACTGCTCATACAAGTGGGTTTGGATAGGATCGGTAGATAAGTGAATGATAAATAAAAGTGGCAGCATCACCTTAAGAAAATGCTGTTGCCCAATAACCTTGAAAATCCATTGATGGCAAACAAAGCCTCAAATCCTGATTTGAGGCTTTTAGTGCTGATAAGCCTTTAAGAAAGTTTATTGTAAAAGAAAAATTACTTGACACTAATACTATCTTAACTAGCACTGGATGTCTTTAAACCCTGAGAAATATTTGGCACTCGTAACCTTGCTAGAGCAATTACGCTCCGATGCCACAACGACCCAAATTGCTGCGCCTGAACTGCGAGTGCGTGTAGCCTCGTTGCAGCAATTTTTCGGACAGCAGATTGTGCCTTTGGCTGATGAAAACTGGCGAGTGCAGTCTTATCAAACGGAAATGAGCAAGCAATTGCGTTTGTTGGCAATAGATGTGATGTTTTTGCAAGGAGCGCGGCAGGCATCGACTGCACAGACGAGACTTCAGGCGATTAGCGATCGCTTGACAACCCTCATTCAGTACTGTAATGCTATTCTGCAACCAGAAGCGGAAGGAGAAAAATAACAATTGTTCACCTTTTTCTCTAATTAACCCATCATCTCATTTACGACCGTTCGTGAAAAGTTATTTTGCTAACAAGTTATAAGGTGGGAATTGGGAATTGGGAACTTGTACTGAGCGAAGCCAAAGTATTGGGAATTGAGCATAGGTTATTCTTTCTCCTTGTCCCCCTGTCCCCCTTGTCCCCCTGTCCTCCTTGTCCCATAACCAATCCCTTCGATGAGAAGATTCATTGTGCGGCGCATATATGCTTCTACTGGCTCGGTTGTGGGTTTAAAGATCAGTGCATAATATAGTGACCCACTCACCAGGTCGATAATTAAGTCTACGTCTGCATCCTTGTGTATTTCACCTCTAGATTGGGCACGCTCAAGTACTTTAGAGAATGCTTCACGTCGGAGTTTTGTATATTTTGTCCAGTAAACCTCTGCAAACTGAGGATTGCTAGACGCTGTACTAATTATTAAAGCAAGTGTCTGACGACCAAGGGGACTATCTATCTTTTTGGCGGCATTCTGGATCAAAATATCCATATCTCCCCAAAAGCTGCTAGTATCGGGGATCGCTAAATCATCTCTCAAACTTTCTATCGCGTCTGCAACTAGTTCTTCTTTGGAAGTGTAACGCCGATAGATGGTCGTTTTACCAACTCCAGCACGAGAAGCGATCGCTTCTATACTCATGCTCTGATATCCTACCTCTGCAAGCAAATCTAAGGTCGCTTGCAGAATCGCTTGGTCGGCGTGGATGCTACGTGGTCGTCCTGAAGGACTGTTGATTTGGTTACTCATAAAAATATCATCCCCAAGAAATATCTTCTTGGCAATTTGCTTCTACCTTTGGGCATAGAACATACCATCTGGGAAACGAAGAAGCCCTACTACCCAGTTTTCATGCACGAAAAAAGCAAAAGTGACTATCCATCTTTAGCATAAGTATTTCTGCCGCTTTTCGTTGAAGTCTCCCTTGACCATTTCTATATGATACGTTACCGTAGCGTATATATAAGATATTTAATTTTTGCTTTGGGAATGTCTCTGACAATGGCTACCAACATTAAACGTTCTAGTTTTGATCAATTTGGTTATGTCCACGGGCCATTGAAGTGGGCGATCGCTCTGACAGCTTCTCTGGGTGCAATATTAGAAGTAATTGATACTAGTATCGTTAACGTTGCCCTGACGGATATGCAAGCTAGTTTGGGTGCAACAGTCAGTGAGGTAGGTTGGGTAGTAACTGGATATGCGATCGCAAATGTCGTCTTGATTCCTTTATCTGCATGGCTGGGAGATTACTTTGGACGCAAAACTTACTTTATCTTTTCGTTGATTGGCTTTACTATCGCCTCGGTTTTATGCGGGTTAGCATTCAATTTACCGATGCTGGTTCTTTCCCGAATTCTTCAAGGTTTATGTGGTGGCGGGTTGCTAGCTAAAGCACAAGCAATTTTGTTTGAGACTTTTCCACCTGCTGAACAGGGTTTGGCACAGGCAGTTTTTGGAGTAGGTGTAATTGCTGGCCCGGCTATCGGCCCGACTTTAGGAGGATTCTTGGTAGATGGTTTGGGCTGGCGGTGGATTTTCTTTGTTAATATTCCCTTCGGGATCGTTGCAGTAGCAATGTCCTTCATGTTTTTGCCCAAAGACAAAGACAAAAGCGAGACACAAAGCCAATCTGTCGATTGGTTCGGCATTGGGTTTTTGATTATTGCCATCGGCTGTCTGCAAACTTTGTTAGAAGAAGGAGAGAAAGAAGACTGGTTTTCCTCCGGTTTCATCACCACCTTAGCGATCGCCAGTATTATCGGATTAGGGCTATTTATTTGGTACGAGTTGAAAATAGCCCATCCTGCGGTTGATTTGAGAGTTTTGCGTCACCGTTCTTTAGCTGCGGGAAGCGTTCTCTCAGCAGTGGTGGGTATGGGGCTTTATGGCACACTCTTTGCTGTGCCGATATTTGCTCAGAGTGTGCTGCACTTTACCGCAACGCAGACAGGACTATTGTTAGCGCCTGGTGCTTTAGCCTCTGCGATCGTTATGGTTCTATTAGGCAAGCTGTCCAGTAAAATTGATGCCCGATTTTTAATTGCAATGGGCGCTGTTGGATCATCTGGAGTTATGTTTCAACTAGCAGCAATTACCCCACAAACAGGCACAGATGATTTATTTTGGCCATTGGTATGGCGTGGGGCTTTTACTGTGTTGATGTTTCTCCCTTTGAGTTTGGCAGTTTTAGGCCCGCTACCCAAACAAGATGTTTCTGCTGGATCTGGTTTCTATAACCTGACTCGACAACTGGGTGGCAGTATCGGCATTGCCCTACTCACGACTCTGCTTGACCGAAGACAAACTTTTCATCGAGCTATCTTGTTAGCAAAACTTAGCCCTTATGACCCAGAAACCAATCAACGTCTAGATTTACTTAATGGGGCACTTCAAAGCCAAGGCATGGATGCGGCAACAGCACAACAACAAGCACTAGCTTTATTAAGTCAAACAGTAGACACTCAAGCTGCTGTTTTATCTTATGCAGATTGCTTTCGAGTGGTAGGGATAGGGTTCCTTTGCTCATTACCCCTATTACTATTCTTGGGTAAAGGCGGTGCCGGAGCAAAAGCACCAGTCGGTCATTAGACGGATACCAATTTTAAGCTCTCTGAACTAAAACTACGTAAAAACACTGCTTAAAAATCTTTTTTGACTGAAAGTCACAGAAGAAAATCAATATACACTGATATATCTGGATCAAAAATAAAAATCCCACTCAGTTTTGAGCAGGACTATATGAAGTCTTATTGCTAAAATTAGAAATTCCGAATCTTAGAAAAAGTTCATTATTGTAATAACACCAACACTGGTTAACATCATTAAAGCGCCCATAATTATAGATTGGCCTAATGGATTGCTGAATTTTGAATCGTTCATTTAAGTAAAAATCCTTTTTTAATAGTTCCTTAACCATATCAAAATCAGTATAAATATCTATAAAAGCGCTGTAAAACTTAAATTTCCGTAAATTTTCTTAACAAAAAATTAATTTACAACTTAAGTATCGGTTTTTACTTATGAGGAGCTAGTCTTCTAGTCTCCCCACTCAATACTTGTCGGTTAAGGGGAAAAGGGGAAGGGCAAAGGGGAAAGAAAAAACCTTTAACCTTTACCCAAAACCCAATTCCGAGTTAAAAATCCTTAACCGAGCAGTATTGTCTCCCCACTTCCTATTCTCCAGTTCCAAAATGTAGTAATTTCCGAACAGAATAAATACCTGAACTCCGAGCGGAATATGCGCCTTTATGGAGTAAAATAAATCTTAATCAAGGTAGAAATATTTGAATAGAAGATTATCATGACAGTCTCTACGGCATCTAGAAACCAAGCGATCGCTTTTGACTTAGAAAAATTAAATCAGCAATTTGAAACTGCCACTCCTAAAGAGATACTGGCATGGTCTATAGAAAATATCCCAACGGGATTGGTGCAAACCAGCGCCTTTAACGTGGATGACATGATAATTACCCATATTCTTTACAGTGAACTGAAGCATCCCGTTCCTGTAATCTTTCTCGACACCTTGCACCACTTCCCTGAAAGCCTAGAATTAGTAGCCAAAGCCAAAGAAATTTACAACCTGGACTTGCAAACTTTCAAAACTCCAGACGTAGAAACCCGTGAAGCCTTTGAAGCCAAATATGGCGACAAACTTTGGGATACGGATATTGCCAAATTCCACCACATTACAAAAATTGAACCACTGTTACGGGGTCTAGACGAACTCAACAGCGTCGCTTGGATTACCGGCCGCCGCCGTGACCAAGCAGTAACCCGTGCGAATATGCCCATATTTGAATTTGATGGTAAAGGTCGGTTGAAAGTAAATCCCATCGCTACCTGGACACGTCAAGATAGCTGGGTTTACGTAGCTGAACATGGAGTCATCTACAACCCACTCCATGACAAAGGTTATCCCAGCATCGGCGACCAACCCATCACCACCAAAGTAGGCGAAGGTGAAGACGAACGCGCCGGCCGTTGGCGGGGAAGTGATAAAACAGAATGTGGAATTCATATTTAGTTATTAGTCATTAGTCATTGGTCATTTGTCACTTGTACTGAGCGAGACGAAGTATTAGTCATTAGTATTAGACAAAGGATAAATGACTAAGGACGAAAGACAAATATGATTAAAATCCTCCATCTTTCCGACATCCACATGGGAAGCGGCTTTTCCCACGGACGAATTAATCCTACAACTGGGTTAAATACACGATTGGAGGATTTTGTCAATACTTTGTCTATATGTATTGACAGAGCGCTGACAGATGCTGTTGATATGGTGATATTTGGTGGTGATGCTTTCCCGGATGCGACACCCCCGCCTTATGTACAACAAGCTTTTGCCAGCCAATTTCGCCGTCTTATGGATGCCAATATTCCAACAGTATTGTTGGTAGGCAACCACGACCAACATTCTCAAGGACAAGGAGGAGCGAGTTTAAATATTTACCGCACTTTGGGAGTGCCAGGGTTTGTTGTGGGTGATACATTAACTACTCACTGCATCGAAACCCGCAATGGCAAAGTGCAGGTAATTACCCTCCCTTGGTTGACTCGTTCTACCCTGATGACTCGCCAAGAGACTGAAGGTTCGTCTTTGGCGGAAGTCAACGAACTGTTAACGGAACGTCTGCGAGTTGTTATGGAAGGGGAAATTCGCCGTCTTGACCCCGATGTGCCAACTGTCCTTTTGGCCCACTTGATGGCTGATAATGCTAGCTTGGGGGCAGAACGCTTTTTGGCAGTGGGTAAAGGCTTTACTCTACCCCTATCTTTGCTGACGCGACCTTGTTTTGATTATGTAGCGTTGGGACATGTCCACCGCCACCAGAACCTCAATAAATCCAACAACCCGCCGGTGATTTATCCGGGAAGTATTGAGCGGGTAGATTTTAGTGAAGAAAAAGAAGACAAAGGCTATGTAATGTTGGAACTGGAGCGGGGGAGAGTTGAATGGGAATTTTGTCCCTTAACAGTTCGCACTTTCCGCACCATTGAAGTGGATATCTCGAAAGCAGATGAGCCGCAAGCGGTGTTAATGAAAGCGATCGCTAAGTATGATATTCAAGATGCTGTAGTGCGGCTAATTTATAAACTCCGCTCCGAACAGATGGATTTAATTGACAGTTCCTCTCTACATACTGCTTTAAGTCCGGCTCATACCTACACCATTCAAGCAGAATTAGTGAGTCAATTAGCTCGTCCCCGCATTCCTGAATTGAGTGCAAGTAGCAGCATCGACCCAATGGAAGCCTTGAAAACTTACTTGAACAATCGCGAAGACCTCAAAGACATAGCAACATCAATGCTGGATGCTGCACAGAAGTTGCTAGCGGATGATGTGGAAATCTGGCTAGAAGCAGCAACTAGCGAGTAGGATAGATGCCAATTACATATTCATGTTTTAAGGGTAGCGATCGCATGATTATATTTTCTCATTGTAGGGGCGATCGCTCTTTCAATAATGAGAGAATATAATATAATCTCAGGGAAGTTCATAATGAAGCGAGAATTTAATGTAATTATTGAACAAGATGCAGACGGCTACTTTGTTGCTTCCGTCCCAAATCTTTCTGGTTGTCATACGCAAGCCAAAACTTTAGATGAGTTAATGGAGCGTATTAGAGAAGCGATTGAACTTTGTTTAGAATTTGAGGAAGAACAGCAAGATTCACTGGACTTCATTGGTATTCAGCGAGTCGCAGTTGAGATATGAGTCAATTCCCAAGCGTCACAGGAAGGGAAGTTATTGCAGCCCTTAGCAAAGTCGATTTTGAAGTGGCTAGAGTACGTGGTAGTCATCATATTATGATACACAGCGATGGGCGCAGGACAGTAGTTCCTGTACATTCAGGTGAAACAATTGGTCGTGGTTTACTGGCACAAATATTACGCGATTGCCAAATAACTCGTGAAGAATTTAGGGAATTGTTGTAAGTATTAATAGCTATTTGTGATCGGCAAATCAGGTAAAGGTGGGCATTACTCTGATTTTCTACAACACATTACCATATTTTGCTAGGCAATGCCAACTCTACCAGCGCTTGCCTGACTTTACAATATTTAGGATAGGGATTTTCTATATAAAATGAAAAGTCAACTACTAAATGGGGTTCTTCTACAAGGTGCTAGAACTCTTTGATGAATTTTCCCATATAGGCTAGGATAATCCATCAATTAAAGGAAAAACTTCAAACCCGCTTAATCGCGCTGTAACACGAAAGTCACCCAAATTTATATTTTTGGGCAGATTATTGAGGAGTTTGCTACTCTACTATCAACTATTGTTTTTCTTCTAGCTAGAGGAAATTTTTGACTTAGTAAAAAAAGTTATCGAGCCTTGAATAAGCTACTCTTTACAGGTAAATCTTTTCGTTTTATGGCTTTTGTCTTACCACTAATTATCTGGTGGGGATACAAAGAAGTACAAAACCAATTTGTACAGCCGCAAGCAGTTGTAGTGTTGGGTGGTTCAACTAGACGTTTAGAGCGAGAGAAGTTTACGGCCGAATTTGTCCGCCAGCATCCAAATATACCAATTTGGATTACTGGGGGTAGTCCACCTAGATTCACCCAACGAGTCTTTACCAAAGCTGGTGTTGATCCCAAGCGTTTACACCTGGATTATGAAGCCGTAGATACAGTTACTAATTTTACTACGTTAGTAGATGATTTGCAAGCTCGTGGTATCAAGAGCGTTTATTTGATTACTTCAGACTTCCACATGCGCCGAGCTTGTGTCATCGGCGAAATTATTTTGGGTAGTCGAGGTATTTATTTAAAACCAGTGCCAGTCCCTTCAGAAAAACCCCCTGAATCTATCGAAAAATCTATCCGCGATGGAGCCAGAGCCATACTTTGGATAGCAACTGGTTACACTGGTGTGGATGCAGCTAAAAATAAACGGTAAATCATCAGTGGGAATTTGATCGTCTTGATGTAACTCAAGATAGGTAAATTAAGAGCATTAATGCCAATAATCGTGATAATAACTAAGTAATAATAGACACATGAAACCACAGCGATCGCAAAACTAGCGCAACATTAACCCTCAAACAACACAATAGAAAAACCAATTAACTGTTTTTGCTCATTTGGTTGCTTAGTTAATACTTTGCGTCCATCAAAGTTTTGAGTGGTAACTTGCGTAAATGGAATTTATCTGTGTAGCTCAGGGAAAAAAACGCCCCAACTTATCTCACAATTTGATACCCTAGCTTAAACAGATTTGAATAAAAGTTAAAGCGTGGAAATTCAACTTGGGCGGGGAAAAACAGCTCGCAGAGCTTACGGAATAGATGAAATTGCTTTAGTTCCTGGTAATAGAACACTAGATCCTAGTTTGGCAGATACTAAGTGGCGTATTGGCAATATTGAGCGAGAAATCCCCATAATTGCTAGTGCTATGGATGGCGTAGTAGATGTTCGCATGGCTGTACGTTTGTCACAGTTGGGAGCATTAGGTGTCCTCAATTTAGAGGGGATTCACACTCGCTACGTTGACCCAGAGCCAATATTAGATCGGATTGCCTCTGTGGGGAAAGATGAATTTGTTGCCCTGATGCAAGAACTCTATGCCGAACCAATAAAGCCGGAATTAATTGAAAAACGTATTCAGGAAATTAAACAACAAGGTGGGATTGCGGCGGTAAGCGCAACTCCAGCCGGTGCAAGTAAATACGGTGAGGCGGTAGCAAAAGCTGGGGCCGATTTATTTTTTGTTCAAGCTACAGTAGTCTCTACTGCACATCTGTCACCAGAGTCTGTAATACCACTTGATTTAGCAGAATTTTGCCGTTCTATGCCCATCCCTGTGGTATTGGGCAATTGCGTGACTTATGACGTGACGTTGAATTTGTTGAAAGCTGGGGCGGCTGGCGTACTAGTGGGAATTGGCCCCGGTGCTGCTTGTACATCCCGTGGGGTGTTGGGTGTGGGTGTGCCACAGGCAACTGCGATCGCAGATTGTGCAGCAGCACGAGATGATTACTACAAGGAAACTGGTAACTATATTCCCATTATTGCTGATGGCGGTTTAATCACCGGTGGCGATATTTGTAAATGCATCGCCTGTGGTGCTGATGGTGTGATGATTGGTTCACCCTTTGCGAGAGCCGCAGAAGCCCCAGGACGGGGTTATCATTGGGGTATGGCAACTCCCAGCCCAGTTTTGCCTCGTGGTACCCGCATTCGCGTTGCCACCACTGGTAGCCTAGAGCAAATACTCATTGGCCCAGCCGGACTAGATGATGGCACTCACAATCTTTTAGGAGCCTTAAAGACGAGCATGGGCACTTTAGGAGCCAAAAATATTAAAGAAATGCAGCAAGTGGAAGTTGTAATTGCCCCTTCCCTATTAACCGAGGGTAAAGTTTACCAAAAAGCTCAACAATTAGGTATGGGGAAATAAGGAGGCAGGGGAGCAGGGGAGCATGGGGGCAGGGGGACAAGAAGTGAGAACTTGAAACAAGTCTTTCCCCTTGTCCCGAATTCTCCTTGTCCCCAAGTCCTCTTCCCAATTCCCAATCCCAAATTCTTCAATAAATTTTTCCAGCCCCCTAAACAATTGCTGGAAAAATTCGATATGTCGCCTACAATAGAGATAGCGGAGACGAATGTTTCCGTTCACTCCTCACACCACACTCCGCCCGGACTACTGTTCGGGCGGTTCCTTATGTTTGTAAATAAATTCTAGAGCTTCTTTGCAAATGTACATCCTTAGACTCCCAAGCTGAGGTTTTTGCTATGGTAGAATTTTCACCAAGTTCAGATATTATTGGCGAAGGTTTTAGGCATGTCAACAGCCGCACAAGTTACCGATTCTAGTTTCAAGCAAGAAGTACTCGACAGTGATGTACCAGTTTTAGTTGACTTTTGGGCACCCTGGTGCGGACCATGCCGTATGGTAGCTCCTGTTGTCGATGAAATCTCCGAACAGTACAAAGGTCAAATCAAGGTCGTCAAAGTCAACACGGATGAAAATCCTCAAGTTGCTAGTCAGTACGGCATCCGCAGTATTCCTACATTAATGATTTTTAAAGATGGACAAAAAGTAGATATGGTGGTAGGTGCTGTACCTAAAAGTACATTAGCTTCCACTTTAGAAAAGTATCTTTGAAACTCAATTGGTAACAAAATCCCTTTGAGTTATCAATGTTGTTCTAGCTTTAGGTTAATTTTTACAAACAAGTTTGAGAGGCGCGAATTTCTCGTTTTTCAAACTTGTTTACATTTGTATACAATCTAAGAATATTTTTAAGAGTTTTCTAGCTCAAAAATAATTCTCTAATTCCCGTACTACCAATTTCCACTGCTAGCGCCGCCAACAGAAAACCCAAAAGCTGAGTCACAATCACTCCACCTTCTGCACCAATCCACTGGTCAATAAGATTTGCTAAACGCAAAATCAACCAAGTAATAAACATTGCCCCTAAGATACCCACCGCCACAGCAATATGTGGACTTTGTGATTTCGACATCAGCAACATCACCGTTGTCAAAGTCCCCGACCCCGCTAGCAGTGGTAAAGCTAGTGGAGTAATTACGACATCGCGTCCTTCTTCAATAATTGGCTGATTCTAATTCTCCCCGCAGCATTTGCAAAGCAATTAACAGCAACAATACACCTCCTGCTACTCGCAAAGAGCCGATACTAATTTCCAAATAATTTAAAATTACTTGCCCAGCAAAAGCAAATAGCAAAAGAACTGCGATCGCAACGATAATTGCTTTATCTATAACTTTGTTTCTTTGGTCTGGCATCATGCCCTTGGTCAAAACTAAAACAATTGGTATATTGCCCACAGCATCTGCTAGGACAAACACAGCGATAAATGTTTGAACGAGAATAGAAATATCCACAGCAGGTAACTTTATATCAGGGTTCGATCATAAATTAATGCCAATCTTACTCAGTTTGCCAGAACCTAGAGGAAGATTAAAATCAGCAATAAAATAAGTCTGTTAAAGAAAATCTTAGCTGAAGTATTTCTAATTAAGTTCCATATATGTTGAAGTAGCGATATATTTTGATAATCTATCTTCCATAAATCAACTGTTCGTTGTTGAATCTATGAAGTCTTATTTAGCCGCCGCTATTCAATTGACAAGTGTGCCCGATCTACACAAAAATTTGGCTCAGGCAGAAGAATTAATAGAGCTTGCCGTGCGTCAAGGCGCTGAATTGGTTGGCTTGCCAGAAAACTTTTCCTATATGGGCGAAGAAAAAGATAAACTCGCGCAAGGCGATGCGATCGCTCTTGAAAGTGAAAAATTTCTCAAAAAAATGGCCCAACGCTTTCAAGTTACGATCTTGGGCGGCAGCTTTCCACTTCCTGTAGACAATACAGGCAAAGTTTATAACACCACTCTACTTATCGATCCAAGCGGTCAAGAACTTGCCCGCTACTACAAAGTACACCTATTCGATGTTGATGTCCCCGACGGCAACACCTATCGGGAATCCAGCACTGTTGTGGCTGGTACGCAATTACCCCCCGTCTATTTCTCAGAAAAACTCGGTAATTTAGGGCTTTCTATTTGTTATGATGTCCGGTTCCCTGAACTGTATCGTCATTTGGCAGAGAAGGGAGCCGATGTTATCTTTATTCCCGCCGCTTTTACCGCCTTTACTGGCAAAGATCACTGGCAAGTACTACTACAAGCCAGAGCCATCGAAAATACCGCCTACGTCATTGCTCCCGCCCAAACGGGGAATAACTACGGTCGTCGTCTAACCCACGGCCACGCCGTTATTATCGACCCTTGGGGTGTAATTTTAGCCGATGCTGGGGAAAAACCGGGAATTGCGATCGCAGAAATCAAGCCTACTAGGTTAGAACAAGTCCGCCGTCAAATGCCTTCTTTGCAACATCGGGTGTTTTAGGGATTGAGTGTGGAGAGTAGAGAGCAGGGGAAGCAGGGGAAGAAGCAACTATTGATTATTCCCCATTCTCCATGCCCCATTCCCAACCCTTTACAAATAAAATAAAAAACCGGGTAAATACCCGGTTTATGTCAATATTAAAATCCTCAATTTTTTAGGAGCATAGCAGTACTATGCACCTATTTATTGGTTGTCAGAATTAAACTTTAGCAGCAGCTTTGGTAACAACATTGAGTTCACCTTTAGCATACTTAGCAGCAAAATCTTCCAAAGAAATTTGCTTAATCTTGCTTGCATTGCCAGCTGTGCCAAATTGTTGATAGCGTTCAGCACAAACCTTCTGCATGTATGTAATAGAAGGCTTGAGGAAGTGACGGGGGTCAAACTCCTCTGGTTTTTTAGCCAAAGCTTCACGTACAGCAGCAGTGATTGCCAAACGGTTGTCGGTGTCGATGTTTACTTTACGTACACCACTCTTAATACCTTTTTGGATTTCTTCTACAGGTACACCGTAGGTTTCAGGAATTGCACCACCATACTGGTTAATCAGTGCAAGTAAATCTTCAGGTACAGAGGATGAACCGTGCATTACCAAGTGGGTGTTAGGCAGACGGCGGTGAATTTCTTCAATGCGGCTGATGGCCAAAATTTCACCAGTCGGCTTGCGGGTAAACTTGTAAGCACCGTGGCTTGTGCCAATGGCAACAGCCAATGCATCTACTTGGGTTGCTTCTACAAAGTCAACAGCTTCATCGGGGTCGGTTAGCAGTTGTGAGTGGTCGAGTGTACCTTCAAACCCGTGACCATCTTCAGCTTCACCAGCACCAGTTTCTAGAGAACCCAAACAACCGAGTTCACCTTCAACGCTGACACCCAAAGCATGAGCTACATTTACAACTTCGCGGGTAACATTGACGTTGTACTCGAAGCTAGCAGGAGTTTTAGCATCAGCTTCTAAAGAACCATCCATCATCACGCTGGTGAAGTTGTTCTTAATTGCTGAGTAGCAGGTAGCAGGAGCATTCCCATGATCTTGGTGCATGACAATGGGAATGTGAGGATAGGTTTCTACCGCTGCCAAAATCAGGTGGCGGAGGAAGTTTTCGCCAGCATAATTACGAGCGCCGCGTGAAGCTTGTAAAATTACGGGGCTATCTGTCTCTACAGCAGCCTTCAGGATTGCCTGAATCTGCTCCAAATTGTTAACGTTGAAAGCTGGGATGCCGTAACCGTTTTCAGCTGCGTGATCCAACAGCAGCCGCAGTGGTACAAGCGCCATAGATAGTCCTCCTAATGTGGTTGTCAGCTAGTCGGTCTGAGAGAAGCGTATTTATTACGCTAAATCTTAAGAGTTTTTTCAACTTATAGGAAATTATAACTAGTGTCGTGTATCTATGTTGAAAAAGTTTATGCCATCGTTACTATAACTATGTTCTATACTCCTGTACTATGAACCATCGTTGCTCTGTATCGCTGTAGATTTAGTTACCCTACAGCTAGTAGCTCTGGTAGCCTAGTATCCCAAATGGTCATCTCGAAGCGATCGCTTCAACTTAAACACACTAACTTCTGACAAATGCTATCAGGGTGTTTTTCCCTAACTATTGCATTTGGGATCAAACTATGCGTAGTTTACATAAATTAACATGAGTCTCCAAGGGACACTCACATTAAATATAGCGTAGCTTGCTTCCGCATTCGCGTAGCGTCCCGTAGAGAAGCTGTACTTCGACTACGGTTCCATCGAGCGAAGTCGAGATGCTCAGTACAAGTCTGTTTCCACCGCAGGTATCGCTATCATCAAAATTATTCACTAGACGATAACCGAATGTTCGTTTATTATAGAAATTATGAGGCACAAAGACGACAAAAAAAATCAAGCAATCTGTGATGCGGCAATCGAACTGATTACTGCAAATGGTTTTGCTGATACTTCGATGTCGAAAATTGCAAAAACCGCGAATGTTTCGCCCGCGACAATATATGTCTATTTTGAAAACAAGGAAAATCTTCTCAATAAAATATATTTATTCGTGAAGCAGGAAATGAGTGCAGAAATTTTGAAAGGTGTCAACCAGCACCTATCGGTGGAGAAAGCCTTTAAAATTGTCTGGAATAATTATTATCAATATGCAATTAAAAATCCGGTCAGATTTGCTTTTACGGAGCAATTTGCTAATTCCCCGATGGTTGACCGCATTTGCAAAGATGAAAGTTCGAGCTATTTCCAGCCAATGTTAGATTTGTTCAATCGCGGTAAAGAGGAGAAAGTTTTTAAGGATATTTCTCTGGAAATTTTTACCGCTTTTACCTTTGCACCTCTCACTGGATTGATAAAAGAGCATTTTAGTGGTGTTTTGATTTTGGATGAAAAAATGTTAGAAACCGCCTATAAAATTGCGTGGGATGCAGTAACGAATTAATTCTTTTTTTGAGAGTTAATTAAACGAACGTTCGATTAATTAAGCCGGAGTAAATAAAATGAAAAATGAAAAATGGAACGCGGAAAATATTCTGAGTCAAAAAGGAAGAGTAGCAATTGTAACGGGTTCGAGCAGTGGCATCGGTTATGAGACGGCGCGGGTTTTAGCTAATAAACAAGCGTCTGTAATCATTGCGGTTCGCAATTTGGACAAAGGAAACAAGGCATTGGCAAAAATTCTTCAACAGAATCAAGATGCCGATGTCAAAGTGATGGAACTTGATTTGGCGAATTTAGCATCAGTTAAAAATTTTGCTGAAAACTTTCAGAAAAATTATGTGCGTCTGGATTTGCTGATTAATAATGCGGGTGTAATGATTCCACCATATTCAAAAACTACGGACGGTTTTGAATTGCAGTTCGGCACTAATCATCTTGGACATTTTGCTTTGACAGGACAGCTTTTGGAACGTTTGATCGACACCGAAGGCTCACGAATTGTCAATGTTTCGAGCGGCGCACATAGTATAGGCAAAATAGATTTCGATGATTTGAATTGGGAAAAGAGAAGTTATGCCAAATGGAAAGCTTACGGCGACAGCAAACTTGCCAACATCTTTTTTACCTACGAACTCGACCGAAAACTAAAAGATAACGGTATCGACACACTTGTAACCGCCTCGCATCCGGGCTGGACAGCAACCGAATTGCAGAGAACTGCGGGTGGCGTTGTGAAATATCTCAACGGCATCCTTGCTCAAGACATCACGATGGGCGCATTACCAACTCTGCGGGCAGCAATCGAAGCAGGCTTAAAAGGCGCAGAATATTTCGGCCCCAATGGGTTTATGGAGATACGCGGCTATCCAATAAAAGTCGAATCAAACGAGTTATCCAAAGACCAAGCGATCGCTAAAAAACTATGGGAAGTATCAGAAAAACTCACCAATGTGAAATTTGAATTTAATAGAAAGCCCCAAAGCGCGGGCAAATGACCAAATTCACACATCTGCTAACAGATTTTATAATGGGCGATCGCACTTCCTTGGCTAAGATAGCGATCGCTTATCCGAAAATTTTTGTTCTCTAGAGCGATCGGATTCGCAAATAGGACTTATGCAAAACCAAACGTTGTAGGGGCAATTCATGTAGACGCAAAGCGGCTTCCCGCAGGGTATTGCCATAACTTAAAATTAGGGTTTCGGCTATTATTTGCGTTAGTCCTAACAAATTTCCTAATAATAAAACTCGCCTCTGCTTTTTATATCAAAAGCAAAGGCGAGTGTTACTTAAACCTTTATATGGGTCGCCCGGGATTCGAACCCGGAACTAATCGGTTAAAAGCCGAGTACTCTACCGTTGAGTTAGCGACCCTTTCGCTGCATTTCGCAACTTTGCAATCATAGCATATACATCTGTAGATTTGTAAAGGGGTTTAGAAAAAATTAGCCGTCAACCTTACAGATGCTGTGTGGCTAGCTCCTGGTGCTAACACAGTCAGGTTATCACCAGTATTGAGAGAGTTACGGGTGGCACTCCACGGTTCTAGACAGTAGAATTCTTTGCCCTTGACTGTCCAAAATACCAGCCAGGTAGAGAAATCATCATAATCCAAGGTGAGTTTTAACTTCCGGCTACGATCTATCGCAGTGGCTGATTTACTCGTTAGCTGTCCAAAGGCAAAATCAATTTCGTCACGGCTAAAGTCAAAATTGCCATCAAAAGAGTGAAATTCCTTAGTTTGATTGTCTTGATACTGCTTTGAAGGAATTTCAACATCTAGCTGAGTTTTATCACCACATAAAAAGTAGGGATGGAAACCAGCCGAAAAGGGCATTGGTGTGGATGATAAGTTTTTATACTGCTGGCGGACTTCTAGGGTATTACCTTGAAGTTCGTAGGTGAAAGCCAGTTGAAAATCAAAAGGATAAACTGCCTTAGTTTGCTCATTGCTATCAAGAACAACAGTGAGACTAGCTTTATCTCCAGTTTCCTGTTCTGTTGCTTTCCACGGCAATTCACGGGCAAAACCGTGTTGTTTGAGAGTATATTTTTGCCCGTTGTGGATGTAAGTATTATCTGGGAGATTGCCACAAATAGGAAACAAAATTGGGTTCCCACCTCTGACACTCAAATCAGGATGAGTAAAGCGTTCAGTGTCCAAGTAGAAAATTTCTTGTCCTTGAATGCGCCAACGGGTGATAATACCACCGCGTTCTGGTACTACTTCTAATTGAGAACTAGCGGCTTCATCAGAAAGAATGTACGTCTTGTACTGTTGCTGTTGAACTGCAATGCTAAACACAAATTTTAGTCCTGAGTAAGGTGTAGTACTGAGTACATAGTGCTGAATTCTGAGCAAAATAAAAAGTACTCAGCACTCAGCACTCATAACTCAGCACTGTTTATTCGTCTTCTGCAAACACGAAACGATATAACTCGCTGGGGTCTGGTTCGGGGCTGTTTTCGGCGAATTTAACTGCCTCGTCGATTACATCCTGAATTTTACGATCAATAGCTTTGATTTCTGCCTCATTCGCTAGATTTTGCTCCAGCAAATAAGCAGCCAGCTTCTTAATTGGGTCACGGGCAAACCAAAATTCTTTCTCAGCTTTGCTCCTCATTTCATCTGGGTCAGCCAAGGAGTGACCACGGAAGCGGTAGGTAAGCGCCTCAATTAATGTTGGGCCTTCACCTGCACGGGCACGGGCGACGGCTTCTTGAGCGACGGCTCGGACTGCTAGAACATCCATGCCATCTACTTCCACGCCCACCATGTTAAATGCACTAGCTTTTTTATAAATCTCTGGCTGGGAAGTTGCCCGTTCGTGAGACATCCCAATGGCCCACTTATTATTTTCGACTACAAAAAGAATTGGCAGTTTCCATAAGGCTGCCATATTTAGCGTCTCAAAAAACTGACCATTGTTAGCTGCACCGTCACCAAAAAAGCAAGCTGTCACTTGGTCAGCATTTTTATCTCCCAGCACTTCGCGGCGGTATTTGCTTTGAAAAGCTGCTCCAGCTGCTACAGGAATTCCCTCAGCCACAAAAGCATAGCCACCCAGCAAACGATGTTCGGCAGAAAACATGTGCATGGAACCACCGCGCCCTTTGCTGCAACCTGTGGCTTTGCCAAATAATTCTGCCATTACCTCTCTTGCTGGTACTCCCGCACTCAAAGCATGAACGTGGTCGCGGTAAGTACTACAAACGTAATCTTCACCCGGTCGCATTGACTGTACAACACCTGTACAAACAGCTTCTTGACCGTTGTACAAATGGACAAAACCAAACATTTTGCCCCTGTAGTACATTTCAGCGCACTTGTCTTCAAACAAGCGCCCTAAAACCATATCCTCATACAACCATAACCCTTCTTCTTTAGTAATTTGCGTAGTAGCAGGATTAAATGTGGGTAAAGTACGCTCTTGAACCATTATTTTTGAGTATCCCTGTTGTACAACTTAAAGTTACGGTCTTAAATAAGTTGGTCTGATAACACCTCGGCTTTTAACAGGCTAGCGTTTGTAAGACTCAACAATCAAACTTTATTTATGCACCAAAAAAGGGTCTTAGGGAATAGCTGAATTTTTAATTTTTGATTTTTAACTTTTCAGCCCATACCCTGTGAGGATTTGACTCTAACGACAATATATATCGCTTTGGGTTTTTCTCTCTCACCAAAACAGTGCTGAGTACCGTTAGCGGAAAGCTAAGGTTTAGCTCGTGCTGAGTAAAAAGTAAAATTAGACCGATTAGGCATCAAATCAGTTACGAGTAGCGAGTACTTAGAAAAAGATTCACAAGTACTACGTCTTACTCATTACTTCTTACTCAGAACTCAGCACTCCTGAATATTCCCCTTCATAGACTAGCAATCAACATAGACTGCTTTCTGCATATCCATTAACAATTTAGAAAAAATGAAGCAAAAGTCCATATACCCAAATAGGTAATTGTAATTAAAGGTTAATTATGATATTATTTTTGTTCTCCTGTTATCAGGGTCAATCCCCAATAGTAGTATTTTTGTTACTTCATACTGGGAAAGTCCCAAAAAAATCAATTATCAATAGATTCTTGCAACCACAACATTTATGCCGTGATTAAAAGCGGTAGTTGTGGTTTGTGGTATCGAAGGCTGATAATAGTCGTGTTAAACAAAAATACTAAGAATTAAGACAAACAATTGAGGCTTTCTAGGCGAAAGCAAAAAATTAGTACTAGAATGTGACTCAAAATTTCGGGAAGTTACAAAACGAGTTGTTGCAATATACACTTGTAGAGTAAATTCTATACGGCATTTTTATGGCACGGTTTTACAGGCCTGGAAAGCTCTAGGTGAATTATGTTGATCACGGTGCAGGGGAAGTAGGCTGTGCGAATTCCGCTAGATTACTACCGAATTTTAGGACTACCGTTAGCGGCAAGTGAAGAACAATTGCGACAGGCATACAGCGATCGCATTGTACAATTGCCGCGACGTGAGTATTCTCAGGCAGCAATTTCTTCTCGTAAACAACTCATAGAAGAAGCTTACGTGGTTTTATCAGATCCAAAACAACGCAGTACCTACGATCAGCTTTATCTTGCCCACGCCTATGACCCTGATAACCTTGCTGCTGCCGCAGTAGCACAGGAAAATCGTACAGAAAGCACCAAAAGGGGTAGTGATACCCAGAGTCTTGGTATCGAAATTACCCAAGACGAATTAGTTGGCGCTTTATTAATTTTGCAAGAGTTGGGGGAATACGAACTTGTACTGAAACTAGGTCGTCCGTACCTGGTAAATAAAAATAGTGCTACAAGTGCAAGAAAGAGCAATAATTTAGCAGACGAAGAAATTTATGAAAGTGCTGAACACCCAGATGTCGTTCTCACTGTTGCTCTTGCCTGCCTAGAATTAGGTCGGGAACAATGGCAGCAAGGTCACTACGAAAATGCCGCCATATCCCTAGAAACTGGTCAAGAACTGCTAGTACGGGAAGGTTTGTTCTCCAGCATTCAGGCAGAAATTCAGGCTGATCTTTACAAATTGCGGCCATATCGAATTTTGGAGTTGCTCGCATTACCCCAAGAAAAGACTGCCGAACGAAGCCAAGGCTTAGAATTATTGCAAAATCTCTTAGAAGATCGTGGCGGCATTGATGGCACGAATAATGATGACTCTGGTTTAAACATAGATGACTTTCTACGATTTATTCAGCAGTTACGCAACCACTTAACAGTCGCAGAACAGCACAAGTTATTTGAAGCCCAAAGCAAACGCAATTCTGCTGTTGCCACTTACTTAGCTGTTTATGCCTTGATAGCGCGAGGATTTGCTCAACGGCAACCTGCTTTAATTCGTCAAGCAAGACAAATGCTCGTGCGTCTGGGCAAGCGCCAAGATGTACATTTAGAACAGTCGCTATGTGCCTTACTTTTGGGGCAAACTGAAGAAGCAACTCGTGTTTTAGAGCTTAGTCAGGAGTACGAAGCTTTAGCTTTTATTCGAGAAAAATCTCAAGACTCTCCAGATTTGTTACCGGGGCTGTGTCTATATGCAGAGCAGTGGCTACAACACGAAGTCTTTCCCCATTTTCGAGATTTAGCAAACCAGCAAGCTTTTTTAAAAGATTATTTTGCTAACCAACAGGTACAAGCTTATTTAGAAGCACTGCCAACTGATGCCGAAACAACTAATGAATGGGCTGTAATTAACCCCCAGTATTTTCCCCAAGCCAAGGCAAAGAATCCTAATTTCCATAACAATTCAACTAAGACTTCAGCACAATTTAATCACAGCAAAATACCTAACCCCGATTTACCAGAAACACCAACAAAAGAAACACCCGAATATCCAAACTTCTCACCACCTATGTGGAGTTCATCGGGAAGTGTAAAATCAGACGTTCCTGCTGCTGAACGGATGAGCAGAGGCACTAATCAGCATTTGAACGGTTCTGCTAAAAGTGCTACACCAGTTCATAACCAAAAGCGTAGGCGGAGAAAACCCACTCCATCTGCTATCCGAGAGCGTGTACCAGATAATCGTCCTCATTCTCGTCGTCCCCGACGGAGGCGAACTTTTGCGAACACCATAGAAGGGAAAACACGGCTGGTATGGAGAGTGTTTATTTCTTTGGTGAGCATATTAGTTTTTTGGGTATTAGCCACAACAACTTTTGGATGGTTAAAAAATCTGTTTTTTTCTCAACCTTCTCCGCCTGATCTACAGTTGTTTGTACAAATAAACCAACCACCGGTAACTATTCCCGATCCAAATAGACAGCCAGAATCAGAAGAAGGACTTTTAACAAGTGCAGAGGCAGAAAAAGTTATTTACACTTGGTTATCTACCAAAGCCGCAGCTTTAGGGCCAAATCATGAAATTAATAATTTAGAGCAAATTTTAACTGGTTCAGCTTTATCTCAATGGCGGTTGATTGCTCAACAGAATAGGTTAGACAATCGCTACCGCAAGTTCGACCATAGTTTGAAGATAGAATCGGCTGAGAAAATTGGTTTATTTGCAGATCGTGCCGCAGTAGAAGCTACGGTCAATGAAGTGACGCAGTTATATGAAAATGGTCAGTTTAAAAACTCTTCTAATGATAAATTGAGAGTTCGGTATGATTTGATTCGAGAACGAGGTAAATGGCGTATTCAGAGTACATCTGTTGTGAATCAATTCACCAGATAATTTGGAATTTTTCGGCAATTATCTGTACCAAGCTGTATCATTCAACTTAATTAGGAAATATTTTTCTCATAGTTATCACTGAGATAATCCTATAGGAATCCGATTTGATTTATGAAAAAAATTAGGTATTTTAGGGTGTGTTAGACGGAACGTCGGAACGCACGAAACTATTATAAAATGTGAGTCCGACGGCTCATTTTCTAACCGCCTAATTACCTTAAATATTGAAACCTCTCCCTGATTTTACTACGCAGAACCGTCTCTCTCCGAGTCGAAAAGGGACAGATTTGAACGGAAGTTCAAGGCAGGAAGAAGTTTATCGAAACTTATGTTTATAAATGGTGCGTTACGCTGTCGCTAACACATTCTAGGTATATTTTCAAACATCAAAGAGTAAACCTAAATAAAATACTTAGTAGTAAAAATGTCTAATATTGAGTATCGCCTCCCCATGATCTGGAATCCAGGCTAGCCACTCATCTGCTGAAACCGGACATAATAAAAGTGCTTCGTCAAAACTAAAGGGGTTAGGAAGTTGCAAAAGTTTTACCCAATTTAAATCCTCCAGATTCTGCCTTCTTGGTTGCACAGCAAAATCTGGTCTACGAGAATCTAGTTTCATAGCTTTCTATTAGCCTTCAAAAGTGGGCTAATCTAAAATTATTTCTGTAACCTAGACTACAAAATAAATAATCTTTGTGAAAAGCATCTGTCGTATAACTTTACGTTGGCTGTGTGGAACTGTTTGCTTATATTGCAGACCACACAGGTGTGGCACGACAGGTTGTAGACTGGGCATTAGATTCGCATTCCCAACTAGCTTATGTCATTTACTTCTATGCCCTCGCTGCGTGAGCAACAACATCCCCTAATTCGTCAGCTAGCTGATTGTATTGAGGCAGCTTGGCATCAGCACCTGGATCTATCGCCCTACCATTTGCCTGATGAGTTGGGGTATGTGGAAGGTAGACTAGAAGGCGAAAAACTGACGATTGAAAATCGGTGCTATCAAACGCCCCAGTTTCGGAAGATGCACTTGGAACTGGCAAAAATCGGAAATATGCTGGATATTTTGCACTGCGTTATGTTTCCCCGTCCAGAATACAACCTGCCGATGTTTGGTTGCGATTTAGTTGGGGGTAGAGGTCAAATTAGTGCAGCGATCGCAGACCTTTCCCCTATCCAATTAGAGCGCACCTTACCAGAATCTTATACTACTGCACTGGCACAGCTACCAGTGCTTAACTTTTCCCAACCCCGTGAATTACCAGAATGGGGAAATATTTTTTCGGATTTTTGCATCTTTGTGCGCCCCAGTTCCCCAGAAGAAGAAGCAATGTTTCTGTCGCGTGTGCGAGAATTTTTAGACATTCATTGTATGCAAGCGATCGCCTCACATCCTGTTTCAGTCGAACAAGTCACACAAAACCTTGCCGGACAACACAACTACTGCACCAAACAGCAGCAAAACGATAAAACTCGCCGCGTACTAGAAAAAGCTTTTGGTCCAGTTTGGGCAGAAAATTATATGACCACAGTTTTATTCGACCTTCCAACTTAATCATTCCCCCATCTCCCCATCTGTAGGCTCTGTTACGTTTTCGCGTAACAGATAAATGTAGAATTCATTCAACGAGAGTTTAATGGAGTCCCAAAACGCCAACAGGGAGAGTAGTCAGGTCTTTGAAGCAAATATCACAAAATGGTTGGTTGTCTTGGCAGGTGCAAGCAACTAGAGACAGCTAACTCATTGACCAGAAAGTTAAGGAAACTCTGATGTTAGGAATGCTCAAGTTGATAGATATTTTTTAGTTAGTTAATCATTCATTCACTTAAGGAAGACTAACTTTTGTAGCAAGATTGTATCCAAACAAGGCAACAGTCTACTTTTGTCAATTTTGTGACAACTGTAGCCGTAGTTGATGTAGCAGTACAGTATCGCATCATACCATTTTGGGATTTTGTGTAGAGACATGATATATCGCGTCTCTATATTTAGATTTGATTCTGCTAATTTCCATTACACTCATGTCTCAATAATACTCAGAGTTATTGAATAGCCAGCTACTATAGCGCTTCTCGTTTCAATACAGACCTAACCCCAAGTAAGCAAGCTTCCATTCTTCTCTCCTAAAAGGCAAGAAGAATGGAAGTGAGGTCAATGTATTGCATACATAGACGCATAGCGGCTACCCCTAGCAATACTGCTTCGTTAAAGGGAAAAGGAGTGGAAGGCTCGATATATAAAGTCCCTTTCCCCCAAAGCCCGACAAGTATTGCTCAAGCGTAGACGCATTAGCGAAGCGGTAGCGACGTTCGCGTAGCGTCTCGCAGAGAAGGAGCGTCAGCGTCTTGTCGTCAGACATCGCTATTAGAAAACACCATTTTGCAAAACCATAGTGTTGAGCGTTCATCACGCAATGGATTTTAAGCCATACCCAGCTTTAAAGCACTGTTGTTTGTCCTAAGCAGCTGGCTGTTGATTAAAAACCCTTTTATTTTTACTTCCATCAGCACAATTCAGGTAAACGGGCAACATACTATGTCAAGGGTGACTGAAAAGCCAAAGCCAAGTGAGCAGGCACTTAATCAAGAACAACCTAAGATTTGGTGGGGTATCGCTGTAGCTGTGCCAATAGTAATCGCGGCTGGGATACTAGGTACAGCTAAAATCGAGCAGCTGAGAAAACTCACTACATCCGTACCCGTAATGCCATCTACCAATAGCATTAGTGCTGTAGGGCGTTTGGAACCGCGAGGCGAGGTTGTTAAATTGTCCGCCCCATCATCAGGATTATCGCCATCGTCAAGAATTCAGCAACTTCTGGTGAGAGAGGGCGAACAGGTAAAGCAAGGCCAAATTTTGGCAATTTTGGACAACCGCGATACCCAAATAGCCGGACTAGAAGAGGCGAAAGCCAAAGTGCAAGAAGCCCGTGCGAATTTAGCGCAAGTTAGGGCTGGATCTCCAAGAGATATTCAAGCTCAAAGAGCAGTTGTTGCTCGCCTACAAGCGCAGTTTGTTGGGGAAAGGGATGCTCAACAAGCAACGATCGCCCGGATTGCGGCTCAATTAAGTGGGGATAAACTTGTTCAGCAAGCAACTGTGAATCGTTTAGAAGCTGAACTCAGTGGGCAAAGAGAAGCTCTCAGAGCAACGCTTACACGTATCCGAGCCGAACAGCGCAATGCCCAAGTCGATGCCGGACGCTATGATTTTTTATACCGAGAAGGTGCGATTTCTCAGCAAGAGCGCGATCGCAGACGCTTGAGTGCAGTAACTTCTAATCAACAGGTGGCCGAAAGCCAAGCTACCCTAAAGCAGACGTTAGCAACCATACGACAGCAACTTGCCGAGGCTAGAGCTAACCAAATACAAAATTTAGCAACATTGCAACAGCAGCTAATCGAAGCGAAAGTTAATCGTGACAAAACTTTAGCAACTTTGCAAAGACAAATTGAGGAAGAAAAGGCCAAACTAAGCAGAATTTTAGATGTTAGTCCTACCGATGTGCAAGTAGCGCAAGCTCAAGTTAGTAATGCGATCGCAAATGTCAGAAAAGCCGAAGCACAACTAAGGTTAAGCTACGTTCAAGCACCAATTGCTGGAGAGATTTTAAAAGTTTATACCAAATCAGGTGAAGCCATAGGTGCAAATGGTATTGCTGAAATTGGCCAAACTAGCCAAATGTATGTGATTGCTGAAGTAGCCGAAGACAGCATTGGTAAAGTGCAAATTGGCCAAAACGCCACTATAAGTAGCGATAATGGAGCATTTAGCGGCGAATTGAAGGGAACTGTCACTGAAATTGGCAGAAAAATTGGTAAAAAGGACGTGCTAAATACAGATCCAGCAGCAGATGTGGATGCCAGAGTTGTAGAAGTTAAAATTGCTTTGCCTCCAGAAGATAGCCAAAAAGTTTCTGGTTTAACTTACGCTAAAGTGGTTGTTGAAATTAATAACTAGTTAAGTTATGGATGAGCAGTAATCCCAATTTCTGATTTGATACTTTGAATTGGAGATGTTCTTAGCTAGGGTGTTTTATCAACTTTAAACATTCTATAAACAATGCCTAATAAATTACAGCAGTTTGTAATTAAGTGAGGTAAATAGCCTAAACTTCAAAGCCAGGTATTAAAACTTGCTACATCTGGTTTCTGACTACTAAATTCTAAATTCTGCTGTAAATAATAGCTGTGCTTGGATACCTATAAAATGAATCAAAAAATACCTCTGTCGTGGCTACAACTGACAAGGGAAAAAACTCGCCTAGCTGTGGCTTTAGCAGGAATTTCTTTTGCTGATATTTTAATGTTTATGCAACTCGGCTTCCGAGATGCCTTATATTATAGTAACGTTCGATTTCATAACAGCTTGCAAGGCGATATTGTCTTAATTAATAGTCAATCTAGCGCTGTTTTGGCGATGAGGAGCTTTTCTCAAAGACGTTTATATAAAGCTTTAGAGTTACCCGCAGTACAATCAGTACATCCTATATATTTGGACTTTACAATCTGGAAAAATCCTGTAACAGGTCGTCCTCGTAGTATTTTAATTTTTGGAATGAACCCAGAAACTAATATAGTTAACTTACCTGGGGTTCAGGAGAACTTAGAGAAACTTAAACTCCCAGATGTAGTTTTATTTGACCGTTCTTCTCGGATAGAGTATGGGCCTATTGCTGCTAACTTTAGCCAAGGAAAGACTGTAACAGCAGAAGTACGAAGGCGGCGCATTAAAGTAGAGGGACTATTTACATTAGGTGCATCATTCGGTGCAGATGGTAATTTAATTACGAGTGATATTAATTTTCTACGAATATTTAGTAATCGTCAAAAAGGATTAATTGATATTGGGCTGATTAGATTAAAACCGGGAGCAGATGCTCAAGTTGTTGCTCAAGAACTACGACAATATCTACCTAAAGAGGTAAATGTTTTAACCAAGCAGGAATTTATTGATTTTGAGCGGAATTATTGGGCAAACAGTACAGCTATTGGATTTATTTTCACATTAGGAACTGTCATGGGTTTCATTGTAGGAACTGTGATTGTTTATCAGATCCTTTATACAGAAGTAGCAGATCACTTAGCTGAATACGCTACTCTCAAAGCAATAGGCTATACACAAAACTATTTATTAACCGTAATTCTTCAAGAGGCTTTACTATTAGCCGTTTTAGGATACTTCCCTGGAATAGTTTTTTCTTTATTTATGTATCAGAGTGCTAGGGATGCAACACTTTTACCAGTTTTTATGAGTTTTGACCGTGCCGTAATGGTATTAATTTTGACTATGCTGATGTGCATTATTTCCGGTGCGATCGCAGTCCGAAAATTACGTTCCGCAGATCCAGCAGATATCTTTTAATTAATTTAATCTTAATTAAGATTAATAGTTAATAAATAGACCTTATAGTTGAGAATTAAGAAAACTTAATTTTTGAAAACCCAACTTACAGCTAATAGAAACATGATGGAAAAAGAACCTGTAATTGCCATTAAGAATCTCAATCATTACTATGGCAAAGGCGCATTGAGAAAACAGATATTATTTGACATCAACCTAGAAATTTATCCTGGTGAAATTGTAATTATGACTGGGCCATCAGGTTCCGGTAAAACTACATTACTGAGCTTAATTGGTGGCTTGCGGTCTGTACAAGAGGGAAGTTTAAAATTTCTAGGTGAAGAACTCGTTGGTGTCAGTCAAAACAAACTGGTACAAATGCGACGCAACATTGGTTATATTTTTCAAGCTCACAATTTACTAGGGTTCTTGACTGCAAAGCAAAATGTGCAGATGGCGGTAGAGTTGAATGATAATATTTCTCAAACAGAAGCAATGGCTAAATCAAAAGCCATGCTGGGGTCTGTTGGTTTAGAAGAACGAGTTGATTACTACCCAGATAATCTTTCTGGTGGACAGAAACAAAGAATTGCGATCGCTCGCGCCTTAGTAAATCGTCCCCCACTGGTGCTAGCAGACGAACCAACAGCAGCATTAGACAAACAATCAGGACGCGATGTTGTGGAAATAATGCAGAGTCTAGCCAAAAATCAGGGAACCACCATCTTATTAGTGACACACGACAACCGCATTTTAGACATAGCCGATCGCATCGTAGAAATGGAAGATGGTCTTTTAACCCGTAATTCCTCAAATGCACCCATTTAGTCATTTGTCCTTTCTAAATGACCAATAACTAATGACCAATGACAGCCATAATTTATTGTCTAGCCGAGCCTGATTTTTTCATTCCAGGTTGGTTTGGCGGAGTTGGGGCATTTGGTTGGCGACTAGTACGGAAGGTTACATTCACACCTTCATTCGATTGCTCCAGAACCAGCAGAGGCGTGGGTTTAGCCTTTTGATCCCAATGCATAGTAGCAATCCGACCTTGAATTGTTGGTTGCCAACTATCTTCATCTTCTATGGGGCTTAGGTAAGTTTCTATACAGTCAATAATTTGACTAATAGTTGCAGAAGTTGCTTGCGTTGGTAACTTCATTAACCGGACTTGAATGCGGAACAGCACTCGTTTAGCAGAATTTCCTGGACTACCAGTTTCATACTCTACATCAAAAATTTCATCTACTTGCCGTCCAGCGCTATTAGCAATTCCGACAGATCCTTGTTGCGCTTGATTTGGCCGCAGGGCTTGAGTAACTTTTTCTTTGATCTGAATCTTCACTTGATTAAGGATTGCAAAATGAAACACCTCCTCTGACATCCGCATTCGCAGATAATCTAGGTTAAAATCCCGTGAGTTGACCAAATCGGGATTAGTTTCCATTTTGCGAATCGTTTCCAGCGCCAGCTTAAACTTTTTCTCTAATTCTCGCGCCCGGAATTGTTCAAACTTAATTTTTTTCTCCAGCTTATCCATCTGGAGTTTACTATATACAATCAAAGCAATCACCACTAAAGCCAGTCCTCCAGAAGTTACCAACAATAACGTTGGTATTTGAGGATTACTTGCTGGCACTTCCTGGGATGCCTTTTTAGGCTTTGATCCTGATGATTGGGCAAGATACATCGAAGTGGGCATGGTTGGAAACTGAAAAACTTGACTCCTGATGTTTAGGATGCCCAAATCTTCAATGCCATCTTGCTGTATCATTAATATTTTTAACAGTTTTTACAAAACCGCGTATGTCCAGACACCAGAGCGTCCCTGTTCTGTCTGACGTTTCATCTACAAGCTTTAGCAATATTCGTCTGATAGCCACAGACATGGATGGCACGCTAACTAGACGAGGAAAATTTACTACCCCACTGCTACAAGCTTTAGAGGATTTAGCAGCAGTTGACATTAAGGTGCTGATTGTTACAGGGCGTTCTGCTGGGTGGGTGAGTGGATTGAGTAGCCTGATGCCGGTGGCAGGTGCGATCGCAGAAAATGGTGGTTTGTACTTTCCACCGGGGAATCACAAACCAGTAGTATTAACACCTATTTCCGATTTAGCCAAACATCGCCAGCACTTGGCTACGACGTTTGAAAATTTACAAACTAAATTTCCTCAAATCCAAGAATCTGCTGATAATCGCTTTCGCGTCACTGACTGGACTTTTGATGTAGCTGGTTTGAGTCAAGATGAACTACAAACCCTAGACAGTCTTTGTCAACAAATGGGTTGGGGATTTACCTATAGCAACGTGCAGTGTCACATTAAACCCCAAGGGCAAGATAAAGCTGTGGGATTGTTGCAGGTATTGCGCGAATATTTGCCCCAGTATTCACCAGAACAAATTGTCACTGTTGGCGATAGTCCCAATGATGAAAGTTTATTTGATCGGCGTTATTTTCCTGTTTCTGTAGGCGTGGCAAACGTTTTGGAATATGTGAATCAGTTGAAATATCACCCCGCTTATATTACCAATGCTGCTGAAGGTGATGGATTTTGCGAGTTATCTAGTTATATTTTGAAAAGCTTGCACATACCAAGTTAGGGAGAAGTAAAGTTGTTCTACAATAATCTCGTAGCACTGATTTTACAACTATGACGGCTACTCTACCTGTTAGTGTCGAATCAGAAATATTCTACCCCAGTGCTGATGGTCAACCAGTGGCAGAAACTTACGACCACCTTTATGCCTTGCTAACTACCTTAGAAGTCCTGCAACAGTATTTGGCAAATAGTCAGGCAACAGTATTGGGAAATCAATTTCTTTACTATGCACAAGGCTTTCCTAAGTTGCGGGTAGCCCCAGATGTGATGGTGATTTTTGATGTTGCACCCGGTGGTCGGGACAACTATAAAATCTGGGAAGAGGGTCAAGTACCCACAGTTATTTTTGAAATGACATCCTTTGGGACTAAGGGACAAGACGAAATCTTTAAAAAGACCCTCTATGAGCAGTTAGATGTCAAGGAATACTGGCTATTTGACCCTAAAGGTGAGTGGGTGGAACAACAGCTACGTGGCTATCGCTTGCGGGGAGAAATCTACGAACCGATAGAGGATGGACGTAGTGAACCGTTACAACTGCGTTTGGTGGTTGAGGGAAGGTTAATTGGGTTTTATCGAGAAAATAATGGGGAAAAATTACTCATCCCAAATGAACTGGCAGAAGCTTTACGACAGGAAGTTTTAGCAAGACAGCAAGCAGAAGAACTGGTAGAACAGGAACGTCAACGATCAGAACAGGAACGCCAACGAGCAGAACAGGCAGAATTGCAGGTAGAACAGTTAAAGGCAAGGTTGTGATCGCTTAATGTAGACCCTGATACTATTCAGTAACATACAGGCTGTAAGTCCAGAAGTTGCTGTAGCTATATCCGTCGTAGATATTGCATCCATTTTACTGGGTAATAATAGTTTCATGGTAGTACCCTCAAACCTCATCGTCTTTGAGACATAAATCACTAGACATCAGGAAATCTAATCATAAAGACGTGAATATTTAGCGATCTATTTTCAAGTGGTTATGAAACTAAGATACGTGTAATTTACTGCAATACGGTTTGAAAAACTTTACCCTGTCTGGGTTTGGTAATTTGCTATATCTGAATTTTTCACCCATTAATTTACAACAGAAAATTAAGCCGTTCGAGATCATCTACCAAGTTTTGCTTCTATCTCAGCCCAATCCCAAGTAAACAATTTGTTACTTATGTCTTTGCTATATTTATTACCTTAGACAGAATACAATATATGGGGTATACCACGTTTCAATCTCAGAAATCTCAACAGTACTAATTTGATTGAGGAAACTGTTTTATACAGTGATTTTCAGAGGTTAGCGTTTTATTTACAACTTCCAATAGAAATTCCAAGACCAATGTAAAGTCAAGAATTTACCTTTAAATACCGAGGTATTAAATTATGCAGGAAATTGAAAGATTCTTTAGCAACTTCTTCAGTGGCATAATCAACCGTTTTAAGTATTCTGCGATGGACGCTGCCGATCGCAAAATGAGAGAAACTATCGACGAGCAGGTAGAACAAAGACGACAAAAACCCAAGCCCAAGGATGAGGAAGAACGCTAGTAGATAGGTTTTTTGGGCTAGTTTAACTAATTGGTAATTTCTGAGTTAAATAAAAGCATAGCGCTTCCTATTGTTGAGTGGGCAGCGCTTTTTATCGCCCTTACCAAACACTCTAGCGAATGTGCTAACCTAGTATGGTTAACTAATCTCGCACATCTGAGAATTCGGGTGTTTCCCAGATTGGGAAATGCACTTGGATGGAGGTTTAACCCGAATAGGAGTTAGAAAATATATGCCAGTAGTTTCATTGGCTCAAATGATGGAGTCAGGGGTTCACTTTGGGCATCAGACCCGGCGTTGGAACCCAAAAATGTCTCCTTACATTTATACTTCCCGCAATGGTGTGCATATTATCGACTTGGTGCAAACTGCCCAGTTGATGGATAATGCTTACAATTACATGCGATCGCACGCTGAACAAGGGAAGAAATTTCTTTTTGTCGGCACCAAGCGCCAAGCAGCTGGAATTATCGCCCAAGAAGCTAGTCGTTGTGGTTCCCACTACATTAACCAACGCTGGTTGGGCGGAATGTTGACCAACTGGGCAACAATCAAAACACGGGTTGACCGTTTAAAAGATTTAGAACGCCGTGAAGAAACTGGCGCACTAGATTTATTACCGAAAAAAGAAGCTTCAATGCTACGTCGGGAAATGACGAAGCTTCAGAAATATTTAGGCGGCATTAAAACAATGCGGAAAGTGCCCGATATCGTGGTAATCGTAGACCAACGACGGGAATATAACGCAGTTCAAGAATGCCAAAAGCTGAATATTCCCATTGTCTCCATGTTGGATACAAACTGCGATCCAGATGTAGTAGATATCCCCATCCCAGCAAACGACGATGCTATCAGATCAATTAAGCTGATAGTCGGAAAATTGGCAGATGCCATTTATGAAGGTCGTCACGGTCAGCTAGATGCTGAAGATGATTACGAAGATTACGACGGTAGTGAGTATGACGATGACTACGAAGAAACCGAATATACTGATGCCGTAATTCCCGAAGAGGAACCAGAAGAATAGTGCTGTTAGCGGAAAGCTAAGGTTTAGCCCGTGCTGAGTAAGATAGAAAGACTCAGCAAATTTGATAGTGCTGAGTCTTGATTTTTGAAGTTATTAAGTTGTGATTTGTCAATGAAGAATAAAATTGATGACTGAACACTCAAAACTCAGCACTCAGCACTAAATTAGGTGAGTGATTACAACTCGAGGTCAAGTTAGGAATTGAGGCAAAATGGCGGAAATATCTGCAAAACTCGTCCAAGAGCTACGCCAAAAAACTGGTGCCGGCATGATGGACTGCAAAAAGGCGCTGATTGAGACTGAAGGCAATGTAGAAGAAGCCGCAGACTGGCTACGGAAAAAGGGCATCTCTAAAGCGGGGGCAAAAAGCGATCGCATTGCGGCAGAAGGTCTAGTAGACACTTACATTCAGCCAGGTGGTCGAGTGGGTGTACTCATTGAAGTCAACTGCCAAACCGACTTTGTTGCTCGTAACGAGGCTTTTAAAGCTTTAGTTAAGAATCTGGCAAAGCAAGCAGCGACTGCTGATAGTGTTGAGTCTTTATTGGCTCAACAGTATGCTGATAGTACAAGCGGAACTGTAGAAGAATTCATCAAGCAAACGATTGCTACGCTCGGTGAAAACATTCAAGTGCGCCGCTTTGTTAATTTTGCAATAGCAGAAGGCACACAAGGCGTAGTAGACAGCTACATTCACACTGGCGGTCGAGTTGGTGTATTAGTAGAACTGGGTTCCCAAACTGAGTCAGTAGCTGCTAATTCAGAGTTTCAAAACTTGGCACGAAACACTGCAATGCAAGTTGCGGCTTGTCCAAATGTCGAGTATGTGAGCGTAGACCAAATCCCCGCCGAAGTCGCCCAAAAAGAAAAAAATATTGAAATGGGCAAGGATGATTTGGCAAATAAGCCAGAGAATATCAAAGAAAAGATTGTTCAGGGACGGATTGAAAAACGCCTGAAAGAATTGACTTTGATCGATCAGCCTTACATCCGCGATCAGAGTATTTCCGTGGAAGACCTCTTTAAGCAATCGAAGGCGCAATTAGGCGAAGATATTCAAGTGACTCGCTTTGTCCGCTATATATTGGGCGAAGGCATTGAGAAGCAAGAAATTAGCTTTGCTGATGAAGTCGCTGCACAAATGGGCGGTAAGTAATATTATTGGTCATTGGTCATTGGTCATTCACAAATGACAAAGGACAAATGACTCTTTACCAAACAGGTCAAGCAAATAGCCTGACCTGTGTTTTTTTAATAGAGACGCGAAATATCGCACTTAATTTAAAATCTAAACTTCTTTGGGAAGTTATTATAAAATAAATTCGTACATTTGTACTATGTAATAGTTCACATGGACAAGAACGAAAAGATATGGCAAGAGCAATCGAGCGAATTGAACGGGATATTGCAGCATTAAAAGAAGCGATTCGGGCGATCGCAGTAGAACTACAAACCGCTTATGCTAGTTATCTAAACACCTTGGGGCTAGCTGTACGAAAACAGTTGATTCTGGCGAGTTATCACCTTTGTACAAAGGGGTATCCCGAAAACTTTCTGCATTTGTCATTGAATCAGCGCCAGCAATTGCAACAAGCCATCCGCAAGTTGGGGCAAGTGGCTGCGGAGCAGTTGCTCACTTCTATTAAGAGTGAGGAAGCTGGGTTAGATAAAGGAGATGAAGAAGATGAAGATGAGGAGAATCAGGAAGTAACATCTTCTGAACTTCTGGACACCTCGAATTCTCAGTCTCTCACCGCCGACACCTCTAATCCTATAGAACTAGTAAAATGGCAACAGAACTTAGAAGAAGTAACGCAAGATATACTGAAAAAACTATCGCATGATGCTAATGTTTTAATACAAAAATCTGGAGTATTACCTAAAAAATTACCAGAACCGATTTTAGCGGCTGCGGCTGCGGCTGCATCAGAAGCATCGGCTGAGGTCATGCCAGGGCCACCCAACTTATTAAACTTAGTAATTGAAATTGAAAATGAGCAGCAGTCAGAAGATTCTGGGCTGACGCAAATCATGGCTATTAACTTGCGGCTAGGAGAAATTGAATTTGCTGATGTGACACTCTCATCTGAGCGCAGGCAAATCCGCAGTATTTTAGTCCAGCTAAACAAGCTAGGACGAGAGTATCAAAAGAAACATCGTGAAAGAGCGATCGCAGAAGCTGAAGCTGCATGGCGTGCTAGTTGGTTTGAGGATTAGTCATTTGTCCTTTGTCCTTTGTCCAGAGTCAAATGACCAATGACCAATGACCAATGACCAATGACTAATGACTAATGACTAATGACCAATGACCAATGACCAATGACTAATGAAAAACCAGATTGGATACGATTGCACAAAGCCTTGGCAATAGAAGCCGAACGGGGCTTTACAGACTTGATGGGCAGAGAATATCGCTTCAGTGAATTTTTAAGCCTGACTTTGGGCAAATTCCCAACAGGCTTGCCCCAAACTGAACGCCGCCGTTGGCAAGGACTAGCAGTGCAATTTGCTAGTTATCCGCATCTAGCGCTGGAAGAAAGACAACATTTAGTAGCAGAAACTCGTAGGTATCTTTCTCAACTACAGCAAGATGAACAGGGGGAGCAAGGGGAGCAGAGGAGCAGGGGAGCAGGGGAGCAGGGGAGAATTTATCAATCCAAAATCCAAGTTGCACTTCCAGCGCACCAAAGGCGCGACCCAAAATCTAAAATTATCACTGAGGTGAATCGGAGACTTGCACCGAAAATTGACCAAAAACTCAGTGATTTACCAGAAATAGGTTTCAAAAAAGCTGATAATTTGGCACGGCTTGGTTTACACACTGTCCGCGACTTGCTTTTCTATTATCCTCGTGACCACATTGATTATGCGCGTCAGGTGAATATCCGCGAGTTACAGGCGGGTGAGACGGTGACAATAGTGGCTACAGTGAAGCGTTGCAACTGCTTTACTAGCCCTAAAAATCAGAAATTATCAATTTTAGAACTGGTCGTAAAAGATAATAGCGGTCAAATCAAAATTGGTCGTTTTTACGCAGGTACGCGCTTTAGTAGTCGTGCTTGGCAAGAAAGTTTAAAACGCCGTTATGCAGTAGGTAGTATTCTAGCGGCCTGCGGGTTGGTGAAAGAAAGTAAATACGGCTTGACATTAGATAATCCAGAACTAGAGGTTTTGGGAAATCCAGGAGATTCGATTGAGTCGCTGAATATTGGGCGAGTAGTGCCAATTTATGGATTGACTGAAGGCGTGGTAGCGAATACAGTCCGACAGGCGGTAATTGCTGCTTTACCTGCTGCGGCTAACCTGAAAGATCCTTTACCAAGTGGTTTGCGACAGAAATATGGTTTGATGGAATTGAAAGATGCGATCGCTAATATCCATTTTCCCAGCGATAGCGCTGCCCTACAAGTTGCCCGTCGTCGCCTAGTTTTTGATGAATTTTTCTACCTACAACTTGGGTTACTGCAACGTCAGCAGCAAGCAAGAGCGATTCAAACTAGTGCCATTCTGGTTCCACGCGGTCAACTTGTAGAGAAGTTTCACGAAATATTGCCTTTCAAACTCACTGGCGCACAGCAACGAGTTCTCAACGACATCCTCAACGACTTACAAAAACCTGTACCCATGAATCGTTTGGTGCAAGGTGATGTTGGTTCTGGTAAAACAGTCGTCGCCGTGTTAGCTATCCTTGCAGCAATTCAATCTGGCTACCAAGCAGCGTTGATGGCTCCCACAGAAGTTTTGGCAGAACAACATTATCGCAAGTTAGTTAGTTGGTTTAACCTCTTGCATTTACCAGTGGAATTACTGACAGGTTCTACAAAAACTGCAAAACGAAGACAAATACATTCTCAGTTAGGAACTGGTGAATTACCTCTGTTAGTAGGAACTCATGCCTTAATTCAAGACTCTGTAAACTTCCAGCAACTGGGCTTAGTGGTGATAGATGAACAGCATCGCTTTGGGGTAGAACAACGGGCACGTTTGCAGCAAAAAGGCGAACAACCCCATGTGTTAACTATGACCGCTACCCCGATTCCCCGAACCTTAGCACTGACGATACACGGGGATTTGGACGTAAGCCAAATTGATGAGTTACCACCAGGACGGCAAAAGATTCAGACAACAGTATTGTCGGGTCAGCAACGCAACCATGCTTACGACCTAATCCGGCGAGAAATTGCTCAAGGTAGACAAGTTTATGTGGTTTTGCCCTTGGTAGAAGAATCAGAAAAACTGGATTTGCGATCGGCTGTTGATGAGCATCAAAAGTTACAAGAAAGCGTTTTTCCTGATTTTCAAGTAGGGCTGCTACATGGTCGCATGAGTTCAGCCGATAAGGACGACGCGATAACCAAATTTCGTGATAACCAAACACAGGTTTTAGTTTCTACTACAGTTGTTGAGGTGGGTGTAGACGTACCTAATGCTACAGTCATGCTAATTGAAAATGCAGAGCGATTTGGTTTATCGCAACTCCACCAACTGCGCGGGCGTGTCGGTCGTGGCGCGGCTCAATCTTACTGTCTGTTGATGAGCAGTTCCAGAAATCCTGATGCTCAACAACGGTTGAAGGTATTAGAACAATCCCAGGATGGTTTTTTCATCTCCGAAATGGATATGCGTTTTCGTGGCCCAGGGCAAGTACTGGGAACTCGTCAATCGGGAGTGCCAGATTTTACCTTAGCAAGTTTGGTTGAAGATGAAGAAGTTTTACTTTTAGCGCGGCAAGCAGCAGAAAAAATAATAGAGATGGATGTTACTCTAGAGCGCTGGTATTTGATGAAAGAAGAGTTGAAGTATCGATATGAGCGGTTGATGGGTGGAGCGATTTTGACGTAATGTGACCGGATAAAATACCAATCTCATAGGTATTTAATCACAATGCTTGCTGCATTTCGGCATAGGCTTCATAGACACCCTTCACGTTGTACCAATTGAGAAAGATTCGAGCAATTTCTAAAGCTAATTGCGGTTTGCCTAAATTAATTAGCCATTGCAACAATGGAGCCATTGTCCGTTCATTAAGTGCGCCATTAAGTGACAAAATCCCCCAAAGTAAGCGATGTAGCCAAGTCATTTGAATCATCATTCGCACTTCCCATGTGGGATGCTTCTGATAAAATAAAACTCCCATCCGTCCGCGTTGAATTTCTTGGTCAATCAATCGGGGAATTTGCTCTAACTTAAATGCTGGATGCCAGTGATATCCTACCGCTTCTGGACATTTAATTAGTGTCAAACCTAGTTTTTTTAGCCGCACACCCAATTCTAAATCCTCCCAGCCATAGAGTTGAAAGCTGGTATCGAAAAGTCCCGCTTTCTCTAACCAATGTTTAGGAATTGCTACATTTCCGGTAGCAAAAAAAGCTGCTGAAAAATCTGTGACTTTGTAGGGTTCAGCCGTTGGGTTATTGAAATTACAAGTATTAATAACTGCACCGTAAGTAAAAAAGCGATCGCTCCCCAATTTCTCTTGTCCCTGTACCAGTGCATTAGCATGAGCTTGCAGGAAATTCTTCAGCACTACTAAATCGCTATCAATAAAGATAATTGTGTCTCCCAGTGCCTCTTTTACTCCCAAATTCCGAGCCGCAGCCGGGCCAGCATGATCTTGTTGAAACCATCGCACATGAGGAAACTCCTCTTTGTGTGTTGCTAACCACTCCAATGTGCCATCAGTAGAACCATCATCCACCAAAACAATCTCGTAATTAGTAACCGAACTTGGCTGGCTTAACTCTTGCACCTCTAAGGCGCGGAGGCACTTTTCTAAAATCGGTTGGCGATTATAAGTCGGTATCACAACGCTGAAAAACACAGTCTCACCCACAACACTATTTACCCATCTCCAGGATAGGACAGATGAGGCGCTGACACTGTTCCTGATGCAATTCTGGTTACGGAAATGGTCAATCTGCTGGGCATTTGAAAATAGGTATATGAATTTACCACATTTAAAATCTGAAAATATGCATTTTTGTATGTCTGTTCAAGATTATTTTTCTCAGTTACAGATTTTTATACTTGAAGCCATATTACTGTTTTAAAGCTTATTTTTTCGTAAAAAATAACAGTTGATAAATTCTAATTAATCAATATATAACCTGATGTTAATCCTTGGTACTTAAATTAATAAAAACTTGATCATTTTCTCTGCCTAAGCAGCATCAGCCAGCCTGAATTTGTTATTCACTACTATTTATTGGCTGTTAAAAATGTGTCAATTCTCAATAAATATCTAAGTAATTGATGTAGATATATAGAGTTTTTCTTTACCAAATTACTCATCTTATTGAGAGATGAACTGAATAGTAACCTCGTAAGCCTTAAATGGAGAACAAAGAATGAAAGGACGCTCTCACCCTAAAAACAATTTGACCCTTAACCCATCCGGTAACGAGTCAATTCGTGATGTGATTGACCGCGTTAGTCTGAGTCGGCGGCGGTTCATCATGACGGCTGTAGGTACGTCAGTGCTAACTGTTCTGGGCGATGTTTCCATAGGTGGGTTTCTTCAAAGTGTTGACGCAGCCCCGATTCCCAAGGGAACTGGATTTGCTGGCATAGGTTTTAAAAGCATCCCACCGAATCTACTCAATCCAGTAACAGGATTTCTGGAAAAGGATCTTGTCAGTGTTCCTGAAGGTTATACAGCTAAAGTACTAATTGCTTGGGGAGATCCGATCGCACCTGGCGGCCCAACTTGGTTAGCAGATGCCTCCCAAGATGCGGCTGCTCAAGAAAAGCAGTTTGGTATGCACAATGATGGGATGCACTACTTCCCTTTACAACCAGAGAATGTTGTTGGTCGGACAGTAAGTTCACAAACAAGATCACTTAGAGGCTTTTTAAATCAGCCCATCAATACTGGTCTGCTGTGCGTGAACCATGAATATACCCAGGAATCAATTTTGCATTCAGATGGTCTGGATGTAGTCACAATTGCCAAGGTGCGGAAGTCTCAGGCTGCTCATGGTGTGTCTGTTGTAGAAATTTCCAAAAACGGTAATGAGTGGAGCTTCAATCGCAATTCGTCTTATGGTCGCCGCATTACAGGCAACACCGAGATGCGAGTATCGGGGCCTGCGGCTGGCGATATATTGTTAAAGTCGAAAAAGTTTTCAATTCAGCCAACTGGCTCTGTTGACACTGGCACACTCAACGATGGCTATACTGCTTATGGTACTCTCAATAACTGTGCCAACGGCTACACACCTTGGGGCACTTATTTAACTTGTGAAGAAAACTGGAACGGCTACTTTGCTAATGCTACACGAGATGTAGTTGCAATTCCGGGCATCGAAAAGTCCGATATTCTAGCAGGACAAAATCGGTACGGTATTTCAACAGCATCTAGCTATCGCTGGCCGGAAGTTGATCCACGCTTTGATGCCAGCACCAACCCACTCGAACCCCATTTATTCGGCTGGGTGGTTGAGATTGATCCCTACGATCCGCAAAGCAAACCAGTTAAGCGTACTGCCCTTGGTCGGTTCAAGCATGAGAGCGCTCAGGTTGTTGTTGACGACAATAACCGTGTTGCTTTCTATCAGGGTGACGACGAGCGCAACGAATATATCTACAAGTTCGTTTGTGCCCAACCTTTAAATCCCGGAAATCGTGCAGCTAACCGCAATTTGCTCGATAATGGTGTTCTGTACGTTGCCAAATTCAATGACAATGGTACTGGTGAGTGGCTTCCTTTGGTCTATGGTCAGCGTGGTTTAACACCAGAAAATGGCTTCAGAAGCCAAGCTGAAGTACTAGTTAAGACAAGACAAGCTGCGGATCGAGTCGGCGCAACCATGATGGATCGCCCAGAGTGGGTAGCTGTGCGTCCTCGGATTGGTGGATATAAAGAGATTGAAGTCTATTGCACGCTGACCAACAATACTCGTCGGGGCACAAACCCAGTTTCCTCGAACCAGCCAGACGGCACAACAGCAGCAGGCGGTGCGCGTCCTCCCGTTAATCCTCCCAACCCACGCCCTGACAACCGTTACGGTCATATTATTCGCTGGCGCGAAGATGGACGCAACGTTACAGCAGCTACCTTCAAATGGGATATTTTCTTTGAAGCTGGCGACAAAACCAGACCCGAACCAAATCTCAAGGGCAACATTAAAGGTGACGACTTAAGTTCACCAGATGGTCTGTGGTTCGACGACTTCGGCCGCCTCTGGGTTCAGACTGACCATGCAGGTGATGGTCGCGGTGACTTGACAAACATCGGTAGCAACACGATGTCATGTGCTGACCCCAACACCAAACAAGTTAGACGCTTCTTGACCAGCCCTACGGATTGTGAGGTAACTGGTATTACTAGTACACCCGATGGCAAAGCGATGTTTGTGAACATCCAGCACCCAGGTGATGGTGGGACTACCTCGAATCCCACGCTAGTGAGCAATTGGCCTAATAGTCAAGGTTATGGCCCATCCGGTCGCCCACGTTCATCAGTGGTAGTAATTACCCGTAATGACGGTGGCGTTATTGGTGGTCTTTAACGTATCACGGAAGTCCTCACGTTCAATGTATTCATAAGGTGGGGATAGGGAGTGGGGGATGAGGATTACATCTGGAATTGATTTTTTACTTTGTAAAGACAAATTCTGGATGTATGACGAATGCCCAAGATTTTCTGGTAGGATGGTTAATGTCTTGACCATCAATGCCACAAGCGAAAACCAAGCTAATAAGTATATGTCGCAAGACAAAGATTTGGGTCTTGGGAACCAAGACTCCTGCCCTTGGAGGGAATGTAAGACTTTCTAGTACTACGAAGTCCTGGAGGCTATTCCCGACGAATTGGGAAGCTCAGACTTCAGCCGTAGGCAAGTCTGAGTAGTTCACAGACGATAGGAACAGATTCATTTAGCAAAGTCATCTTAAATAGTTTTAAATCACCTTAATTATTGACCCTAAACACGGGCAAGGATTAAGGTGATTTGCTTACAATATTTCTCAGTTAAAGGGAAGGGTTTAAATTCATCTTTTATCTAATGGCACTAAGGAAAGCCCAAAGGCTTGTGTCGCCTCGTTCCCAGTCTTAAGACTGGGAATAAGCTCTGCCTCTGGTGAAGCCACTGGAGTGGCGGTTCCCAGTCAGGGCAAGGGCTATATCTTAACTTAGTGCCATTTACTTATAGCTATTAACCCACAACTTTTGTTGCTCTCTTCTTACGTTGCATCCACAATCCCATAACACCAGCAATAGCCGTACCACCAACAGCTAAAGGTTCAGGTACTTTAGTGTAGCTTACAGTACCCACTTCTGTTGTATTTACTGATTGGTCAATCAGATAAAATTTGTTTCCTCCTACATCTGGAATATTTGGATCACTTCCAATCAAAAACTGATCTGCAACAAAATAGCTTAGTCCCAGAACTTCGCCATTGTTAAAGCTGGCTATAGGAAAACTGTCAAAATCAATATCATCTGCCTCTGTATAGTTAGTTCCTAAGTAGTTGAATGCAACTGCTAATCCATTCTCAACTCCCAATGTCTCTAGACCTGTATTGGTTAAGGTTGAGTCATCGTATTGAAAAGAGCCGAAATACTGACCGGGATTGTCACCAGATGTAGCATTCACGGTGAAACCGTAATTAACCAAGGCAGCTTGTACCGGTTTAGCACTCATAGCAGCAATGGACATGGCAGCTGCAACGGTAGCGATACCAAGATTTTTAGCTAATTTCATCAGAAAATACTCCAAAGTTAAAAAATCAATAGTCCTGTAATTTCACTTAAATAAGCTTTCAACCACTGCGTACAGGTTAAGAAATATCAAACAAAAGGTTATTTTCATAAAATCTTTAAGCTTGTCACTTATATATAAATTTCCTATGAAGTGAACATTTCACTGATCCACTCAGCATGAAAAAGTTTCAAAACTCTGACTTTAGTTGTTGTTATTAGAAACATATTTGTTACTGTCAAATTGTTATGAAATCAGATACAAATGATTCACGGAAACGTATTGATAGTAAGTAAATATGCAAATTGCAACGGGTTGTAACTGTTTACTACCAAGGTGCTTACGAATCAACTCTGACGCGATCGCTAGGCTTCTAGATTACAGATAGCTCTGCTACTTACAGTGACCCTGGTGTTCGGGGTGTACTTGATCAGAGTCATATCTTCCAGGCTGTGAAAACTGCGATCGCAAGTAAGGATCGCTGAAGGTTTAATGTTTATTTAGTCTGGTTAAAACTGATACAAAGCTATATAAAAAAGTTTTATGTAGAAGCGATCGCAATCTTATTTAATTTCTGAAAATCGCCAGGCTAAGATTCCCAACTTCTCTAAGAAGTCGAGAATTTTGTTATTCGGTTGCATGAATAAAATATACCTGGGTTAGTTCAGATATAATAATGACTCATTCTTTGTTGTCCTAAGTGGAGAAATTAATGGGTCGCGCCAAAAAGGTTGTCCTGGCATATTCTGGTGGAGTGGATACTTCCGTTTGCATCCCTTACCTCAAACAGGAATGGGGTGTGGAAGAGGTGATTACCCTAGCAGCAGATTTAGGTCAGGGAGATGAATTAGAGCCAATTCGAAAAAAAGCTCTCAAATCCGGTGCAAGTGAATCACTCGTGGCGGATGTCAAAGACAGCTTCGTTAAAGATTACGCTTTTGGAGCGATTCAAGCCAACGCACTTTATGAAAATCGTTATCCTCTAGGAACTGCTCTTGCCCGCCCACTGATCGCTAAAATATTAGTAGAAACGGCTGAAAAATATGGTGCTGATGCGATCGCTCACGGTTGCACCGGCAAAGGTAACGATCAGGTTCGTTTTGATGTCTCTGTAACCGCGCTGAACCCCAATCTGAAAATCCTCGCACCAGCCAGAGAATGGGGTATGAGCCGTGAGGAAACCATCGCTTATGGTGAGAAGTTTGGTATCCCCTCACCAGTCAAAAAATCTTCTCCCTACAGCATTGACAAAAATTTGCTCGGTCGTAGCATTGAAGCTGGTTTACTCGAAGATCCATCATTTGAGCCACCAGAAGAAATTTATGAGATGACCAAAGCGATCGCTGACACTCCCAACGAGCCAGAGTACATCGAAATTGGTTTCCACGGTGGTATTCCCACAACCATCAACGGCATAGCCAAACAGCCAGTTGAACTAATTGAAGAACTCAATCAGCTTGTAGGAAATCACGCCGTTGGACGGATAGATATGATTGAAAACCGTCTGGTTGGCATCAAATCGCGGGAAATCTACGAATCACCCGCAATGTTAGTGCTAATCCAGGCACATAGAGATTTAGAAAGCTTGACTTTAACGGCAGATGTCACCCATTACAAGCGTGGCATTGAAGAAACTTATAGCCAAATCGTTTACAACGGTTTGTGGTATAGTCCACTCAAAGTTGCACTAGATGCCTTTATTCAAAAGACACAAGAGCGAGTCTCTGGAACTGTGCGAGTGAAGTTATTCAAGGGTAACTCCACGATAGTTGGGCGTTCGAGCGATAATTCCCTCTATACTCCTGATTTGGCAACCTACGGAGCCGATGACCAATTTGACCATAAAGCTGCTGAAGGTTTTATCTATGTTTGGGGATTACCAACTCGCATTTGGTCGCGGCAAATAAAAAGTTAGGAGTCAATTCAATTTTAGATTTTGGATTGAAGGAGAAATCTAAAATCGGCAGAGTTAGGAGTTAAAATGCAAAATACAAAAGTAAAAATTCAAAAAATAACTTTTTACTTTACTCCTAACTCCTCAGTTTTACTCTTCACTACTCGCTTCTTTAACTTGGCGAGACTCTAGCCATAGGGGTACAACAATTAAGGCAGTGATGATTAGTAAAGCTGCGATCGCAAATTGACCTACCCAAGCAACCAATTGTTCTAAAGAGACAATTTTGCCAGCAAAAAAAGCTAATGTCACCATCAAACTAGCCCAAGCAACTGCTCCTAAAAAATTGTATAAAAAGAATTTTCCAAAAGGCATTTCGGCTATACCAGCTAGTGGTGCCGCAAAAACTCGCAATAATGCTAAAAAACGTCCGAAAAATACAGCTTTAGCAGAATTTTGACTAAATTGATCTTTAATAGTCAGCAACCGCACTTCAGAAATCCGAAATATGCTACCAACTTTTACCAGAAAAGGCCAACCGCTAACTCTACCAATCCAATAGCCACAAGTGCCGCCAATTACCGCACCCATAATTGCGTCACCGAGAACCAGCCAGTAATTTAGTTCATCGCTGCCAGCTAAAAACCCGCCCACAAGGGTCACGGTTTCACCAGGAAGGGGAATGCCTAAATTTTCTAGCAAAATTCCCAAAAAAATTGCCCAATACCCGTAATTATGGGCCAATTCCTGGATATTTTCTAGTGAAATCAGCTCTAAAGACATTCCGCACCGCCGTCTTTACAAATTTTTACTTTTACTATATCTTTGCTTGTTTTTGGGCGGGGTGTCAATCAAACCGCTACATTGACTTATTTGGTCATTAGTTTAATTCTGAGTAATCCATAGTTCATAGTTCTATGGAAACTATTAATTTTTGAGTATTAGCTGTATAAATCTTAGCATTTCCTACCACAAGTTAATTTTATTTAAAAATAAATAAAAAGAAATTACAAAAACTTTATATATCTCTAGTTAAATTATAAAAATTTCGTAAAAGATACGGTTGATACCGAAATTATAAAGTCATTATGCCTATATTTATGAAAGTTATCACAAATTATACGACATGAATACTGAAATAATTACTTTCAATTGCAAGGCTGAAATCCCCTAAATATCTAGGGAAAACAGTCATTTTGCCGTTGAAAGAGAAGAGGTATTTATGTCATTTTTCGATTTTTAGTCAAGTGTTCAATTACCCTGTTGAATTTATGATTCTCACACAAGAACTTCAAGTTATTTTGTTTAAGCCCCAAGGAAGCATAGATTTAGAAGGCGGAAAGGCTTTGAGTGAACAGATGGCTGGAGTAGTGCCTCAAGCTCATCAACTCTGGGTTATTGACTTAGCAAAGGTTAATTTCATGGACAGTTCTGGGTTAGTCCCTTTAGTCAAAGGGTTGAAAGCTGCACGTCAGAGCGGTTGCCGTTTAGTTCTATGCAACGTGCAAACTCCTGTACGGCTAATTTTGGAACTTACCCAGCTAGATACAGTATTTGAAATTTTTCCCACTTACGAAGACATTTTTACTGGCGAAGATATTTAGTCTGGTGCTAGCAGGCTTAGATAATAAATCTACCTATAGATGGATGGTAGAGTCAATCAGTATTTGCATTTTTTCACATTTCCCCAAATATTCTCACATCGTCAAAGATAACAGTCTGGTGCTAGCAGGCTGATTTTTTATATTATCTAGATAATGAGATGTTAAGGAAAACTCATGGCTTTAATCTAGGTGGTCTTAACGACATCTAAAAGCGGAAAATTACTAAAATCAGTCAAAGAAAATGCAATTCTTTGCATTCTTCCCTAGCACTATTAAATTACTCGAAGCTAATTGCTCTAAATCCGACGCAACTAACGCAAGGAAGCAAGAGGTAAGAAAGGTTAGAATATTAGCCTTTGCGTTATTTCTAACTCTATAGTGATTTTTACCTTAATGTATTACCTGGATGTCTCCAAGATGCTTTGCTATGACAATTTCTTACCTCTTCGATTCCACCATAATGGTAACTTTAGGCATTCTGGGGAGTTGAAAGATTAGTTTGTTCCGACGCTGGGCGGGGAAAATTTGGCAAATCAATTCCACTGTGACTAGCATTGCGAGTTTTGAGTGCTAAACGGTAACTCACACTTTGCAGTTCTGCTTGCAGTTTGCGATTTTCTCGTTGTAGCATTGCTACCTTTTCTCTCACTGGTGTCATCCGCTCCTCAAACTTTCGACGGTAAATTTGAGGCAACTCTTGTACTACTTGCTCTAACATCCGAGTGCGATCTGTAAGTTCTTGGACTGACTGTCGCAATTGATAAATTTCGGAGTCACGAGTTGTAATTTGCTCTTGGTAGAACGCCACCTGTTGCTCAACAGCTTGGAGTTGTTCTTGTAATGCCTGTAACTGGCTCAGATCGCGCTCAAGATCCGGCTGCTGGGGCATAAAACTAGTATTACCCTTTACTAGCCGGAAGAGTTCTTGAGATAGTTGTTGCACTAATTGATCGCGGAGTTGCAGCTCTTGGCGTAGCTGCGAAACTTCCGTAGAGAGAACTTGAATATTTGGTGTATCAGATTGGCTCACAGTAGCTTACAGCTCCCATTCAGAATCTTGTCCACTCTTAGGTATAACTGCGGGAGTACTACCTTTGGCAAGTATTTGTTAATTTAGCATTCCCAAATAAGTTACGAAAAAAGAAGAAGACAAAATTTTACTGAATGGGAATTGGGAATTGGGAATTGAGAAAAGGACAAGGGGACAAGGAGAATTGGGGACAAGGGGAAAGACTTGTTTCAAGTTCTCACTTCTTGTCCCCTTGTCCCCTTGTCCCCTGCTCCCTAATCTTTAGACAGGTGCAGCTACTTTAGTGGGCTTTTCCTTTTCCTCTTTAGGGGGTTTTTCCTCGGCGATATCCTGCTTAATTGTCAAATAGCGAATCACTTCTTCACTCAAGCGCATAGCGCGTTCAAAAGGAGCGATCGCAGTTGCAGGCGCAGTGTAGTTTAACTGGATATAGATCCCATCGCGGTGTTTTTTGATTTCATAAGCTAGACGACGCTTACCACGATTTTGAATTTGGATATCCTCAGCGCCTTGATCGCGAAGCAAATTCTGATATTTAGTAATTGCTTGCTCTGCCTGTTCGTCTCCTAGGTCGGGACGGAGGATGTACATTGTTTCGTAATTTGTAGTCATATTTTCCAGTTTCCTTATGGACAAAAAGGTTGCTGATATTAATTTATACTTGATTTAAATTTAAAATACTAGTATTAATCAACATCGGAAGCAACAAGGAACTATAATCTTACCAGTTTTCAATTTGAATCATTAGCCAAATCGCCGAAGTTTGTATATTTTGGATGTCCCTAATTAAAACTAGGTCGTAAGGCTACCTACAGAGCCTCTTACTGACCCGCAAGGGGAGTGAGGAGACGACAATATCTTTCTGTAAGGACATCTTCTATAGCAGCTTTCAGGCTCAACGCTAAATCGGTTTGCTAAAAAGCTAACTCAGAATTACTCCCGCTCAAAGTTTCTAATCGCAGATAAAAGGATATTCATCAAGGTTATGGCACAGCGCTACGTGCGAATTCAAAATCAAGAAGGACAGATTTACTATGGGATACTACAACTATCCCTCAATGTACAGGTGCTAGATGCTCCGCCCTGGTTACAAGGACAACCAACTGATTTAATTTTGACACCAGAAAATTATCAAATTCTGGCTCCTTGCGCTCCCTCAAAAATTGTGGCGGTGGGTAAGAATTACGCAGAACATGCAGCCGAAATGGGAACTCCAGTACCTTCTGAACCACTAATTTTTCTCAAGCCACCCACGACTATCATTCCATCTGAGAGGGAAATTAAGTATCCTCCCCAGTCACAAAGAGTTGACTACGAAGGAGAGTTAGCATTAGTGATTGGCGATTACGCTTTTGAATGTACACCAGAGGTAGCCCAAACAAAAATTTGGGGCTACACCATTGCCAATGACGTAACAGCACGGGATTTACAAAAACTGGATGCTCAATGGACGCGAGCTAAAGGTTTTGATACTTTCTGTCCTTTGGGCCCTTGGATTGTGCGGGAGTTAAATCCAGGAGCGAGATTGCAGACTTTTGTGAATGACGATATTAACCCGGTTCAATCTGCCTGTATTGATCAGATGGTATTTTCCCCTGATGTTTTAGTTTCCTACATTAGCCAGGTGATGACGCTATTACCCGGTGATTTGATACTTACAGGTACACCAGAGGGTGTAAGTCAATTACATCCAGGCGATCGCGTCCGCGTCGAAATTGAAGGTATTGGTCGCCTGGAAAACACCGTAGTGGCTCGTTAACGACTAGCGTACTTGCATGTACACTGCATCCGAAATTGCTGGGATTTCTGCATAACGCCCGCTTACAGACTGGATTACTGAATATGCAACTGCTCCCACTATGCCGATAAAAATGGTTGTGGATAGAGTTTGGATTGCAAAACCACCAACGGGAACTAGTCCCACAACATCAGTGAGGATGTTAAACAAAAAGATAATGATATCCAAAAGGATTGCTTGCATGGTGTTGAAACGAATAAAGTGACTAATTTTTTCGTTTCTGACTACTAGCAAAAATAAAGCAAAGAAAATAATCATTCCTGCATAACGCACGCCGTAATAAATTCTCAACAATGGCAGAAGCGGCAGAAACAGTAGTTGTAGCGGTGGAAAATCTGATAGCAAATATCTACCAAATACAAAAACCTCAATTAGAGGAAGCAAATAAGGCAAACAAGCAAAAATTCTATCTGAAACCGTTGTAGACCCGCGCCAAGACATTATGCGTTCTCCTGTGGTTAAATTTATATAGTTACTTGAGCTTAGGATAACGCAGTTACTTGGTCTTGCTGGTAAATTAAACTATTCTATATGGGCAACGCGAAAGCCCATCATGCACTCATACTGGTCTGGCTGCTGTTGAGTAAGTTTGCGAATGGCTTGACCACAGCGTAGTTCACCTCCACGCCAACGGGGTTGACCGCTCCTGTCAGCGAGTAAACAAGACTGGCAAACTTGCTCAGGGGCAAGGATTTGCTCGTCCATTAAAATGACTAGCATCGAATCCCTCCTGTAAATCCTTATTGTCACCTACATTTCACTCAGGTGAGGATACTTTTTTGAACCGCTTCAGCCTGGATTTCTCACAAGTGAGAAATCCAAGGGGTGTGGGAGGTGTGGGAGGATGGGGAAGAAGTCTTACCCCCCACACTCCCCACACTCCCCACACTCCTCTTCTCCCTCTGCCTACACTATGCGTGAGAAATCCGGGTTCAGGTAAGTTGGGCGCGTGCTACGCGATTAACTGTGGATTTGCGATGACGCTTTGCATCTGCCGGAGGCGATCGCAAATCACACTTAAGAGCCACATCCTACCTTCCTTTTTGTAGCAAAAATGTAGATGACCACAATTCAAGAACAATTGTCAAGTGAATCTTAATTTTTATTGTATGTTGTGTTTATTGCAAATTTGACATTTGTAGTAAAAAATGATACAAAAATATTCCTATTAATTTTGATCGTAGACAGCCAACGGTGTTCATTGTATTCCTGTTAATTTAGCCGTGAAGAGTGCCAAAGTTAATATTCAGGAAACAACAAAAGCTTTACACACAAGCAACACGGCGATCCATTGAATTTTCCGGTAAAACGGAGTTAACTTGATAGCTATTTAAGGGGTACATTTACAAAATACTGGGGTAAACTTGCAAGCAAGTTAATACACAATATTACTCAGAGGCTCGTCGGTCTGGGCATCACTCACAATGGAACACTGGCAATTTCTGATACAGAAACAAGGCGCTCGCTCGTGGCATATCCTAGAATCGCCAAATTTGGAAATTTTGGAAGGGCAGTATAGAGTTTTGGCTCGTTCTAGCTTTTCGAATACAGACGTGGAAGTGCGGGTAACTCACTCTTCAACTCAGGAAATTCAACCAACGCGGCGAATTTTCAAGCGATCGCGTCGCACTAATTCAGAAGGCTTAATGGCGGTAATTCCCTTTACTTACTTTGATGCGGGAGTTTGGGAGTTGCGCTGTAACGGCGATTTGATGTCGGATTTACTCGGTAAATCTTGGCAATACAGTGTCCAAATTAAAGTATTGTCTGAGGAAGAAGAGGCAGAGCAAAGGAAAAATCTAGAGTCAAATTTACTTAATCAGGCTGATACTGTTTCTGAAAACTTGGATACTGCCCCGGAAGAACGTGCAATTACTCTAGATGAAGCGATCGCAGTTTCGGCAGAATTGGCTACCACAGTTGTTCCAGATGAAGAGAATTTGGATGCTGCCCCAGAAGAACCTGTAATTACTTTAGATGAAGCGATCGCAGTTTCGGCAGAATTGGCTACCACAGTTGTTCCAGATGAAGAGAATTTGGATACTGCTCCAGAAGAACCTGTAATTACTCTAGATGAAGCGATCGCAGTTTCGGCAGAATTGGAAATTGCTACAGACAGCAACCCTGTTACCACAGTTGTTCCAGAGGAAGAGAACTTGGATACTGCCCCGGCAGAACCTGTAATTACTTTAGATGAAGCGATCGCAGTTTCGGCAGAATTGGCTACCACAGTTGTTCCAGATAAAGAGAATTTGGATACTGCTCCAGAAGAAACTGTAATTACTTTAGATGAAGCGATCGCAGTTTCGGCAGAATTGGCTACCACAGTTGTTCCAGATGAAACGGGAAAAGATATAGTTATCGATGATCCTGTGAGTCCTGTATGGCTCAAAGGTGAGACGGCAGAGCAAATTTTACAAAATTTAATAGATTTAGCTTTACCCGATTCTGAACTGCTTCTGAATGATGAAGAGGTTACAGATTCGCCAGCAGCAGAACTACCCTTATTGTTAACTTTAGATCAAGATAGTTATATTGCTCGTTGGGGACAGGCTTTAACAATCAATGGGCACATAGAACTTAAAGACAAGACAAATTTAGAGCAGGGTGAAACATTATCTCCAAAAAGCTTGCAGGCGCTTGAACTAGGAATTGAACTGCGATCGCCCCTAGAGTCGGAAATCTTGACTCAGATACGGCACTTACCAGACCAGGAGTTGCCCTTCACCATCAATACCTCAATTGATATTCCTGCTGACTTTGAATCGAAGTTAATTTTGGGAGATATCAGTTTGTATGGTCGATTCACCGATGTTGATGAAATCATCAGGTTAGCCAGCCAGTCCTTCACCATTACAGCAGATGTAACAGAATTACTGGCAATAACAGCCGCAGCAAAACCTAGTACATCCTTAAATGACCCTATAGCCCCATCGGACTCGCCTGATGCTTCCACAGAGCCAGAGACCGCCGTGAGGATCGATTTAAAACTATTCAATCTGGTCAAGATTTCAAAAACAGATCAGTCCCAGATACTCGATCCATCTCCAAATACAGCCCTACCGCCACAAATTAACCTGCAAGTTCTGCGAGAAACCACTCTGCGGAAATCTAAAAATTCAGGCAATTCGCCTCAATTGCCGAAATTGCCACCTCTTCAAATCGATGCCAACCCCCACACAGATGCTATTGCAGAATCCCCTACACAAGAGGAACTTCTAGAAAAGGATACAACTATAGCTGCTATCAACTTGGAGCAGTTAGTTATCAAGCAACGTCGAATGTCAATACTCGATACGACTTTTCCATACTTGAGACGGGTACAAGCTTTGCCAGGTGATGCAGAAGAAGAAGTAAAAAATAATGTCCCTCCAGATACATTGGAAGTTGAAGCGGCTGAAGAATTCCCACAATTAGACGCAACTGTAGCTGAGGATGAGAATATACCGGAATTAGTGCTAGATGATTCACAATTTCAGGAAGAATCTGTTACTGAGATAGAAGCCCAGCCAAATGCACAATTTCAGGAAGAATCTGTTGCTGAGATGGGAACCCAGCCAAATGAACGATTTCAGGAAGAATTTGTTGCTGAGGTAGAAGCCCAGCCAAATGAACAATTTCAGGAAGAATCTGTTGCTGAGGTAGAAGCCCAGCCAAATGCACAATTTATTACAACAGGCAACCTGTACTCATCTCCCTTACTGAGGAAATGGATGCAGAGCCAAGGATACTCTTTGCCTGAATCCATTAATGAACTGGAATCTCAAAACTACGATCGCAATTTTCCAGCCCAGCAGACCCAGCTTTTTCTGAGTGCTGGAACTCCCGATGTTGATGTCGACTTGCCATTAAGTCTGGATGATCCAACAGAGACGTGGGAAGAAAGCCAAGAGTCGGTTTTTGATCTTGAGAACTTAGGGGAAGATGCAGACACAGCAAATGAAGCTGATTTAGAGACAGTGGAAGATCCGGTGGTAGAAAAAGTATCTGAATCAACGCTTTCAATGGCTCTGGTAAGACAACTACCGCCTCCCCCTCCTCCCATAAAAGTAAATATAGCGTCAGCTTGGTTGGCGCAAGAAATCGTTGTAGATGATACATATAGTGAACTAGAAGCCGATGCAACGAATAATTACTTATTAGAAGAAGATAGGGAACCATTGTTAGCTTTATCCCCTTCTCTATCCATAACTACGGGAGCCATTGAGCCGTTGCCAATTCCGCAACTGTATGTACCAGAAGGCGAACTAATCGCCGACAAGTTGATCATAGTGCGCGTAGTACTGCCTGAAGTACCTCCCCAAGTGGTTGTAAAGTTATGGGTTGAAGATTATCAAACTCGCTGGTTACTAGATGGGCCCCATTTATTGACAAATTTACTACCTAGTGCATTGGGAGGCTTGGAAGTAATGACACAATTAAAGATTCCCTTTGGCTGTATAGAAATTCGCATAGAAGCGATCGCACTTGATTTGACAACCCAACAAGAGAGCCATAAAGTCACAACAGTACGGACTGTAATTCCTCCAGACTTGCCTAACTTGCAGCTAGATGAACTACTGGGTATGTAACTTTAGGGAATTGGGAATTGGGAATTGGGCATGGGCAAGAGGAATTGGGGACAAGGAGAATTGGGGACAAGGGGAAAGACTTGTTTCAAGTTCTCACATCTTGTCCCCTTGTCTCCCCTGCTCCCTACCCCCTGCTCCCCTTCTCTCCCAAGATGGGCTGTGTTAAAAATCTTTAGAATTTCAAAAATCTGGCAGAATTTGCAGTAAGCTCATTTTGAATTGTAGTGTTATTTAGCAGGAACTTTACTATGGCAGCTTCCTTTTTGCCTTCTATTTTCGTTCCCATCATTGGTTGGGTTTTGCCAGCTATAACCTTCGCATTTCTGTTTTTATACATTGAAAGCGACGATATCAGCTGATTTAGTCATGAGTCATTAGTCATTAGTCATTTGCGAAAAACAAATGACAAAGGATAAAGGACAAATGACTATTGACCAAAATTAATACCGCCTATCTCATAGAGACAGGCGGTTTTTTAAGGTTGATTTCTCAACAAATGCTAGAAAATCCTAACTTATAATGTTCGGTTCAAACTAACTAATGTTAAATCGAAGAACCGAGTCCGGCGTAGGCACCATAAAAGAAAATGCCCAAGACTGTAATTATACCTAAACCTGCGATCGTAGCGACGACCCACAGGGGAATTCTCCCACTTCCAGACACAGCTTCTCTCCTCCCTTAACAACAAATCAACACACGCTCAACAAACAAAAATTAAAAAGAGTAGTTCCAGTTAGTTAAAGAAGTAACTAGAAAACAGAATCCCCAGAACGAAAACTAGTAGTAGTCCCAGGTATAGCGAAGTCCGGTTTAGTTCAACCGGCTGATTATTGGGATTGGGCGATCTTTCTACCATAATTGCTCCTAACGGTGAATAAATTGCATTGCGGCGATCGCGCCTAAAAAGAATACAGTTGGTACACCTAAAGTGTGTACTGCCAGCCATCTAACGGTAAAAATTGGATAGGTAACTGGTTGATTGATGTTATTGCCGCTAGTCATGATCTCAAACTACTTTCCAATAAATTGTTCAACTTGTTTTTTAGCTTCAAAACGGTTCTTCACAATAGGCACTTCTTGCCGTGCTGGTGTGAAATACTCATTGGGACGGGGTGTACCAAAAGCATCATAAGCCAGTCCGGTGCTGACAAATAGCCAACCAGCAATAAACAATGCTGGGATGGTGATGCTGTGAATTACCCAGTAACGAACGCTAGTAATGATGTCCGAAAACGGACGTTCTCCAGTGGTACCTGACATTTAGATCCCTACCTTATACATAGAGTGTTATTGAGTTTATTATCCTACAAAGTTAAGAAAGAGTTACAAGTTGCAAAGTTCTTCTCAGAAATTAGATATTGGGATTAGGGGAGAGGTTATAGGTGACAGGGGAGAGGGAATAATCTGTAACCTGTAACCTGTACCCTATTCCCTTCTTCACTCCCCACTCACTAAGCCGCCTCTGGGGAAGTGGTTTCAGGGTTTGGTAAATATTTGAGCAAAACGCCGCGATCGCCAATTATAAATCCCCGTTCTGGCTCTAAGAACACAATCTTATACAAATTAGCGGCAACTTCTTCTATGTCACGGTCTTTTTCCCAGGTTTTGCCACCATCGCCACTGCGTAGCAAATTACCGCTACCGCCACCTACCCAAATTTCATCGGGTGTACGATATGCCAAATCCAGTAAACCCCAACTGGTGGATAACTCTGGATATTTTGCCTCTTGCCATTCTTCAGGTTTAGTTGGGTCACTAAACTGAACTTGACCTCCTCTAGCTAGCAACCACAATTGCCCATTTTCAGTAAAACCCATGTTTTCTAACCGCCGAGAATTATTGCGGTTATGAGGTACCCAAGCATCTTGCCCTGGTTCCCAAGTCGAGTAGAAACTACCCTTAGCGGAAACTGCAATATATTTACCATCAGCAGAACGTTCCAAGTTACGCACTACACCAACGGCTGATTCCACCTGGGCTTTCCAGTTTTTGCCGCCGTCTGTAGTTTTATATATGGCTCCCACATCAGTAGCCATTTCAGCTGTATTGTCTGCTAATGCCTTAACTGCGATCGGGCTACCTGGTAGCTTTTCACTCAGGGGAATACGCGACCAAGAAGCACCTTCATCGGTAGTGTGCAGCAACAGTCCAGGCTCTCCAGCAATCCAGCCTTCTTTACCTGCAAAACTTACTGAGTCAAAACGATACTTTTGCTCATCCAGTTGTAATGTTATTGGTTTCCAGGTATTACCACCGTCATTGGTTTCCAATAGGGTGGCATTGCTACCTACTAAGTAGCCATGCTCAGGGTTATTAGTAAAAGCAATATCCAGTAGATTCGAGTCTGTTGGTACAGAAATGACTTTCCAGGGGTTGTAGCTAACAGAAGGAACTTTGCTACAACCGATGCACATGATGACTACTATTAACAAGGCAGCTATTCGTTGCCAACCTTTCACAATTGAATGCATTAGTATTTCTTAAGTTGTTTCTAAATTTCTGTAGGTGTTCTGTAAAAGGTTTACCTTATACCAGTTTCGGATTTTGGATTGTAGATTTGGAATTAAAAAGCTTTCCAAAAATCCCAAAAAATCTTAGCCCAATATGGTATTGAGGGTCATTGCCGCTCTACGGAACTGGTAAAACGACACAATTATGTGATTTTAATTACACAATAACTCCCTATTTCCCAAATAACGGCCGTCATTGTAAGCCGTAGAGACTGATAAAAAACAAGAAGCCAAGGGCCAAAGCGCCAAAAATTAAGATATTCTTTTGGGTTGGCGTTAGGTTATTGACACCCAAACCGTAACCGAGATTTTCTTTGAAACCGGATGCAGTACCCGCAGGGCCGATGTTGGCAAAAGCGGTTTTCTTGGCACTACAAACTGGACAGCGCCAATTTATAGGCAGTTCTGCAAAGAGTATCCCTGAAGGAATATCATGCTTGTCGTCTCCCTTTTCAGGTTCGTAAACATAACCGCAGGCGCGACACTCGTAGCGGTCTAACACCGGAGTCTCAACAGCTGGTTCGCTCATGGCTAGGGCCTCGCAGAGGAGAATTCTTAAATATACGTTAAAAATTATGACATAATTGTCAGGCTTTTCTATCACTATCAAAAGCTAATTAAATACTTGAAGTGTATCTATTTCCCAGATTTCAGAAAAACCAAACAGATATAATGTAAAAGAAAGTTACGCAGTTAAGGGATTGGGCATTGGGCATTAGGTATGGGGCATTAGGCATTGGGCATTAGGCATTGGTTAAAAAATCAATAGTTATTCTCCCCCTGCTTCCTCTGCTCCCCCTGCTCCCTCATCTTCCCACTCCCCACTCCTCACTTAAAATACTCCATAAGCGGTAGATACTCATTGTGTTTGTCCTCAGCGGTTACGAGTACCTTCTAGGCTTCTTCATAATCTGTAGCCTAGTACCTGCCTTAGCGCTCTCAGCTTCCAAGCTCCTACGACCCAGTAGTTACAGCCCAGAACGTCGCACTACTTATGAATCTGGCATGGAACCCATCGGGGGAGCCTGGATTCAGTTCAACATCCGCTACTACATGTTTGCCCTAGTCTTCGTCGTCTTTGATGTGGAGACTGTTTTCTTGTATCCTTGGGCGGTAGCTTTCCACCGTTTGGGGCTATTGGCTTTTATTGAAGCGCTAGTCTTTATTGCAATTCTTGTAGTCGCTTTAGTTTACGCATGGCGTAAAGGAGCTTTGGAATGGTCTTGAATTCTAATTTAACAACTCAGGACAAACAGCGAATCATCAACCCCATTGAGCGGACTACAATCACTCAAGACCTTTCAGAAAACGTCATTTTGACGACGGTTGATGACCTCTACGACTGGGCGCGGCTTTCTAGTCTGTGGCCCTTGCTGTTTGGTACTGCTTGCTGCTTTATTGAGTTTGCAGCTTTAATTGGCTCCCGATTTGACTTTGACCGTTTTGGACTAATTCCCCGTTCTAGCCCCCGCCAAGCCGATTTAATTATTACGGCAGGGACTATCACGATGAAGATGGCTCCCCAACTGGTGCGTCTTTATGAACAAATGCCAGAACCGAAGTATGTAATTGCGATGGGAGCTTGCACAATTACTGGCGGGATGTTCAGCGTTGATTCCCCCACGGCAGTGCGCGGAGTTGATAAATTGATTCCTGTGGATGTGTATTTGCCTGGTTGTCCTCCCCGTCCAGAAGCAATTATCGACGCAATCATTAAGCTGCGGAAGAAAATCTCCAATGAATCAATGCAAGAGCGGGATAAAATTAAGCAAACTCACCGCTACTACAGCACGACTCATAACCTGAAGCCAGTAGAGGAAATCTTAACTGGTAAGTATTTGCAGTCAGAAACTCGCTATGCACCACCGAAGGAATTGGCGGAAGCGATTGGTATGCCAATACCACCTGCACTACTGACAGCAAAGGCACAAAAGGAGGAACAAACCCGTGGCTGAAGAAGAATCTAAACCAGTACCAGCAGAGAAAGAAGAGTCATTGGTACAAGCGGGTAAGGTTTCCCAGTGGTTGACGGAAAACGGCTTTGACCATGAGTTTTTAGCACCGGATAAGAATGGTGTAGAGATAATTAAGGTGTCGGCAGATTTCTTGCTTCCCACCGCTACAGCCCTTTATGCTTATGGGTTTAATTATCTCCAGTGTCAAGGTGGTATAGACCTTGGCCCAGGACAAGAATTGGTGAGCATGTATCACTTGATTAAAGTCGGTGATAATAGCGATCGCCCCGAAGAAGTTCGAGTTAAGGTGTTCTTACCACGGGAAAATCCTGTAGTGCCATCTGTGTACTGGATTTGGAAGACCGCAGATTGGCAAGAGCGCGAGTCTTACGATATGTACGGCATTATCTACGAAGGACACCCAAATCTCAAGCGGATTTTGATGCCGGAAGATTGGGTGGGTTGGCCTTTGCGGAAGGATTACATCTCGCCTGATTTCTACGAGTTGCAAGACGCTTATTAGAGATTGCTGAATAGAGACGCGATGAATCGCGTCTGTACAAGATAGTGGTTTCGGCAGTCATTAACCCCTTTCCGGTGGCGGAGAGGGGTTATGTTTTTGGTGTTTTTATATAAAGTTGCTTGACAAAACTTGCTGTAATTCATTGACTGTATTTACAGTTTTGATTGCCTGTTGAATTGTTTTTAATTTCTGCAAATCTGCAATTTGAGAGATTATCGACATCAATTCTAAACCTTGATTGCCAAACTTAATTTCTAATGCTAATTCAATCCCTGAATATAATTCCTCCTTTCTTCCTCGCAGTTCTCCACGTGCTTCTCCTAGTTCTTCCCCTTTGCTAAAAATTTCTTGATACCAAGGCGACTGCTCTAAAAGTGCCATATCCCACCTCAAAATTTGCTGAACTATTGCACTATCTAATACAAACGTAGCAAAAAATCCTAATACTGTTTCTAGTTGATTCAATTGTTCATTTGCACGTAATATTCGCAATACGTCCTGAATTGTAGACTCGTTATCACCTCCTTTGAGGATAGGTACAAATGGAAGTAGTGATGGTAATGGTTGTGCAAAGGCAATGTTTACATCGACTTCCCACAGGTTAATGACACGGTAATCTTGAATAGCACGTAAACCAGCAATATTTGATGCATAACTTGTCGGTATTTCAGCGTCACTTGCCTTGAGGATATTAATTAGTACTGGATACGTTGGCAAATTATATTTTTCTTCTGCAAATGCTGCATAAGCACGCATCCTGCGCGGCATTTCTGGTTTATAGCGGAGTTGTAATTCGTTAAGAACGAGAAATTTTCCATACTGGGGACTTTCGACACGGATTAAAACATCACTTTCTCGACTTATCCACTGAAATTCTGAGTTGAGAATTTCGCCAGCAACAATATCAGGAATTTGTGTTACCCATTTTACCCAGTTATCAGGTGCAAGGCTAATTAAGCGTTTGGTGCTGACATCGGCGGGTTTGATCATGGGGTTGTAAACGTACTGAAAGTTAGAAAATAATTATACTTAAGACTGGATTACAGATATTCAGATTTTTGATTTGACTACTTATAAAAACCGATCGCACCCAAGCTGAGAGAATTTGAGATAGTGCGATCGCTTTTTCAATTCCTTACTTAATCTCATTAATCCAGCTTTAAATAGCACTGAATAAAAAGATGGAATGAATATCAGTAAGTTGAGTTTTTAAATTTTGAAGTGGGAATCAGTCACTATGCCAAGCTTGATAAAAGGCTGGATAAGTCATAGTTTGGGTGCAGTGCCAAATAACTTTGTAAGCCTCATCTGATAAGTCATTTTTCAAAGCGGTGACAACTGCCGTCATCTTGTCAGATTCTGTTAAAATCTCCCCTAAACTATCTGCCGCTTGCCTACGGGTAAATTCAGATTGAGAATCACGAATTAACTCCACTAATGCCGCGATCGCAGTGGGATTATCTTCAGCTATTTTCCCTAAACTTGATGCCGCTTGCCAACGGGTTTCTTCATCTTGAGAATCACGAATTAACTTCACTAATGCCGCGATCGCAGTGGGATTATCTTCAGCTATTTTCCCTAAACTATCTGCCGCTTGCCTACGGGTTTCTTCATCTTGAGAATCACGAATTAACTCCACTAATACCGCGAACACAGTGGGATTATCTTCAGCTATTTTCCCTAAACTTGATGCCGCTTGCCAACGGGTAGATTCATCTTTAGAATCACGAATTAACTCCACTAATACCGCGATCGCAGTGGGATTATCTTCAGCTATTTTCCCTAAACTATCTGCCGCTTGCCAACAGGTATCTTCATCTTGAGAATCACGAATTAACTCCTCTAATGCCGCGATCGCAGTGGGATTATCTTCAGCTATTTTCCCTAAACTATCTGCCGCTTGCCTACGGGTAGATTCATCTTGAGAATAACGAATTAACCCCACTAATGCCGCGATCGCAGTGGGATTATCTTCAGCTATTTTCCCTAAACTATCTGCCGCTTGCCAACAGGTATCTTCATCTTGAGAATCACGAATTAACTCCTCTAATGCCGCGATCGCAGTGGGATTATCTTCAGCTATTTTCCCTAAACTTGATGCCGCTTGCCTCCGGGTAAATTCAGATTGAGAATCACAAATTAACTCCACTAATACCGCGATTGCAGTGGGATTATCTTCAGCTATTTTCCCTAAACTTGATGCCGCTTGCCAACGGGTAAATTCAGATTGAGAATCACGAATTAACTCCACTAATGCCGCGATCGCAGTGGGATTATCTTCAGCTATTTTCCCTAAACTATCTGCCGCTAGCCTCCGGGTAGATTCATCTTGAAAATCACGAATTAACTCCACTAATGCCGCGATCGCAGTGGGATTATCTTCAGCTATTTCCCCTAAACTATCTGCCGCTAGCCTCCGGGTAGATTCATCTTGAGAATCACGAATTAACTCCACTAATGCCGCGATCGCTTTTTTGCGATCCGTTTCTGCCAGTACAGTTTTAGCCTTTTCTTCTATCTGTTCGTCAAACTTCTGCCACTGCTGTTTTTCAATGTTGAAATAACCAAAGCCCCATGCGACAATTTGCTTCACGATCGCATCTGCTAAATCACAATCTTTAAACTCGGCGATACCGGCTGCCGCTATAAAATAGGCTCGATATTCATAAAATCCTTTCCAGTCAGGAATTTGACTCTGACTGTTGCAGCCATCCTCAAATTCTACTAACGCTTTGATAAAATCTTTCTTTTGTTGCTCTTTTACATCTTCTCGCCCGAACCACAACAAAATTACCTCTTTCCACTGCGGTTCAAATATGCGATATATTCCTTGTTCTGGGTTTTCAGGAACGTGCTTTAGAAAATAGTGCCAATCGTCAACAGCTAAGGCGGCGAAATATTCTTCAAAGGTGGCATGGTAGAAGGCATAAACCTTTTCTTTGCTAGAAGATTCAGCCGCAATCCCTACATGATTTAGCCAGCCCAGTTGCCAAGCTTTGTAAAACAGCGAAGTCTCATCATCTGGATAGCCTAGTTCTTCACTGATAAAACTTTCCAGTAAGCAAAATCGTGAACTACCTTCGTTGATATCCCGCCAGGCTAAACGTCCCAAAGCCTCGTTTAAGTCATGTTGTTCTTTTTTACTGGTGCGGAAACGGTTTTGTTTCCATCTGTAGAACTGCTGCACACATTGATGATACAATCCCGCTTTTGTCTCTGGTAAATTCCCCTCCTCAGTCTGCCAAATACCACACAACAACGCCAACCGCAGGGGAGTTTGCACCAAGTCACGCAACCGTAGCCGTTCGGCAGAGTCTAATTCTGTCTTTAATCGTTCTCCTTTTTCACTTAGGTTTCCAAACCAGTTATCAATAAACTGATGCACCTGTTGGGGATAGTCAAAGTCCAGTAGGCGATAGGTTTCAAAGGTTTCTAGGGCGTTGACATCCGCTTGCCAAACATTCAGCCGACAAGTTAACACTACTCGTGATGAACGTAGCCATCCATTCAACTGACGGGAAATTTCCTCTAATGGCTGGTGAGACGCTTCAGACATTTCATCTACGCCATCTAATAGCAGCCACACTTGTCTCTGCTGAATTTGGTTTGTAAAGTCTTCCCGCACTTCCTGAGTTAATTGTGTTGCAGGAATTGCTTGCTCAAGCCAACTATTACATATATATGTTTGAATATCTGTCAAAATACCATTTCGCCCCAAGTCTGCCAGAGAAATCCAGACTGGTAAACCTAAGTTTTTCTCTAACACCCAAAAAGCTATAGTTTGCAGGAGTGTTGTTTTTCCTGCACCCGGTTCTCCAATCACAGCTATTTGCTGGCCTTTGGTTTTACCTTCGCCGCTTTCTAGAATCTGACTTAAGAAAGCCTCATGCTCAAATCGTTGCTGTGTTTCATACTGCGGTTCATAAAGACGTGTTCCCACATCTGGGGAAAAGTTAGCCTTGTCGCGTTTATCTGTTTTTGTCCGTTGCACCAGCGCTAAAGGAACATAAATTTGTTCTTTGTCTTTTCTGGCACATTCATCCTGCATTAGGAAATTGCTGCTTATCCGCCGATGGGATTCCAGCATCGTGCTACACACTTCGCGCCAGTTGATAACAGTAGCTAAAATTTCAGGTGGCGAAGTCGTCGCTTTTGCATCAATTAAGTCTGTTAGTTCTAAATCTAAGGCTTTGGCGATCGCGATTGCACTTTTACTTCTAACAGTTATACCACTGAAAAAACGTTCAACAGTCTTTTCACTCACGCCGGCTTCTGTTGCAGTATCCAAGTCAGTCCAAAGGTTGCCATCATAATTACGTTTTGCAGCTTTAGCTTCTTGTAGTTTCTCTTTTCCCTGTTCATTGACTTGAACACTATTGCGGTTCAGTGTTTCCCCCATAATTAATGTATTTTTACTGATGAGGATATTTATAGTTTAAGGAGATTGCTTGATTTTATGAGGGTCAGAAAGGGTCAATTAATCACTGTCCCTGTCTTGTCCCTAAATGTCCAGCGTGGCACTTATCACTCAAAGTAACTTTGTCTTATAAGCACATAAAACGGAGTTATGACAATGACAAAGGTTAATAAAAACTTAGAGAACCCCACCCTGCAAGTGAAAAAGGGAGCAGAAAGACTTAATGTAAAGCCGCAAAAAGCTATCCAAGTGGTTGATGCTGGCAATACACCATACCAAGTTGATCTTACACCTGTATTGTCTAGCCCATTTGCGATCGCACTCAGCATCTCTATCGTCATTGGTGCGATCGCTGGACTGATTAAAATCCTAAAATCTAGCTAATGCCCAGATTCCGCCCAGAAGTTAAGTTCTGGGCTTCAGAATAGAGTTATACGGATTCATACGCAAAGTGCGATCGCACTCAGCATCTCTATCCTAGTTGGTGCGATCGCTGCACTAATTAAAACCCTAAAATCTAGCTAATCCCCACATTCCGCCCAGAAGTTAACTTCTGGGCTAATAGACCCATCCGCAAATTATAAATGTTTACCAGAATAGAGTTACACGGATTCATACGAAAAGTGCGATCGCACTCAGCATCTCTATCATAATTGGTGCGTAGGCGTAGCCCGTCGTAGACATCGCTGGACTAATTAAAATCCTAAAATCTAGCTCATTTTTAATTGTTCTAATTTTTGTTTAATTAAAATTTCAACTTCTTCAATCTCAGCATTCGATTTTGGGATGTCAAAAGTCTCTGGAGACGCTTCAGATGTAAAGCGGTCAACAAAAGCACGAAACGCTGCTTTGTTGTCGGGGTGAGCAATGACGAAGGTTCTTAACTCGCTTTTGCTCATGCTGCTAAATTCTGGCTCAATCACAAGAACCTCCAAAAACCATTGCGATAGATTTCTATCTCTATGTTATCTCCTGCCAAAATAAACACATTACCTGTTTGTTCATCGAGGCGGACAATGTAAATAGGAGTGAATGTATTGGTCAAAGATTGACATAGTATGACACATCTGATGCCTTGTTCAGCAGTTGGCAAGATTTGTATACCTCATAACCGCATAGCTTGGAATCAGAATAGCAGGTAAAGGGAAAATATCAAATCATCTATAGCAATCCTAAATGAGTTGTGAAAATCGAGAGACTCAGATACCCGACTTCTTTGAGAAGTCGGGTATCTTATTGTTCACGACTGATTTAAAACTGTTTGGTTAACTACTGGGCGTGGTTTCTTGCGGTCTGACCTGCGCGTTCCACCAGCCATCTCATACTCATCACTATTTTTGCCATAGCGAGATGCAACATTCAACAGCATTTGCTCAGAATAAGTATTCAACTCACGTTCTGCTTCTAATAATGCATTGTGTGTCTTATCTACTATTGTTTGTGCTTGATTATAGGCGGCTAGCTTTTCTCGTAATTCAATAACTCTAGTGTTGTAAGTAGCAATTGAAAACCCATTACTAAAGTCTAACTGAGGGTTAATTGTCTGCATTCCTTCAATCCGTCGTTCAGCTTTGGTTAGTGACATGGAGTTTCGTTTCCGTTGCGTCATATAGTTTTCCTGTTTGGATTAATTTATAAATAACCCTAATTTTATACACTGAGTTATTTATATATCATCAAAATATGCAATGAGCAGATGCACCAGCCACAGTGAAGTTACAGAATTATAAAAGCATTGGATGGCATTAGCCGCTAGATAAATGCGGGTATATTTGCTGAAATTCGTTGAGAAAAGCAGGTTTTGAAGTCGCAAATGCAGGTTTTGATGTCACAAATGCAGGTTTTGATGTCACAAATGCAGGTTTTGATGTCGCAAATGCAGGTTTTGATGTCGCAAATGCAGGTTTTGATGTCACAAATGCAGGTTTTGATGTCGCAAATGCTAGTTTTGATGTCGCAAATGCTGGTTTTGATGTCGCGAAGCTGCTTTATCTTATGTAGAGACGCGATTTATTGCCTCTAAAAGACTGACACGTTAGAGAGACGCGATAAATCGCCGTCTCTACAAAGAATGTACTCGTTAATTATTCTTTGACAGACTACTAACGAATAGTAACAACAGCTACCCATTGCATCGGTTAGAAGAGGATGAGACGAAGCACACTGAAAATTTATTTTTATAACTGAAAATTTTATTTTATTTATGTGTTAAGTAGCTTTCAGGATGTTATCTGTATCATCTATCATTCAGTTTAAATTATCGAATGTATCATCTATCATTCAGTCTTATTGATTATTGACCTCTGTTACTCATTGATAGGTTGAGGTTTGGGTATTAGGGCATCTCTTTTTAAGACATAACATACCACTCACTTAGTAGTTATTTATTAACGGAATTTAAGAAGTTCTGTAAGCATACTCTATCCTAGACATTGCCTGAACTTGTGCTTCAAAAATCATGAGCCATTATATGAATAGTTAGCACGTTTACGGCACTATCCAATGTCTGAAGACTTATTAAACTCCTTTCAAGAAGCATACAGCAATCTCGAACTGTTTCCGTTGATGGAACGGAACGAAATGGAAAGATTTAGAGTCGAATATGGTGATGATTTAATTGCAGACCTGAACCAATTAGTGGAAGATAGCCCTAATGGAGATGGCAAAATTGTCTTTACAGGACATCGCGGATGTGGTAAGTCTACTTTATTAGCTGAATTTAGCCGACAAATTCAAGATAAATATTTTGTAGTTCTCTTTTCTATTGCTGACAAAATTGAAATGTCGGCTGTTAATCATATTAATATACTGTTTGCGATCGCAGTTAATTTAATGACAGAGGCAGAAGCCCGCAAAGTTGATATTCCGCACTCTACTAAAGAAGCTCTTTATAAGTGGTTTGCTACCCGTACTCGCACTGAAGAATCAAATTTGCAAGCAGAAGCTAGTATAGGTTTTGACCTCCTAAAATTGATTAGCTCTAAATTAAAAGCTGATGCTAGCGTTCGGGATGAAATTAAGCAAGAATTTGAACGCAAGTTATCAGATTTGGTTGCCAGAATTAATGAAATAGCTGCTTTAATTCAAGCTGCAACTAAACAAAATGTTTTGGTAATTATTGATGATTTAGATAAGCTTGACTTAGGCAGAGTTAACGAAATTTATCGAGATAACATTAAAGCTCTTTGTCAACCCAACTTTCAAATTATTTACACTATCCCGATTGCAGTACTTAGGGAAACATTTATCAGCACAATAATTGCCACTGAAACCAACGACCAAGTTGTGGCAATGCCTGTCTTAAAAATATTTGATAAAGGTAAAAATCGCTTTCCTAATGCCCAACCTCGCCCAGAAGCAACCAAGATTCTCGGTGAAGTTTTACAAAAACGGATTCCTAGTGAATTAATCGCAGCAGAAACGGCTGAAAAAATCGTAATTTACAGTGGTGGCGTATTGCGAGAATTAATTCGGATTTCTAAGGAATGTTGCCGCATTTGTTTGCGGATGATCCGGCGAAATCCCTCAGCCCAAGTTATCATTGATGATAAAATTCTTCTGCAAGCAATTAATAAAATCCGTAATGATTTTTCCATACGCTTAGGAAAAACTGATATCGATATTTTGCAGAGTGTTTATGAGCAATTTATGCCCAACGATCCCAAACAAGCAGAGTTTTTGGATTTACTACATGGGCTGTATGTTCTAGAATATCGTACTGATGAAACTTGGTACGACGTTCATCCAATTATTATCGAAAGCTTGAAAAGACAGGGAGCAATTAATGTTGAATGAAGAATTATTTGATGAAGGAGAAAATCAAGATGCGTATGATGATTTAATTGTTTCTATTGAAGCTCAAAAGCGGGGTTTAAATTTACTGATTGCTGTTTGCGATGATGCTAGCTTTCGTGATGAGATTATTGCTCAATATGAAGCTGAACTACAACCTGCCTTCCGTGCATATCGAGTAACTTTAGCACGTCAAGAACCAAGTCTCAAAGCTGCTCTTAACCAATTGGTACAACAAGAAGAATATCTCCGTCAGCAGAACCCGGCGGTGATTACTGTCACGGGTGCTGAACAATTGTATTTTCTCCGGTTGGGAAATGAGCAATCGGAACAGGAGAAATTTTTTGGTTACTTACAGTGGACTAGGGAAGGATTGCGCGAATTTCCATTTGCGATCGTGCTTTGGGTAACTAACCAAATTTTAGTGAACCTGATAAAAAAAGCGCCTGATTTTTGGAGTTGGCGTAATGGTGTATTTCGGTTTGAATCTCAAAAGACAAATGCTATTCCTGGTAAAGAATTAGAAAATATTCGCTTTGTTTTTAGAGACACAGAATTAGCTAGTACAGATACTAATGAAACTAATCGCTTTTTCTTACCCATTCAAGATTTACAAAGGTTAATCGAGAAAATAGAACAAGAGCGGGGAACCAAAGACCCCACCTTGGCTACTTTATACTCAAGATTGGGCGATATTTACCACAGCAGATTAGATCGGGGTGAATCTCAAAATTATCAAGAAGAACAGGAATTAGCAATTAAATATTGGCGACAGGCGAGTGAGCTACAAAATGAATTAGGTTTGCAGATAGATTTAGCTAATAGCCTCAACAATTTAGCAGGAATATATCGTGCAACAGGACAGTACAGCGAAGCCGAACCCTTATATAAACAAGCTTTAGAACTGAGAAAACGCCTGCTAGGAGACAATCATCCTTCTTTTGCTACTAGCTTGAATAATTTGGCGGGACTTTACAAATCTACTGGACAATATGCTAAAGCGGAACTCCTATATCAACAAGCTTTGGAACTGAGGAAACGTCTGTGGGGAGAAAACCATGCGGATGTCGCCGTCAGTCTGAACAATTTGGCATTACTATATGATGAGCAAGGACGTTATGACGAAGCAGAACCTTTGTATCTGCAATCATTAGAACTTGAAAAACGTTTAGTTGGTGAAAATCATCTTTCTTTCGCTCTTATACTGAATAATTTAGCGCTACTTTATTATCATCAAGGACGTTACAGTGAAGCTGAACCGTTATCACAACAAGCAATAGAATTAGATAAGCGATTTTTAGGAGAAGAGAATCCTGATGTTGCAACAGATTTACACAATTTAGGATTGATATACCGCGCTCAAGGACGCTACGAGCAAGCAGAATCTTTATTTTTAGAATCCTTGGAATTGAAGCAGCGTCTATTGCAAAAGGCGCATCCACTTTTAGCAGATACTATCTATGCTCTTGGTTATATGTACAGGGAGCAAGGACGCTACAATGAAGCGGAATCTTTATGTATAAAAGCCTTAGAACTTGATAAGCACCTATTGGGAGAAAATCATCCCAATGTTGCCGAAAGTCTCAATAATTTGGCAGAAATTTATCGTGAAACTGGACGCTACGGTGAAGCAGAACCGCTTTATTTGCAAGCTTTAGATATTTGTGAGCGAGTTTGGGGTGTAAATCATCACCGTAGTGTCTCTATTCGTCAAAATCTAGAAAAACTTGCCACAGCAATGCAGAATAATGGAGAGTGCGATGTCTTGTCTACGACACGCTGCGCGAACGACAACCCCTTTGGGGAACCCATTGCATAGAGCTTTATTGCAGATTCAGATATCAGTGAATTTCATACTGCACTAGGACAATATCTAAATTACTGCCAAGCTATTGAAGAACAAGAAGTAGACAGAGCGCTTTACCTAGCAGTTCCTATTGAAACATATCAAGACTTTTTTCAACTTTCTTTTGTCCAACGCGCTCTTCATCGTTACCAAGTTAAGTTGATAGTTTACGACCCAAGATGTGAGGAAATTCGATTATGGATAAAATAGAACGCTATCGACAACTTATCAAACAAGTATTGAGCGAACATCAACAAATAGCATCTAATAGCGATACAGTAAATTCACAATTAATTCTAGACAATGAAAATGACCATTATCAACTAGCTTATGTTGGCTGGCAAGGAGATAAGCGGGTGTTTGGCCCGGTCATGCATTTTGATATTCAAAATGAGAAAATATGGATTCAGTATAATGGTACAGAAGAGTCTGTTGCTGAACGATTGGTTGAGTTAGGTGTACCCCGTTCTGATATTGTGATTGGGTTTCATTCTCCTTTTAAACGCCAATTTACTTCTTATGCTGTCGAGTGAATGTGAATATTTTCAACTCAGAGCTTCTATACTGGACGTTCGCTCATTTTGACCTTGTGAGTGAGAATTATGTCTTACAGGGCTTAAGTTCAAGCTCATAAATGGATTCAGGGATTTTCATCAATAAAAGAATCTGTTTTTGAAGCTGGTTAATAGGGGTAATGAAGACCGTAGAATCAGGGAGGAAGTAAAGAGTTAGGTGACAAAAAGCCTTAAGCATTTGTTCGGCAGAAGGACGAGGAGTTTTTCGTTTGGGATTGCCATCATAAAGACCTTGCAAAGAATCTTCAGCTTGTTGAAGTGCCTGCCTGACAACAAACTCCATAAGGGTAAAAACGCGCAAAGCAATGTTTAATAAAAACATCAAGCCAGTGATTCGGTTTTGATTCTGGAAGTAAATCGGTAAAGCAGGCAAAGAACCCCTTTTAAAGCGATGAAAACCGCGTTCAAGAAGCCATTCGTCTCGGTAATACATTACCGACTCAGATAAAGTTAGCTGTTCGGTAGGTGCATTAGTTACGTACAATCGCCAACCAGCCAAAATTTCTGCTTCAACAATTGCACTATCAATTTTCTCAATTTGGAGTTGAAGCCGTGTCGAAGTAACCTGTTGTTGTAGAGTATTTTTTGAGGGTCGTCCTCGTCTTTGATGGCGAGTTTCTGTTCGTGTTTGTTCTGTAATCGTAGTTGAGAAAAAATCAGTAACGCGATGGCGTTTGAGGATATTCTCAACCTTATAAGTAAGCACATCTAGCTCGGTTCCTGGTTTATTGGCTAATTTCTCCAAGGCAAGTTGAGCTTGATTGATGCGTTTGTTTTGACTATCAATCGCTTCTAGAGCAAGCTTGTGGGAATAAACTACCAAATAGCGTTCGTGCCAACGAACCCATTTATTTGTTTCTGGATTTAACCAAAACTTACCCAACTCAACCTCAAAACCTTTACCAACAGCAGTTTCTTGTTCTTCTTGTTGGGGTAAACGAATATCGATGATTTCTGTTGATGATTGTTTTACCCATTGTTTGAGCAATTGGGGGTTTTGTCCGCTCATTGGCAAGGGAACACAGTAAAATCCTCCATTTAATGCGATGTTGGCACGGGTTGAGATCGAACCAGCCTTACAGTCAGCGATGAAGACAAAATGTTTGTGCCCAATTACTTTTTGTATCTTTTGCCAGGTGGGAAAATATAAAGGGTCATCGGCTCCATTGCCTTCAAGAGTGGCGCTGACTAAGGGCATTCCCATCGGGTCGAGCGTTGCTAGTAACTGACGATATTGCAATAAGTCTGGGCGTTTATCTTTGGAGTAGCCATGACGCAATAGATTGTCTTCTAGATGACTTGTGTTTTCATGATTTACACTGAAGCTTGTTGTGTCTGTGCGTGCAATTTTTGTCGGTAATTCGTATGCTCTAATTATCTGCCTTCCTAATTTAATTTCTATTTCTTGTCTAGCAAGTGATTGCTTGCCTAATTCTTCTACTACCCTTCCCAATCGGTCATCACTGACATCTTTGTTTCCTATCGACCACCCCGTTGTCAATTCCAAAATCTTTCGATGTGTTTCTACCCATTCTTCGACTGCACATAACCGATGGTCTGATTGAGTGATTATATACGTTAGTAATAATACACTCAACTGCCCGTAGCTCATTCCTTGGTGGTTTCCGTGCGGCTTCTTCAGTTTTTGGTCGATATGTTTGGCTATCTCTATCTGAGCAAGCCATTTAACTATTAATGGAATATCGTCTATCCGCTCGGAGCTTATTTTTACTTCTGTCTCACTCATCGATGCACCACCACCTGACATCATCCTCTACTCAAACTACCCCCAAATCCACTCTCATCAGGAGTTGCTTCAAAAATCCTCTTAATCATTACCCCTCAAGGAATTAATTCCTTTGACTGCCTTAAAATCAGCGAACGCACAGTCTATAAGAAACCCGACTTCTTAAAAAAGTCGGGTTTCTTGGGAAAGGGGGCTTTAATTGTCATCCAAATCTACTAGTCAACACTGACGAAACCAGCTTGCTCAATTGCTCTTTGTCCCTGGTCAGTTAATAAAAGTTGGGTGTATGCATCCCCAATCTGTTGTTCCCGACCTTTATTCTGTTTAATAATCACAAACAAATTAGCAATTATGGGATAGCTGCCATTTTTGATAGCTTCAGTATTTAGCTGATTGCGCTGACGCGGACATTGCTCAGGCGACACCATCGGTTCCCGATAGGGGGGAATTAATTGACCAGCTGTCTGACCCAATGGCAAAGCCTTCACACTACATTGAGGCACTACTGAACGGGCAGAACCGTAATATACACCACCAGGGATTTTACTGAGTTGGCGCACTGCCTCTGTAGTAGAGTAGACATATTGCACATTCGAGCCAAGTGCTTGCCCCTTCAAGTCGCTGTTGCTAGGGAATATTACTGTATCTGCGTCCTCTGGTCGTTGAGATAAAGGTGTGATGGGTAGGTTTGGCCCACCTACTTGATTCCAGTTAGTAATTTTCCCCAAATAAATCTGCTGCAATTGGTCAACAGTTAAACCTGGGACATTGAGTGATGGGTTGACTACCACTGCTATTCCATCCATACCTACCTGACGTTGCTCAAGGGTGAAGCCTCGCGCTTTTGCCATAGCTTGTTCTTCATCTGTAAGGGGACGAGAAGACTGAGCAAAGTCTAGTTTCCCATCAAGTAACATCCGAATGCCTGAACTAGAACCAGGGCTAGCATTAACAGGGTCTACATAACGTAATTGTAGTTCCGGGCGATCGCTCTGAATCTGAGAATCTACTAATTGCCGAATAGATGCCCAAGCTGTACTTCCTCCGTAGTTAAATGAGGCAGTGGGGACATCTGCAACTGTCTGAAAACTGGATGCGGTATTAGAGACGGTCTTGAAACTTTGATTAGAAGAAGAGTTAACGCTGTTACGGGACAATAAATTCGGCTTTAGTAACCACCAAAGCAGCCCACCAATAACCATAAGTGTCAGCACTTTACCAATAATCAAACCTCTAAGAAAGAGGGAGATTTCGCTGTTAATTAAAGCTTTTTTTTGATTTGTATTGTCCATATTTTTAAATTTTGTTTATTATATTGATCTTACAGGAATCTCTAAGTAATTATCCTAGAATAATTTTTAGAATATTTAGATTTAAATTAAATACGTAATAGCTAGTTAATAGGTATTTTTATGATTGCTGCTAGATTATTAACTTTTTCTAATATATGGACTCATATTTGAATTTTGTGAAGCTAGACCTATCGCGCTTGCGCTGCGCGCACCACACAAATAAATCTGGCTACACCACGCTGCACGAACAGAAATTAAAGTGGAATGCTATCATGAGATTCAATTTGATTTTTAGTAGTTTTTGCAACGCTGCAATTGTTTTTACAGACTCCTTTTTTAGCTGCTGATTTGGCTATTAGGCTATTCACATTGGCATTAGTAAATCGTTGCTCAACAAATTTTTCTATAAAATTATTTAATTGAGTAGGTTGGTTTGGAGACGATGCACCTGTATTAATAAATGTATAGATTAAAATTAATACTATAAAACTAGTGGTAGCGCCAAGTCCTATTCCTAGAAGCAAAAGAAAGTTTCTATAATTTAGCAAATAAGTATCATCAGCATTTTGGTTGATGCCAGCAGATTCTGATGACTGTGGCAACATTAGAGCAGAATTAAGTGCTTGTAAAGCTTCTGCGGCAGACTGATAACGTTGGTTGTAGCGATCGCGAACCATTGTATCTAAAATATTTGCAAGAGCATCACTTACCTGTACCTGATCGCGCCAGAGAACTTCTCCAGTATTGGGATCTTCTTTTATTTGCTCAGGAATTAAACCTGTCAAAGCTTGAATGCCTATCATCCCGACTGCGTAGATATCGCTGCAAAGTTTTGGCTTTCCTTTAGCCTGTTCGCTTGGCATATAACCAGGAGTCCCAACAGCAATTGTTAAACCTGCTCCCAAAGCACCAATTTTCTTAATACTCCCAAAGTCAATTAGCACAATCTTCTGATCGGAGTGCCGCCGCATTAAATTTTGGGGCTTAATATCGCGATGAATAATGTTATTTTGGTGAACGAATGCCAGCACTTCCAGGATGTCTTTTAATAAACTTAAGACTGCACTCTCGCTCAGACGCTGACCTGATACAATTTCTTGGGTTAACGCATGACCATCAATAAATTCTTGGACTAAATAGAAATCTCCATCTTCATCAAAATGGGCAAACAGTCTAGGAATTTGATCGTGGTCGTTGCCTAGCTGGTATAAAACTTCCGCTTCTCGATCAAATAACTTTTTAGCGATGGGTAGAACAGCAGGATTGGAATCTTTTGGTTGGAAATGTTTTACCACACAATGGGGTTGTCCTGGTAAATCTAGGTCTACAGCTAAGTATGTATCACCAGAGCCTCCACTTCCTAAGTGTTTGATAATTTCAAAGCGATTACGAAGTGTTTTTCTGGGGAGAGAGTATTGATCCCTGTTACCTCTAGCACCTGTTAACAAGTAAGTATTACCAGAACCTCCGCTTTCCAGCAGTTTGACAGTCTCAAAGCGACTCCGAAGTTTTTTTCTAACTAGAGGGTTCTGGCTCATGTGGCGTATACTACTTGTTAATTTACTGACCATTCAGAGCTTGGGTGAGGTATGAATACCTGCCGCTAGATTTGTTCCTATTTGAGGAAGCTAGCTTCTCAGGCAAACCATACTTTGGAGCATTTTTATGGTTAGCTCCTTAACTTGGTTAATTTGATACCTTTACAGATATCTTAATATAAATATAAAATTTATTTTTGGAATAATTCAATAATTTTATCTCTTAAGCAAATTTAATACTAGCCTCCAGTATTTATAACAGTATATTAACTGGTTATTCAATAGGTTCCAAAAAACATCCAACTTTTCCGACTTTTCCGACCTTTTAGTTGCGTCTATAGTACAATACGCTTGGGTTAAGAGCTATTGGCAAAAATTTTGGGTTTTGAGACGCGATAAATCGCCGTCTCTACAAGTGTTTTGGTCTTATCTGAACTGTATTGGTCTATAGTAATCCACTTTGATTTTTGTTCGTGCAGTGTGGTGTAGCAATATTTACTTGCATTGGAAGGTAAGAGGCAAGAGACAATTTGAAAGAAAGCTTTTTGAATTGTACGAGGTTTTTTAAAATATCAAATATGAGTACTATATATCACTTGCAATAAGTCAGTTACATTTAAAAAAGTAATCGTATGAGTAGTTTAAGCTTGTTTTAGTATATTTTCTATAAACCTTGCTAAGTAAAAAATAAAATATTAATTAAAAAAGCCCCCAATAGGGGGCCTATTAAGTTGTTCGCGTGGAGTAAACAACTAAATAATTAATACTCACAGGAGATAGAGTAATCCGAACAAAATAATCCAAATCACGTCAACGAAGTGCCAGTAGATTTCGGCTGCTTCAATACCAAAGTGCTTTTCGTCACTATAGTGACCCGGAAGGCGCGATCGCCACAACACGGCAACAATTGCCAAAACGCCAATGGTAACGTGCAATCCGTGGAAACCAGTCAAAACATAAAATGCACTAGCAAATAAATTGGTAGTTAAACCAAATTCTAAATGGGTATATTCATATACTTGACCCACTAAGAAAGTAGCGCCCATCACGGCGGTAATTGCTAACCAGATTCGCGCACCTCGCGTATCGTTCTTTTTGATAGCAGTGTCAGCATTGTGCATGACAAAACTACTAGAAATTAGATTGATGGTGTTGACTCCAGGTAACAATAGTTCTAATTCTGGAGTACCTGCTGGCGGCCACACAGGTAAGGTAGCACGGAAAGCTAAGTAGGCTCCGAACAGACCCATAAAAATCATCCCTTCAGCAATCAGGAAGACATATAGCCCAAACAGACGATGGTCTGGATGTTCTTCGTGATGGCCAACGGACGCTTCCACCGCGTGGTGATGATTAAGTTCGGTTTTAGCTGGGTCAATGATTTGACTTTGCATGAATTTTGATGAGTGGGGAATGGGGAATGTGGAATGGGGAATGGGGAGCAGAGGAGAAGAAATTCCTAGTCCCCAGTCCCCAGTCGCAGTTTATTTGCGGTCTTCGGGATTGGCAGCAACGGCTGGATCGGGTTCTGCTCTTAATACTGAATTGGGCCCACCAGACAAGATTGGATTGGGATCGTATAAAGGTACACCTTCATTAGCCCTTTCCAAACCGTAGTCGTAGGGGCCTGTAGCCAGCACTGGGGTTTGATCAAAATTTTCGATCGCAGGTGGTGAAGTTGTCATCCATTCTAAGGTAAGTGCCCTCCAAGGATTATTAGCAGCTTTCTCACCGTACAACCAACTCCAAACCGCATTGATGATGAAGGGGAATGTCGAAATTGCCAGTATGTAAGAACCATACGTACAAATTTCGTTCAATGTGGTGAATTTGGGATCGTATTGGGCAATGCGACGATTCATGCCCATTAAACCCAGTTTGTGCATAGGTAAGAAGGTCATGTTTAGACCGACAATAGTCAAGGCAAAATGAACCTTACCCCAAAATTCGTTGATCATCCGTCCCGTCATTTTTGGGAACCAGTGGTAAATGGCGGCAAAAATCCCTAGAACGCTACCACCAAATAGCACATAGTGCAAGTGGGCTACCACAAAATAGGTGTCGTGAACGTGAATGTCAAAGGGCACTGCTGCCAACATCACGCCACTGATACCGCCGATTACAAAAGTGCCGACAAAGCCGATGGCGAACAACATCGCACTGTTAAGCTGGATTTTTCCACCCCACATGGTTGCTAACCAGCTAAATATTTTAATCCCTGTGGGTACGGCGATGATCATGGTGGTGATCATAAAGAACATCCGTAACCAACCGGGGATACCACTGGTAAACATGTGGTGCGCCCAGACGATTAGCCCCAAAAAGCTGATTGCTAGAGATGAATAAGCGATCGCTTTATAGCCAAAAATCGGCTTGCGGGAATGCACGGGGATAATTTCTGAAATTGCTCCAAAGAAGGGCAAAATCATAATGTAAACGGCTGGGTGGGAGTAAAACCAGAACATGTGCTGGTATACAACCGGGTCGCCACCGCCAGTTGGGTTAAAAAATGTTGTCCCGGCAATTAAGTCAAAGGAAAGCAGAATCAGACCGGCTGCAAGAACTGGGGTGGATACCAAAACTAGCGCCGAAGTTGCAAACATTGCCCAGCAAAACAAGGGCATTTTGTGTATGTCCATGCTGGGGATACGCATCTTCAGCAATGTGACGAGGAAATTTATCGACCCCAAAATTGAGGACGTACCCAGCAGCAGGACACTCATAATCCAAATGCCCTCACCCACTTGTCCTGTTACCAAACTCAGGGGAGGGTAGGAAGTCCAACCCGCATCGGGTGCATCGCCCACCACTAAACTGGCGATTAGCAAAATCCCCGCAGGGGGAATCATCCAAAAGGCAACAGCATTCAGCCGAGGAAATGCCATATCTTTTGCCCCAATCATCAGGGGAATTAGATAGTTAGCAAACCCTGCCCCGGCTGGCACGATCCACAAGAAAATCATGATCGTGGCGTGCAGCGTGAATAGACTATTGTAGACTTCTGGGGTGACAAAATCTACCTCTGGAGTTCGCAGCTCTGTGCGAACCAAGTCAGCCATTACGCCGCCAATGCAGTAGAAAATAAATGAAGTGACTAGGTATTGAATCCCAATCACCTTATGGTCGGTTTGAAAGCCAAAGAAGTCTTGCCATTTTCTGATCCCTGGTTCCTCAAGAAGGGCAGGGATATTGGCAGTTTCTTGCAACTGAGCTTGTGTCATAGTCATTAGTCATTAGTCATTAGTCATTGGTCATTAGTCACTGGATTTTGACTAAATAACATATTGACTAATGGTGAACTTGATGAAGGATTTCTGGCTTAATTCCCATGTCCTTGGTGTAAGGAGCAAGAAAATCATTTGGGGATAAATTCGCTGGGTTAACAGCAACGGCTTGATTTAGTGTTTCTTTGCTGGCAACTAGCTGTTCTTGCATCCATTTGGCAAATGCTTCTTCTGACTCAACAACTACTGGCGCTCTCATTGCACCGTGGTAGGGGCCACAAAGTTCGGCACAGATTAGGACATAATCTCCTGCTGTTTTGGGGGTAAAGCGAATCTCGCTTTGTCTACCAGGGATCGCATCTTGTTTCAGGCGGAACTCTGGCACCCAGAAAGCATGGATGACATCGTTGGCTGTCATATTGATTTCCACTTCTCGCCCGATGGGAACGTGCATTTCACCTGTAGTTATACCAGTTTCAGGATAGGTGAAAATCCAGGCATATTGTAGACCTGTGACGTTGACCTGTAATTGTGCTGGTTTGCCTGCTTTATCAGGACTTCCCCCAATTGTTGGAGCAACACTACCGACACCTGGGGCATTCCGCAGTTGGGGAATTTGGTCAGCATTGCGGACTTCTGCGGTAGCTGGGTCTTGCATTGCCTCATCAGATTTTTCTTGATTGAGGTTAGGTTCGGTGCTGGGAGGAGTATCGCTTAAAGTTGCGGCCATCGCACTTCCAGGCATTGCCATAGACTCCTGATTCATCGGCGCTTGATGGATAGCATGGGGATCAAAGCCACCGATTTCGTTGTAGACATCAAAGCTGTAAACAGAAATACCGATAACGATAATTGCTGGGATCGCCGTCCAGAGAATTTCTAGAGGTATATTGCCCTCAACTGGTGGGCCGTCTTCATTGTCACCTGCACGCCGACGGTATTTAAATGCGGAGTAAATCAAAATACCTTCAACTAACAGGAATATACCTGTAGAAACGATCATCATCGCGTTAAACAGACCATCCACCAAGACGGCTTCATCCGTGGCTGCTGCTGGCAACAGACCGTGATTTTGACCGTACCAAAGGCTGGCTAGCGTTAGCACGATGCCAATGAGTAATGTCCAGATTGAACTTGGAATCTTCACGGCTTACTTAATTGAATTTACTACGTTATCTTAAAGCTGCCCACTTACTAAGGTAGTCTAGGCTGGAAGGCATAGAGTCCAAAGGTCTGAAATTTTTATTAATTTTTTTAACTATTTTACTAATATTGGGTACAAGGTGACTATCAGGAGGCGGGAGGCAGGAGGCAGGGGGCAGGAGGTAGAGGGGAGGAGTAACCCAGATGCATTTAAAAGCATGGGTATTGAACCACTGGGTTTTATACTCAAAACTGAAGTTTCCATTCATTTTCATTCATAATTATTTCCTTCTGCCTCCTGCCCCCTAACTTCTGCCTTCTCCTAAAATCAGTGGGAAAATTTAAGGAAAAATTTAGAATGTTTAAATTAATTGTGATTAATCAATTTTTCACATCTTGAAAAATACCTAAAGCTTCAGACAGAACCTTCCTAGAGTGATTCAAAGTATAAGTGAGTGCTAATCTATAAACCCTTAGCCTATACGCTAGGGTGAAGATGGGACACTAAAAGAAAATTGAAAATTTTAAGAGAGCCACCAAGAGCGGGCAGAAGGTATCATTCATGAGCGAATTTGTCCTACAACAACAAAATGAAGCGGCAGTTGAGCAGCAAAAGCCCAAGGAAATGATTCGGCGCTTGGTGTGGAAAATGTGCATAGCCACCTTAATTTTGATGGCAATAGGCAGTGCCACCCGCGTGATGAATGCTGGACTTGCTTGCCCAGACTGGCCCTTATGCTATGGCGAACTTGTGCCAGCCAAGCAAATGAATCTCCAGGTGTTCCTAGAGTGGTTTCACAGATTGGATGCAGCTTTAATTGGTTTAAGCGCGATCGCACTTTTTGGTTTGTCCTGGTGGCATCGTCGTTTCTTACCCAGATGGCTGCCTTGGGCATCCACATTCGCCCTATTTTTAATCGTCTTCCAAGGCATCTTGGGAGGACTCACCGTTACCGAACTGTTGCGGTTTGATATTGTTACTGCTCATTTAGGAACGGCGCTGTTATTTTTTTGCACCCTCTTGATTATCGGCACGGCACTCACTCCCTATCAGGGGACTGGAACCGTTGGTAAGTTGCCTTGGGTAGGTTTAACTGCTGCTATTCTGGTTTACCTGCAAAGTCTCTTGGGTGCTTTGGTAGGCTCTCGCTGGGCGCTACACCAATGCTTCGGTGGTTCTCAACTTTGTACTGTAATGTACAGCCATATTGCTGGTTTGGTTCCGCCAACAGTGACAACCTTGGCAATGGTATTTATCTGTTGGCGTACACCAGCACTACATCCAGCCTTGCGGCGACTGGCAAATATAGCTGGTGGTTTGTTGACCTTACAAATTTTGTTGGGATTCGCCACTTTCAAATTACATCTCCAAGTCGAGCCTCTCACCGTCTCCCACCAAGCTATAGGAGCAGCTTTGTTAGGTACTTTGGTGGCTTTCACAGTTCTCGCACAGCGTGACTCAGTTAGTGCTGAGTCACGTTAGCGGTAGCGGGGCGTTTAGCCCGTGCTGAGTGCTGAGTAAGAAATGGGGAAGATGAGGAAGACGAGGGAGCAGAGAAAGAATTTCTAACTCTTAACTCCTAACTCAGCACTCCTAACTCAGCACTCAGCACTAATAATGCGACCTACCCAGGGACAGAAAATCTGTGTTTTTATTTGCCTGAAAGAGCCAGCTTGAGCGTGGGCTGCATATAAGTTGTTGAAAAATAAGGAACCAGAGCCAAAATGATTGAGACTAATGTCTCTCGCCACCACGAAACATTTTTCCAGGTAGTTCAAAGTTATTACCAGCTAACAAAGCCTCGGATTATTCCGTTGCTTTTGATTACGACGGCTGGGAGTATGTGGATTGCTGCTAAGGGAGAAGTAGACCCATTGCTGTTGCTAGTAACTCTCACTGGTGGCACTTTAGCTGCTGCAAGCGCTCAGACGATTAACTGTATCTACGATCGCGATATTGATTATGACATGGAGCGGACGCGTCATCGTCCGATGCCTTCCGGTAAGGTGCAGCCACGCGATGCTCTAATTTTTGCGATCGCACTTGCAACACTTTCCTTTACACTCCTAGCAGTATTTGCCAACCTGTTAGCCGCGCTGCTAGCCTTCTCTGGCATCGTCTTTTATATTTTGGTCTATACCCACTGGCTGAAACGCCACACCCCTCAGAATATCGTTGTTGGTGGTGCGGCTGGGGCAATTCCGGCTTTAGTGGGTTGGGCTGCTGTCACGGGGACATTAAGCTGGTCAGCATGGCTGATTTTTGCCATCGTCTTTTTATGGACACCACCCCATTTCTGGGCGCTAGCTCTGATGATTAAAGATGACTACGCAAAAGTTGGGATACCAATGTTACCTGTGATTGAAGGTACTACGGCAACTGTAAAGCAGATTTGGTATTACACGCTGGTGACAGTATTTGCAACCGTGTTGTTGTTTTATCCTTTGGGCGCAAGTGGAATTCTTTATGCTGCGATCGCTGTAATTCTGGGAGGATTATTTATCCACAAATCTTGGCGTTTGTTGCAAAATCCAGAGGATCGCGCTGTAGCTAAAGAGTTGTTTCTCTTTTCGATCTCCTACATGATGCTTTTGTGTCTGGGAATGGTAGTTGATAGTCTTCCCGTTACCCATAATCTAATTAATGCAGCGATTAATCAGTTGCATTTTATAGCTTAGGGGATGCAAAGTTTAGCGATCGCGTTTGGTAAAGGGGCGCGATCGCATTTTCAGAAATTAAAAAATATACATAATAATTAGAGTTTGGCGGATTTGCGATTTCTACGATGGGCTACGCCTACGCGAGTAAAGTTTCAATCATAAGTGAATTTATTAAACATTAATTACACTTACCTATTTATCATTTTACAATTTACAAGCCCTAATACGAGAGAAAAAATCCTCCCAAGCGCCTGAATAACCAAATATCAACTTTCTTCCCTCTCCACCTGAAAAAGTAGGAAATGCTCCTTCTGGTGCATCAATACTAAAAGTAAGTTCAGAATATTCTTTCCAGCGATTATTGACACGCCAACCTAAGCGATCGCCTACTTTAATCCAATCACGGTCTAATTTTAACCAAATTTGTCTTTGAACACTAAAACCAAAACGCCCGTTGCTATACTTTAGCCAAAGTTCATTAATCTTACTGATATCTTGGCAGGGAAATCTATTGATACTTTCTGAGTCAAGCCAGCCATTTTGTTCTTGACAAGAAATTTTTAACATCAGTGTACCAGTTACTCGATCAGCATCTTTCCACTTACCTGCTTCTAGCAAACTACTCAACATCTGTTCATGATCTATTCGTATAAGGTAAAAATCATCTGAGCGTTCTGAAGTATCTCGTTTGCCCAAAATTGCGTTACCATTAGGAGAAATTTTCCCCTTACTTACTCCATTTGGCCATTTCCACCACCAATGCTCTGAGTAAACGTTATTTTCTTGAATAATTATCTCACTCGTTTTGGAATTCATTTCTCCAGTGATTTTAAGGCGATAAGTCCAGCCTAAATTTACATCTCTAACATTCAAATTTCCATCAAATGAGTTACCATTTTGGCTAGTGATACAGAGAGTGATAAATATAGGATTTTTAGTTTGAGACTTACCGCACCAACTACCAATCATTGAAAAATACGAAATTTCTAGTTCTAGAGGTGGTATAAGTTGGGATTCATTGCAATAATCTGTAAATACGTCATTAACATATTGATAACGATCTTTAATATAATTCTGAATTAACTTATCTAAAACTTTTTCTAATTGAGAACTGACAGTTATACTTTGTGGCAACCTTTCTTTCCAAAGCCAACGACTATTCAGTGCATCATAAAGATTATCGGAACCATGTTCACAAGGAAAACACTGAGTCATTAGTCGAATACAAGTTATGCCCAAACTATAAAGGTCACTTGCAGGGAAAACTTGACCACGCATTTGCTCTAATGGTGTATATCCAGGCGTTCCTACTGTTGTGCCAATACCTACAAAAGTTTTTGTAATTTGTTTAGAAACACCAAAATCAATTAATATTAACTTGCCATCCAGACGGCGCATGATATTTTCTGGTTTGATGTCTCGATGAATTACACCGCGTTCATGGATAAACTTCAAGATAGGTAATAAATCAGTTAAAAGCTGTTTGATCTTTTCTTCACTAAAGGCTCCCTGCTGTTGCAATTCTTGTAGTAAATTCTGCCCCTGAATCAACTCTTGCACCAAATAAAGCCGCTTATCCTGTTCAAAATAAGCAATCAAACGGGGAATTTGTGGGTGTTCTCCCAAGTCATAGAGACGCTTCGCCTCTTGCTTAAATAACTCCGTTGCTTTCTCAAGTGCAGCTGTTCCTTGAACTTGCGGGACAAATTGCTTAATTACGCAAGGTTCGTCTATCTTATCTGCATCCCTAGCTTCATAAGTTTTGCTAAATCCACCCTCACCCAAAAGTCGTATTACTCTGAAACGGTTTCTAAATAATGGTGTGAGTGTTTGTCCACACTTAATACAAAACTTATTGTCATCAGGGTTAAAAGGATTTGAACAACTGGAATTAGAACAGTAAAGCATATTTGGGAATAAGCAGATGGTGTCTATTAAGTTTTCCCATTTTCTGCTGACTGGGTTTCACGAGACTTAATATTTTTGAGCAGATTTACTTCTAGTGGCATCTACAATCTCAAATCACTTTTGCTAGCGTAGTAATATAGGATTTATTGCTCTCCAGTAAGCGGCTGGAGGCAAAAGGATTAATATGGCACATTTAAATCAGCGTCGCTCCCAAAATGTCAACGGCGATTTTTATGTAGATACTACCTGTATTGATTGTGATACCTGTCGCTGGATGACTCCTGAAGTGTTTTCTCGTGTTGATGAACAGTCGGCAGTTTATCATCAACCAACGAATGATACAGAAAGATTAGCAGCACTTGAAGCACTTTTAGCTTGTCCTACTAGTTCTATTGGGACTGTTGAAAAACCAAAAGATATCAAAGTTGCTCAACAAAAGTTTCCAATATTAGTGGCGGAAAATATTTACCACTGCGGCTATCATTCTGAAAAATCTTACGGTGCTGCTAGCTATTTAATTCAACTTCCAGAAGGTAATATTTTGGTGGATTCTCCCCGGTTTACGCCGCCTTTAGTCAAGCGTTTAGAAGAACTGGGGCCGATTCGTTATATGTACCTAACTCATAAAGATGATGTGGCAGATCATCAAAAGTTTGCGGAGCATTTTCAGTGCGATCGCATCCTTCATGCTGATGATATTACTACGGATACTCGCAATGTAGAAATACAGCTAACTGGTTCTGAAGCATTTACCTTGACTCCAGATTTATTAATTATCCCTGTTCCCGGTCACACCAAAGGACAAACAGTCCTACTCTACAAAAATAAGTTCCTGTTCACTGGCGACCATCTCGCCTGGTCAGAAAGCCTGCATCAATTGGCTGCATTCCACGATTTCTGCTGGTATTCTTGGTCAGAACAGACTAAATCAATGCGGAATTTGGCTAATTACTCTTTTGAATGGGTACTACCAGGTCATGGGCGAAGGTTTCATGCCGATAGGGAAACCATGCGCCAGCAGATGCACAAGTGTATTGAGTTCATGGAATCTTTGGATTGACATTACAGCTACACGCGGTAGGGGCGCAAGACCTTGCGCCCCTACTGATATGTATACAAAAGTTTTCTAAAGCTGCCCCACATCTTGACTTGTAATGCCAATGCATTGGCTTGCAATGTTAATGCATCGGCTTGCAATGCTAATGCATCGACTTGCAATGCTAAGGGACTTCCAAGAAATAAATTATCCAAATAAACGAACCACAGAGACGCAGAGAACACAGAGAGAAGATAAATAGAGAGAATTTTTGCGTCAGTTTTGGGATATTTTTTATTTGGAAGTTCTTAATACATCGACTTGCAATACTAATGCAACACTAAAGCTTTGTAGAACAGAGATTTACACAGAGGTCAGACTCTATTGCATAGAAACAAGAAGCGCTATAACCTGGGTTTTAGAACCCTTTTAAGCAAACACGGATTATGAAAAAGCTGATCAACAAGCCGGAAGACTTTGTGCGCGAAAGTCTAGAAGGTATGGCGGCGGCTCATTCCGATTTAATTAAAGTAAACTATGAACCCACTTTTGTTTATCGAGCCGATGCACCTATACAAGGTAAAGTAGCAATTATTTCAGGTGGTGGCAGTGGACATGAACCAATGCACGCTGGCTTTGTGGGCAAAGGAATGCTTGATGCAGCTTGTCCTGGTGAAGTTTTCACTTCACCGACTCCAGACCAAATGCTAGAAGCAGCAAAGCTTGTAGATGGAGGCTCTGGTATCCTTTACATCGTCAAAAATTACAGTGGCGATGTCATGAACTTTGAAATGGCAACGGAGTTAGCTCGTAGTGAAGGCATTCGATCGCTAAATATTTTGATCGATGACGATGTAGCAGTGAAAGATAGCCTCTATACCCAAGGACGGCGGGGTGTAGGAACAACAATACTGGCGGAAAAAATTTGTGGTGCGGCGGCTGAGGCTGGGTATGATTTGCCACAAATAGCAAATTTATGTCGCCGAGTTAATCTGAATGGGCGGAGTATGGGAATTGCTTTAACGTCTTGTACAGTGCCAGCTAATGGAACACCGACATTTGAATTGAGCGATCGCGAAATCGAATTAGGTATCGGTATCCACGGTGAGCCAGGAATAGAACGTACAGCCATCAAAGCAGCAGATGAGATTACCGAAGTTTTGACGCGATCGCTCCTTGAAGATGCAGCATACAGCCGCACACTGCGCGAGTGGGATGAAAACAAAGGAGAATGGCTAGATGTAGAACTAACAAATCTCCCATTTGCCAAAGGCGATCGCTTATTAGCTTTCGTCAATAGTATGGGTGGAACTCCGGTTTCCGAACTATATATTGTTTACCGCAAACTCGCCCAAATCTGCGAACAGCAAGGATTGCAAATTGTGCGAAACTTAATCGGCCCTTACATCACATCTCTAGAAATGCAAGGTTGCTCCATTACCTTGCTGAAATTAGATGATGAGATGATCCGATTATGGGATGCACCAGTCAAAACACCAAGTTGGCACTGGGGAATTTCATAATTACGTTAGCGAGTATTCGAGCGTTATTACAAATTACGAATTATGTTGAGCCAGGCGCAGATATTACAATGGTTGCAGGCTTATGCAACCGAGATAGAGCAGAATAAAGCATATTTGACAGAATTAGATGCTGCGATCGGAGATGCTGACCACGGTATCAATATGGATCGCGGTTTTAAAAAGGTAAGTACTCAGTTACTAACTCTTAGAGACAAGGACATCAGCAACATTCTCAAAGCTGTGAGTATGACCTTGATTTCTTCCATTGGCGGTGCTAGTGGCCCTCTTTATGGAACCTGGTTTTTACGAGCTAGTACAGCAGTAGTAGATAAGCAAGAATTAACAGAACAAGATGTGTTAAGGCTATTCCAGGCAGGCTTAGACGGCGTGCTGCAACGTGGCAAAGCGCAACTAGGAGACAAAACAATGGTGGATGTGCTATCTCCGGCTGTAGTCGCTTTTGGGCAAGCTGTAGGAGAAAGTAAGGGAACGCTGGAAGCGATGCAACAGGCTGTAGCAACAGCCCAAAAGGGGTTACAAGAAACTATACCTATGCAGGCCAAAAAGGGACGGGCTAGCTATCTGGGGGAAAGAAGTATCGGACATCAAGATCCAGGAGGGACTTCTGCTTATTTAATGTTGAAAAGTTTGTTAGAGGTATTGGAAAGTGGCCAAACAACTGACCATTGAAAATTAACAATTGGCGCAATAACTATTGCCAGAAATCAGTGACATCGTATCCCAGTTCCGCTAATATGTGCCGGAGCAGGGGTAAACTGAGTCCTATTACATTGCTGTGACAGCCTTCAATTTTTTCAACAAAGAAACTACCAAAACCTTCAATGGCAAAGGCTCCAGCACACTTGAGTGGTTCACCTGTGGCAATGTATGCTTCAATGGCGCGATCGCTCATTTGAGCAAAGTAAACTCTTGTAACTTGAGACTTGACTATAGTGCGGTTTTGCTCAAGGTCAATTAAGGCGTGGCCTGTATACAAGTCGCCAAAGCTACCTTGCATTATCTGCCAACGGGCGATCGCTTCAGAAGTGTCTGCTGGTTTGCCGTAAATTTCACCATTCATGGACAAAACTGAATCACAACCCATAATCAAAGCTGATTCAAACTGCGGGGCTACAGTTTCCGCCTTATATTGGGCAAGAGTTTTGACCAATTCTGCTGGTTCACTTAATTGGATTTGCGACTCGTCAAAGTCACTAGCTCGAACTATCGGTTCAATACCAACAGTTTGCAGCAAGCGGCGACGAGCCGGGGAAGCTGAGGCAAGTACAAAGGGTGGAATTTTCATGAGATTTATAAAAAACTTGTTAATTGGGTATGGGATATGGGGCATTGCCTGAATTTCTCAAGTATTGTGTGGGGGGAGTGTGGGAGGTGTGGGAGGTGTGGGAGGCAATGCCAGCGTTCATTGATGTGCAGTTATTCAATTCCTCCTCTTTCTCCCCACACTCCCCACACCCCCCACACTCACGCTCATTTCTCACTTGTGAGAAATCCAGGATTGGTGATTAAATTTCTTCTCTATCCCCCATTCCCCATTCCCTATTTCCCAATTAATAGACAGTAAATGAATTTACAACCTCATCAATCATTCCTTTAACTCTTTGCCAGCGTTTTTCAGGAATTGAGGCGTTGAGGGTAAAAAGTTTGCCACGGCTAACAGCGACGCTGGCGATGTTGTGCCGTTGCTGTTTATTGGGAAGTTTAACCTCATACTCTAAAAGGTAGTAGGTTTTACCGTCTACTTCTCGCTCTGCGGCATTGACTAATTCAGCCGAACGACCAGAGTCAGGAGGTGCAAGAGCAGCTTTTCCCAACTTATATCCTACTTCTGTTGGGGTTCCCAATTCTGATAAAGTTTTGCCTTCTGGAACTGGGCTAATCACAACCGAAACGTTTTCAGACACCTCAATTAAATCGTGGAAAACCACATCTGGCCCGTTGGCAACTTTAACTTGTAGCCACCCGTTAGGATATAAAAACTGATAGCCATCACTAGTGTCTACAAAGCTTTTGAGTCCAGCCGCAGCCGCTATATCAGAATTACTCAGGCTGAAACTCAACACCAATAGCAAAATTAATACAATTCTTTTCCACATTTATACGAGTTCCTTTGGGCTGGGGACAACACCAGGCTTGCATCATTTCTCGTTTTTATTCTCCCACCAAGCGGGACGCTTCGGATGACGCGTTTCGGGGTTGCTTAAGCGATCGCCTGTTTTTGGAAAGACTGTTTCTTTACATATCCCTTATTTCATCAAATACCAGAATAGTAAGTTATTACGCTGTCTTAAACTAACTAAAAGTGAGCGTAAATCTTTGACAACTTTTACTAAATCTAAGTAAGTTGGCACAATAAAACCAAACTATGTAAAGAGAAATGAACTAGGCTAAAAGCCTTATACCTATTGCCTATTGCCTGTTGTATATTGCCTTATATCAACGACAATTATTTACGCTCACTTACTTAAGTTAGCTAGTGAAATGATTAAGTTGCGCGATCAATTTTTTGCACTTCTTCTTCAGATAGTTTCACATTGATAGCTTGTGCTGAGTCTTCAATGCTAGAAACCTTGCTAGCTCCAGGAATTGGTAAAATAGCGGGCGATTTGGAGCGTAACCACGCTAGAACGATACTATATACCGACACGCCTTTTTCTTTAGCTAAGTTAGCGATCGCATGAATGTCTTGTAAATCCTGATGGCGACGTTTACCACCAAAGGGACTCCAAGGCAAAAATGTCAATTCTTGCTGTTCGCAATACTTCAACACGCCGTCCTTTTCTGGCTGTCGTTGCCAAGGGCTGTATTGATTCTGCACTGAGACAATATCTACTACGTCTCGCGCCCGCTTAATTTGTTCAACGGAAAAGTTAGAAACTCCCACAAACCTAATCAAACCTGCTTCTACTGCTTCTTTCACTGGCGCAAGGGATTCTTCAATGGTGTACTTACTATCGGGAGAATGGTATTGCCAAACATCGATGGGTTTAGTACCACCTAACGCCTCAAAACTGACTCGAATTGTTTCGCGCAAATGTTCTGGGTTGCCGTTGCTTGTCCAGTTGCCATCGGGACGCATCAAACCACCCTTAGTTGCCACAATTACTTGGCTAACATCGCCTTTGTAACTAGTAAGCGCCTTGTGAATTAGTCGCTCGTTGTGGTGTTTTTCAGACTCATCTTTGCAATAAGAGTCGGCAGTGTCAATAAATGTAATACCCAAATCCAAAGCCCGATGAATAACTTCGATTGATTGCGATTCAGGAGGGCGATTAGAAATTGACATGGGCATACCGCCCAAACCGATCGCACTTACAAATACACCAGTTTTTCCTAGCTGTTTGGTTTCCATGCTTCTAGCTATAGCTTTCTGACCCAATTATCCCAGCTAGTCAAAGCTTTTTGAGCGATTTATCATAAATCCTCCCTAGTACTTAGATTTGGTGATAAGTGAATGGGCTACTAAGGGAATACTCTACTCAGGGGTTAAGTATTCTATACACAAGCACCGATGAAAATTGTCGAGGAAACCCGTACCAGATTGCAGTTAAAGCATCAACCACTCAGATATTGGTTCATCGGGTGGTGCATTTTTACTGCCTGCTTAAGCTTTTTGATTTACTGCTTATTTTTTGAGTCTGCTTCAATCAGTCTCAATTGCGATCGCCTCTCGCCAAGCAAAATTAATTGTGAATTGAGACGGTTTAATTTGCTGGGAAGGATGGAGAAACTCAGAATGTTTGATCCCAGTGAAGCATACATTCTCACAAAGACTGGCAGCAAAGGGTCGAAAAGCTATCAGGTTATAATTGTGACTCCATTTAAAGATTTTCCTCTTTTATCCCATCTTAGCTATGAACAAAATCAAGAATTTACCTTGAAAACCAACGATTTTATCAACTCTAGTAAAACTTCTCTATTGGTACAGCAAAATCAGCAAAATTATCTATTTTTCTTAAGTTTATCTATATTAATTATCATGGCGGTCGCTGCTTTTTTTGCAACATCACCTGTAACTACCTGCACCTTCTATAAGAGTATCGATAAGGTCTTTATCGAACGTAAAAGTCTTCGTGGCAATCAAGTTATTGAACATCCACTAGAAAATATTCTGCGTTTTGACATCCAAGAAAAGCAATATAAATACTCTAAGCTTTATCGGTCTGTAATTGTGCTGAAATCTTTCAAAGAAATTCCAATCAATCCACAATACACTGATGAAAGAAGCGTTAGATATGCAGTTTCTAGGATACTCTCATTTCTAAAACTTTAACAAAAACTATCCCCACTACTTACCACTATGCCCATAGACTGAAGTCATAGATCGCTGACTTATCTAGAAAGCTGGGGATATTGTCTATCAAAAATGATTTAGGATTTGCTATATAGACACGAAACGCTTAGATTAAAGAAGTTTGAGTCACTTTCAACTGAAATTTTACATCCAGCATTCTCCATTAGTACCATTCTGACTCAACTAAAAATACTCACTTTGTCAGTTTGTCTATTTAGACTATGTTTGGTACATAAAATAAGAAGCCTACATGATTGGCTGTTATTCTAAACTTGACATAAAGCATTGTGAGTGCTAAAAGACGACTGCCAGAAACTATTGCCCATGTCAGAATCACCCGCCAATCTTGGCAACACGGCTTCCTTGAGGGTGAAGTGAGTGCAGGTGAATTTGAGTGGCATTTCCAGTGGCATTTTCGCCGGGGAGAACTTGCCGTCAAGCCTTCCCAAGGCCGCGCTTTAATCAAAGAACCCCTTGGTCGATTTTTGGAGCAACAAGATTATCAGCTAGAGCCTGGAGGAGATTATGCTTTTACTATTCGGGCGGAACTTTAAAAGTTAGGAATTAGGAGAGACGCGACGAGTTGCTACAACAGGGGGAACCCCCGCAACGCGCTGGCTCATTAATCGCGTCTGTACAAGAGTTAAGGATCTCATCAAAAATATAGGTCTGAAACCCCGTGCTTCACACAATGCTTTCAAGTAATGAGTAATGAGTGGATGAAAAATGGGTATTTACTCATTACTTATTACTTATTACTCATTACTCCTTCTTAAGAGTGCGTACCCTTCTCCTGACGGAGACGCTGCGCGAACGGGAAGGCCAAGGGCGAACACGCCGGGGAGTATGTCAATCCTCACTCTTGACTGCTGAGTGTTGATTCTGTGAGGCGGTTTAAATATCTTTCGATTAAGAGAATGGCAACAATGTCATCTATTGGTCTTGGAGGCTGTCGTAGACCTTGTGGCAATAGCTTTGTTAGCCCTTTGGGTGGGAACATTTGCCAATAGCGATCGCGTGCTTCTAAGGTTGTGTACCGCTCATCCACTAAAATAATACTCAGAGGTTCTGTCAATTCCTGATATAATTTTTGTCTCCACTGCTTGGCTGTAGTTTGGTCGCCCATCACCATCAAGGAGATCGGAAACTGTTGACGCAGTGTTTCAATGGTAGCGATCGCCTCTTTTGCTAGCACGACTTGATGATAATACAATTGTCGATCCAGTCCCATCACCGCTAACCCACACTTATCTCGACCTGGATCAAACCCTAATATGACTGGTTGCGTTGGCGAAAATTCGCGTAAAGTCATAAGAAATTAAAAATAAAAATTGAGAATTAGAAATCAATAAATGCAATCACAGCAACTATTTTGACTGCTGTTGAATATGTTTAAATCTTACTAATAACAGTGTGCAAATAATGTTTTAAGTACTAAAAATAATTTTTCCGTTGACTATTGCCACTAATTTTACTCTCAATGGCCCGGCTGTATAAGTGTCCTCTGCTGCGATCGCTTTGATTTCTAAGGGTTGATTATACTGTCTTAATTGGGCGACAAAGCGCAAGAAAGTCCCCTCTACTTGCACATCCTCGACAATTCCGGCATTACGAGCGCGAAATTGGGAAGCAGAAATCAGTATTTCCAGCCTTTGCTGTAACTGATAGGATGTCATGGTTTTGGAATCGGCACTAGTTGTAGCTAGGACTGCGCCTCCCGAAAAAACCAATTGATTTCGCGCTGTATCGGCGAAAAACTCTATCTGCTTTTCTCCCCTGACGTAATTACCAGCCGAGAAAATTCGCACCACATATTCTTGACCATCGCTAATCTGCTTGCTCAATTGGTCAATCCTATCCTGAGTCACGCGTAGTAGCTCTACATTGGCAGGATTTGCCCCAGGCTCACTTAATTCGAGGTTGGCGTTGCGATTGGCTTCTTGTAAAAGTTGTACCACTGCCCGACGAGCCGCAGCAGGTTGGGTAACACGAATTACAGCAGCAGACAAAACTTGACCGCGAACTAAGGCCAACTTACCTAGACGCAGGTCTCGGTAAGACTGATAATATTTTTCCAGCCTGGCAACTTCTAGTTCTAGTTGCTCTTGTTGCGCTTCCAATTCTTTCAGGCGCGATTCCCGTTTGGCAATCACTTCCTCTCGTGCTGCAACTTCTACATTCCGCTTTTGAATCAATTGATCGAGTTGGCCAATTTTTTTATCGCGTTGTTCTATGGCTTCTTGACGGTTAGCCAGTTCGCGATCGCGTTTTTCAATAGCTGTTTTGGCTTCGTCAATCGCTTTTTTCGCTTCAGCGTACAGTCTTTGTCGTTCTGTCTTCAGTAGTTCAACTGCCGCCTGTAGCTCTTTTCTTTGATTGGAAACGCTTTGCAACTCAGCTATAGCTTTTTGGTACTGAGTTACAACTTGTCCTAGCTGACCTTGAGTGCGTTGGAGTTGAGTTTGAGTTTGAGCTTGTTGACTAATGGTGCGGTTCAACTGAGCTTGTGTTTGGAGTTGTTTGGCATTCGCTGCCTGTAAAGACTGATTAATTGCCTGTAAGTCTTGTTGTGCTTTTGCTTGGGCAATTCTTGCTTGATTTAGCTCACTTTCTACCTGACTTTTCTGAGTTTCTGCGGTTTTTAGCTGTTCTCGCTTCTGTCTGAGGTCTGTTTGAATATCTTCTAATTCAAAGACTCCCTTTCGCAAGCCTTCATCGGCAGCGAATAAAATTCCTAATGTTGATGCTGAAATCAAACCGCCCGTAAAAATAGTTACCACTACAGCAGTATTTTTCGGACGAAGCTTAAAAAGTGAGAGGCGGGCTTTGCCAACTCGTGTGCCGATGCGATCGCCCACGGTGGCAATTACGCCTCCCAAGATTAAAATTGCTGCGATGAGGATGTATCCGGTGGTCATCTTTAGCTACCGAAATCCTTCCAGATACAGCCTACTACTTTTAAGCATTGTCTGCGGAGAAGTGGAAGTTGGCAATAGCTGAAATTATTCAATTTTAGATTTACCTCTAGCTATTAGTGTCATCTTTCAAAATAGAACACGCGCCGATTCCCCTTTCTCCGATTGATTTTATGTGAATTGCCTACTTAAGGTAACAGGTTTATGCACAGTAATCTTCTTTTTGTGGATAGAAATCATCTTTTTCTCACGCAAATCCCCTAGTAGCCTAGTAACGGTAACACGAGTTGAACCAATTGCTTCTGCGATCGCCTGATGAGATAACTTCAGATCAATAGTGATCCCATCAGCACAAGGAACGCCAAAATCCCGACAAAGAATTAACAAAAAACTCACCAACCTAGAACCCATATCTCGGTGAGCGAGAGTTTCAATCATCATCTCTGTCTGTAAAATGCGCGAAGAAAGACCCCGCAGCATTAACATTGATAATTCTGGATTTTCCTTGAGTGCTTGCTCTACTTGTTCAATTGGGGCTGACAGTAATTCCACAGGGGTAAATGCAACCGCATGGTAAAACCTATCCGACTTATTTCCTGTCAGCAATGACAAAACACCAAAAACACTATTTTCCCGAAGCAATGCTACTGTTATTTCCTCTCCTGCCTCGTACACCCTAGAAAGTTTAACAGCACCTTTCAAAAGAAAATAAACTCGTTCGGCAGGATCGCCAGGAAAAAAGATCGTTTTATTGCGTTCAAACGTTTCCACAACTGGCGGAAACGCCCCGGTCGCCATCTGACGAAATACATTTGCTAGGGCTTTATCTTGTGTCACGATCATCTCCCTTCCCCTACCCAATGCCGGAAAAACAAAAACTGATTACCTAAGAATACACCCGAAAAATGAATAAAGCACCGTCAACCTTTCTGTACTTTCCTATACTCAAACTAATCGCTTCATAACTGTTTGTTTATAATGATACATAATTGTTGATCCTTTCAGCTACTAATTGTTGATAAGTAGTTCCAATAACTGTATTAAAAAGGGTTTTTTAAAGAACAAATAAAGATATCTTGAGAAAATCTTTAGGAAAAATCAAGATTTTTGTCATAGCAAACACCCTTCTCAATATTCATTTTTGCAAATCCTGTATAAAACAAAGACAAACGTGCCTCAGATTCTAGTATGCTCCTAATGATCGATCGCATTAACAATTTCTATGCTGAATCTGACTGGAAAAAATGCTCTTGTTACAGGTATTGCCAATAACCGCTCGATCGCCTGGGGCATCGCCCAACAGCTGCATAAAGCCGGAGCAAACCTGGGTATTACCTACCTGCCGGATGAACGCGGCAAAATGGAGAAAAAAGTTGCGGAGTTGGTAGAACCCCTCAACCCAAGCTTATTTCTTCCTTGTAATGTCCAAGATGAAGAACAGATTCAATCTACCTTTGAGACAATTCGTGAGCAATGGGGGAAGCTAGACATTCTCATCCATTGTCTGGCCTTTGCCAGTAAAGACGATTTAAGTGGAGACTTTAGCCAAACCTCTCGTTCTGGCTTCAACACTGCCTTAGAAATCAGTACCTACTCGCTGGTGCAGTTAAGTGGTGCAGCGAAACCTTTGATGACTGAGGGAGGTAGTATCGTCACGCTGACATATTTAGGCGGTGTTAGAGCAATTCCTAACTACAACGTTATGGGAGTTGCGAAAGCAGGATTAGAAATGAGCGTGCGTTACCTAGCTGCTGAACTAGGGCCGCAAAATATCCGCGTCAATGCCATCTCCGCAGGCCCCATCCGCACCTTAGCATCTTCAGCAGTTGGTGGAATTTTGGATATGATCCATCATGTCGAAGAAGTAGCCCCCCTGCGCCGTACTGTCACTCAGCTAGAAGTGGGTAATACTGCCGCTTTTTTATGTAGTGATTTGTCCAGTGGTATTACCGGACAAGTTCTATATGTAGATGCAGGATATGAAATTATGGGAATGTAAGATAATTGGGGCATGGGGCACTGGGCATTGGGCATTGAGTATTAGTAAAATTCTTGCCCATTAGTCATTCCCTCCCCATTCCCCATTCCCCATTCCCCATTCCCAATGCAAATTAGCAAAGTTAATTCAAACTACGACCAGTCAACTAAAACCCCTCGGATTGCCACTGTTCACCGTACTACTGGTGAAACTGATGTACAAGTTACCATCAATCTCGATGGTAGAGGAACTTGTACGGCAGCAACAGGCATTCCGTTTTTGGATCACATGTTGCATCAAATTGCCTCCCACGGGCTGATTGATATAGATGTCCAAGCCAAGGGAGACTGGGAAATTGATGACCATCACACCAACGAAGATGTAGGCATTACTTTAGGCCAAGCTTTCAACCAAGCACTAGGCGACAGAAAAGGTATTGTCCGTTTTGGTAATTTTCTTGCGCCATTGGATGAAGCTTTAGTTCAGGTAGCGTTGGACTTTTCGGGACGGCCTCACCTCAGCTACGGCTTGCAAATTCCTACCCAGCGCGTAGGAACATACGACACCCAACTCGTGCGCGAATTCTTTGTGGCACTGGTGAACCATAGCCAAATGACACTGCACATTCGGCAACTGGATGGCATTAATTCCCACCACATCATAGAGGCGACATTTAAAGCCTTTGCAAGAGCAACACGGCTAGCAGTGGAGATTGACCCCCGTCGTGCTGGTCTAATTCCCAGTTCTAAAGGCGTTCTCTGAAAGTAGTCAAATGAGGCATTAGTTATTTCCTCTCTAGTCTCCAATCCCCAATAATTGACACACGGCTTGGTGATGGTTATTATCAGCCTACTAGGTAACTTGTAATTAATACCAAGCTGGTAATTAGTGGTTGAACCAAGATGAAGTCTGTTGCAGATGACCCTGATTCTCAACTTAATATGGTAGACACTCCGCCAGTAGTCCTAACTTCTGAGTTGCGAAAAGTCTATCGCACTGGTTTTTGGCTAAATCAAAAAGTCGTATCTCTCAAAAACTGTTCTTTAACGGTTTACAAAGGCGAAACCTTTGGGTTGCTAGGTCCAAACGGTGCTGGTAAAACCACCCTTTTAAAATTGTTGCTGGGAATTATTCATCCCACTTCTGGACGGGGATTGTTATTGGATAAGCCTATAGGCGATCGCAGTGTTAAGCAACATATTGGCTATTTGCCAGAAAATCCCTATTTGTATGACTATCTCACTGGCTGGGAATTTTTGCAGCTAGCTGCTGGACTATTCCAAATTCCCCAAAGTGTCCAACGCCAACGCATTCCCCAACTGCTGGAATTAGTGGGTTTATCCCAAGCTGATGCTCGCAAAAAACTTTTACGCCGCTACTCAAAAGGAATGCTACAGCGTGTTGGTATGGCGCAGGCGCTAATTAACGAGCCAGATTTGGTTTTTCTGGATGAACCGATGTCTGGTCTTGATCCGGTGGGACGTTACCAAATGCGGGAAATCATCCTGGCACTAAAAGCTGCTGGAAAGACGATTTTTTTCAATAGCCATGTTCTTAGTGAAGTAGAACAGATTTGCGATCGCATTGCCATCCTTGCTCAAGGTGAACTAATTTGCTCTGGTTCCCTTAATGAACTGTTAGGCGTAGACAACACATATCATGTAAAAGGTCAAGGTGGTGACTGGGAAATTCTCAAAAAATGGATACCCACTCTCAGATTTGAACCTGATGGTTCCTGGCAAGGTACACTACAAGACGATTACTATGATTTCCTCGCTAGTGTTCGTCTGATGGAAGGTAAAATTATTGCCATGAACTTGTCGCGTTACTCCCTAGAAGAGTTTTTTATTCAACAAATTCAAAGAAAAAATAACTCAGTTAATTAATTTCGTTGCCAAATACTCAATTCTAGATTTGTTTGAGCAACGTATATACGTGGTATCTTTTTACAGAATAACCTTAAATTTCAGCCTTTTTGAGTTTGTCTTTGCTCAATCCAACTCACAAACAACTAAATTCCCACCTTTTTCAAGGTTATTTGTAGTTAATCAATAATGGAGTTCATAATTTTTGCAAAAATTACTACTAATAGAATATTTAGAATCACAGTTTAAGTGTCATTTAATTGACTTTAGTAGAAATGGGTTATTCGTAAGTACCAATTTACATAACAGACAATTGTTTATATAAACTGCGTTTATCTGCGTAAGTCACATATTTTTTGAGAATCCCCATATTCAAGTTTGCTCAACTTTAAAATAACTTCACTAAAAATTCAAATTTAAGAAACAAATTTCCTCCGGAAAATTACACTTTTCGGGGAAAATAAGAGTGTTGGGGAACTTGAATACTTAGGTATAGTCAAAATAAAAATGTTTAGACAGTACTTTATTAATCGTAGTTTCAGAATCTAAGGTAAATATGCTTAACACAAGTTTGTTTAAATTCAAATTCCTAACTCAGCCAGTTGTGGGTGTGGCTTTGTTAAGTGCTGTCAATGTCGCTGTGACATTTGCGAGTCTAGCTCAGGGACAACCATTACCACCAACTACACAAACACCAAGCACACAAACACAATTAGATACTAATTATTCATTAGGAGGCGGCGATCGCATCCGGGTAAATGTATTTGAAGTACCTGAATATACAGGAGAATACCAAGTTCCCCCAGGTGGAGCAATCAACCTACCTTTAATTGGCAGTGTGTCAGTCCTCGGTCTAACAACTGAACAGGCTGCTGACGAAATTGCTAGAAGATATGCTCGCTTCCTCAAACGTCCCTTAATCTCAGTCAATCTGTTATCGCCTCGTCCTATCAATGTTTTCGTTGCCGGAGAAGTGACACGTCCAGGAGCTTACACTCTTAGCTTGAGCGGAGGCGCGGGAGACAATCCAGGCGTACAGTACCCCACTGTATTAGCCGCATTGACAACAGCACAGGGCGTAACCTTGGCTGCGGATGTGAGTCAAATTCAATTAAGGCGTAAAATAGGACGTTCTTCAGAGCAAGCCGTTAGCGTCAATTTGAAGGAACTCATTCAAACGGGGAGGTTATCACAGGATATTACCTTGCGTGATGGAGACACCATAGTTGTACCAACAGCAACCAACTTCAACGTGGCAGAATCTCGTAATATATTTGCATCTAACTTTGCTGCCAGCCAAACCACGCCTCGCACGGTAACAATTATCGGTGAAGTTAATCGTCCCGGTTCGTATCTTGTCACCCCAGCCAGCACAGATGCTCAGGGGGGCGCAGCAACTAACAGTGGTACTGCTAATCCCAATGGTCTACCAAATGTGACACGGGTTATTCAACTAGCTGGAGGAATTACAGCACAGGCTGATGTTCGTAATCTCAGGCTACGTCGACTTACAAGAACTGGCTCAGAACAAGCTATAGATATTAACCTTTGGCAACTATTGCAGAGTGGCGATGCTAGTCAAGACATCATCGTGCAAGACGGAGATACGATTGTTATTCCGACGGCAACTGAGATTAACCCCGCAGAAGCTACTCAATTAGCTACCACTACTTTGTCTCCTACACGCATTCAAGTTGGCGTGGTAGGTGAAGTTAAAAAACCAGGGTTAACAGATGTTCAGCCGAATAGCTCTTTAAATCAAGCTATACTGGCAGCTGGCGGATTTAATGATGCCAGAGCTAGTAGCAGTGCTGTTGATTTGATTCGCCTCAACCCTAACGGTTCTGTCACTAAACGCATAGTAAAAGTGGATTTTTCTGCTGGCATTAATGAGCAAACTAATCCCATACTCCGCAATAATGATGTTGTGGTAGTTAACCGATCGGGTTCCGCTAAGACTGGCGATACCATAAACACTATAACTGGTCCTCTCGGTGTTATCTTTAATCTTCTGAACTTGTTCGGACTCTAGTTTTAGACACAGATGCAAATTGGGGGCGTTGGTTAAACTTCTCCGTCCCCAAAATTACAATATATATATAGTCAAAAAGATTGCTCTTGGTGTATTCCCTTGCGAGAGAGCAATATTTATCTCTCTTGAACTGTCCTCCACAATAACCACCTCTTTTATTAACTGAACTTACGCACTCAAAACAAGAAAGCTCGATCCCTCTTAAAAAAAAAGCGAGTCTCTCTTACGCGTAAGTATTAGTTAAATTACAGCAGTTGCCAGTAAATGAAATACACTTCTCCCCAACGCTTTCCAGATACTCTTATTTGACCATAGGATAAGAGAATACTAGAGTACATAATAAATTCTTTATATTTTATACTAAATTTTATAAAAGTCTAAGCCTTATTACTGAGCTTCAAATTCCGTAAACCGAAAGCTATCACTGAAGTTTCTGAATTTGTCATTGATATACCCTTTAAAACTTTGTTTTAGTTACTCTGATTTTTTATGATAATGAGAATACTTTAGAAGGTAAAGATTGTATAATCTACTCCCTGCAAGACTTGGTTCCTCCATATAATTATCATTATCATAAGAATTATTTAAGTAAAATAACTGTTTAATGACAGATATACTATCTTAACTACAGATACCGCGTATACACAGTAGAATGATGTCCAATTGGAAATGATGTCATTTGTACGGTTGGTTAGTGTCCATTAATGGGATGACTCTGCATACTGAAAACTTTTCAGTAATTTTACCAGATGGCTGCCTTTTTTTAACACTACTTAGAAAGACATTTCAGCAATTTTTGCGTGGAAATGCTCAGGTGTAAACCTGATAAACCGTTTATAAACTTACAAATGGCAGTTACACGACCGTATCCAATACTGACTTACTGACCAAGGCTAGAGTTACTGACCGTTGACGATTCAGTTTTTGCAATATACCCTATTTTTCCCTATGATGATTCATGGTTTAGGCTTTCTCAGTTTAAGTGCATCTCTTGTACTCCCCTGGGCGTTAACAGGTCTGGTTCAAGGACAGAGAATAACAGAGTCTTTAGTTAAAGACGTTCGTCAGTTATCCACCGATCAAAGCACACCACTACCAAGTCGCAAGCTGCTCAGCCAGGCTACAACTACAACATACTATGTTAGTGGTAGCGGAAGCGACAAAAATAGCGGACTCACTCCGTCATCTGCCTTTAGGACAATTCAAAGAGCAGCAGACCTAACTAGTCCTGGCACTACAGTACTGATCATGGACGGAGTATACAAGAATAGTAACCCCAATGGCTCAGTACTAGTAATTAAACGCTCTGGAACGGCAAATTCATGGATTACTTATAAGGCATATCCTGGAGATAAGCCAAAAATCCAGCACAATGGATGGAATGGAATTTCCATTGAGAATGGAGCCTCATATATTGAGGTAAATGGTCTGGAGGTTGCAGGGAACAATACCAATATAACCCTGAGTTATGCGTTGAGTCAGAAGTATAATAAATCCAACCCACTGACGAGTGGAAACTGCATAAATCTAGATGGACGAAAAAATGGTCGTCCCCACCACATACGTATTCTCAACAACAAGGTACATGATTGTGGTGGTGGGGGTATTTCAGTTATTGAATCGGACTATGTAACAGTGGACAACAACGAGGTATATAATAATGCCTGGTACTCTCCGTATGGGGCTAGTGGCATTTCACTGCTCAACAATTGGAATTATGATAAGAACCAGAACTATAGGATGTATGTTACCAGAAACAAAGTCTACAACAATCAAATGTTTGTTCCCTGGTATTACAATGGAAAGTTCCAAGACGGTAATGGTATTATTGTTGATAAGTCACGAGATAATGGGTATCAAGGACGTACTTTGATTGCCAACAATATCTCATATAAAAATGGTGGTACGGGCATTCATACCTTTGCAAGCGACCATGTGGATATTGTCCACAACACAGTTTATCTGAATAACCAGACTAAGGAAATTACTCACGGACAAATAATGAGTAATTATTCAGGTGATGTCAAAGTTATCAATAACATCATTTATGCTGCGCCTAACAAAACAATAAGCACGAATAATAAAAGTACCAACACTACTTTTAACTACAACCTCTACAACAACAATGGTTCTCGTGCGGTTTCTGTGGGACCTAATGATATTATGGCAGATCCACAATTTGTAAATCCCTCAGGTGGTGACTTTAGAATAAAGGGAACTAGTCGGGCCATCAATAATGGTTTTAAGTGGAATAATTTGAAAAATGATTATTTTGGTAAACCTCGTCCTGTCGGTGCTGGATATGATATTGGGGCACACGAATATCAGTAACCGTAATATTGTGTCCTGAAATCTACACCCAACAATCTACAACACAGGATTTAGTTCTGTCAGGCTGAAGTCTAGAGTTATACAAAATAATAAGCCTACCTGTGAAAGTAGGCTTATTGTTTTTTGGCTAAATAATTAAACAGATATGATACAAGTATCCCAACAAAATTAATTATTGATGTTTTACTAGGCAAGAATTTCAGCCAAGTTATGTGTAATTAATCCTCTACTATTATTTACCAGTTATGGTATTAAATTAACTGGTAAGACAAAATCCTAATTTATTTAACTTAATTTATACAGAGGTTTTGTCTGGAATACGTTTTTTTAGCTTTGTCTCTTTTGCCAAATCTTGATGAGTAAAGTATTGTTTAACATGGTTGAAATAACTACTAGATTCATTTTTATCAATGATACCATTCACAACTAAACCTAATACGTTGTGACTGGATCTCTCTAGCATTTCTTGAGCAGCAGATGCACTGTTAGAATCAATTACCCCAGGTCGAGCTACTAACAAAATCCCATCAGTCATTTGGCTTATAGTCAAAGCATCGGCTGCCAAAAGCAAGGGAGGAGCATCAATAATTACAAAATCATATTTATATTGAGATGAAAAACTTTCAATTAGCGATGCCATTCGCTTTGAGTCAAGCAAAGCAAGTGGATTGGGAGGTCTAGAGCCAGCAGTTAAGACATCAAGATTATCCATTACTTTAGATAAAGCAACATCAAATTCAGTCTGACCTATAAGAACTTCACTCAAGCCATCTGCATTACTTACTTCCCACAGATGATGCTGAGAAGGAACTCGCATATCTGCATCTATTAGTAAAACTCGACGTCCTAATTGAGCGATCGCTGTTGCCAAATTAGCTGAAACTGTAGACTTGCCTTCTTTAGGAACTGCGCTAGTTACCACAATAGTTTTCAGCACTTTATCTGAACTCAGGAATTTCAGATTCGCTTGAATCATTCTGTACATTTCGCTAGTTAAAGAGTAAGGCGTATCTCTGACAGCAATTGTTTGATTTATTGATTCTGCGTTTGAATAACGGGAGCGAATCTTTTTAACAGACAAAGGCACAATGCCTAACAAAGTATATCTAAATATATCTCTGATTTCTTGAAGGGTTTTCAGAGATCTATCTCTCATACCTAGAACAAGAACTGTTGTAGTAGCCAAGAATAAACCGAACATTACTCCTAGCACTAAAACAATAATTTTTTTGCTTTCTACAGGCTTATCTGGCACTATAGCCTGAGCAATAATCCGCGAGCTGGCTGTATTTGTATTCTCAACTAACTGTAATTCTTGAACCTTTTTTAACAGAGTTTGATATGTTGATTCTGCGACTTCAACTTTTCGTTCTAACTCCCTCTGATTTTGTGCTAGTTGGGGTATGAGTTTAACGCGCTTTTCGTATATAGAACGGGAGTTATATAAAGAGGAGAGTCTTTTTGCTAAACCAATGCGCTGTATTTCTGACTGCAGAAAATTTTGGATCAGGTTTTGTCTTAGTTCTCCAATCTGTAATAGGTTCTGTGAAACTTCTGTTTTATTGCCAACAGTCTGACCAATTTGCTGTTGTAAGAGAGATTTTAAGCTAGCTTTCTTTGCTTCTAAGTTAACAACTACAGGGTTGTCATCTAGGAAACGGCTACGCTCAATTGCCAGCTGTCGGTCAGTTTCTTGAAGTTGTGCAAGAACTCCCTGCACTGCCGGTGACTGACTGATGGCACTCACAGCGATCGCTTCCTGAGAATTTAGCTCTACTTTCTGGCGCAGTTCATTGGTTTGGGCGTTTACCTCATCCAGCTGAGCCTTAACAGTATTCATCTCATTGTCTAGATTTCCAATAGTTGAAACAGCTGACTTTGTCTCCTCTGACAGGTCTGCTATCTGATACTTCTGTTTAAATATACGTAGTGCTACTTCTGTATTATTAACAACTTCTTGAGTTTTAGGAAGCTGCCTGGCAATAAATTGACGAGTTGCTGCCGCCTCAGAGCGATTTGTCAGAATATCATTATCTAAATAAAGACTCATTATTGTGTTGACCACTGCTGCTGATTGCTCGGGGTCAGGGCTGGTATAGCTAATTCGCAATACATCTGTTGCACTAACAATTTTCAGGGTCAAAGATTTCCGCAGCTTTTCTACTTCTAGAGGTTTACCTTCTTTATCTTTCAGTTGTAGCTTATCTATTGTCCTCTGCAATAAAGCAGGGGAAGAAATAACTTCTATCTGAGTGTTTATCGGATTTTGAGTTGCTAGCAGTGATTTTAAATCCCCTGCATCTCCTCCTTCTGTATTACTAGGCAAAAGACTAGATCCTACTACTTTAAAAGAAGGAATTCTAAATAATAGTTTTCCTTCGGCTTCATAGGATGGCTTCATAAATTGTGTAGCTATAGCACTGAGAATAACTGTAGCTGTAAATATCGCAGCAGCAGGTAGCCACCATCGTTTCAATATGAATAGGTAACGACTGAGGTCTAAATCAATAGATTCTCTAGATTCCGTAGATTTTTCTGACATAAATCTTCCCAAATACAGATATTAAGTAAGAAACTAAAAAAGACTTAGAGAATGCACAAACCACTGCAATTGACAAGAATGATGCGATTTGACAATATGACAATAGTATAGACTATCTAAGTTATAAATTTAGTTCCCATTGTCGCACAACAATGCCAACTAGCTTTGCCAAATCTTATCATAAGCCTCTAACAATTTCGGAGCTTGATATTGCCATTCAAGAATCTTCTCCATTCTCAGTCGTCCCTCGGCTCCTATCTTTTCTCTTAGTTCAGGAGAATCTAGAAGCTCTAGAATTTTCTCAGCAAATTCAACCTCATCATTAGGCTTGGCATAAAGAGATGCTTCCTGTGCAGAACGTCTTCCCTCTCGCAAATCAAACTGGACAATTGCTTTTCCCATCGCCATGTATTCGAGGATTTTATTCATGGTGCAGTTTTCGTTATAAGCAGATGTTGGGGAGGGTTCTACACAAACGTCACAACTGGAAAGCCTTTCTAAAAGTTCCTCCCCTTGCTTAAACCCTGTAAATTCTACAAACTCACTCACTCCTAACTCTCTGGATAAAACTTTAAGTTTTTCGGCTGCTGGCCCACTACCAATCAACATAAAGTGAATATCTTGGCGATTTTTTTTCTGGGTAATATAATATACTATTCTCAGAAGATAATCAATTCCCTCTGGTTCACCCATGACACCCATATATCCTATCAAGTGCTTCTTACCTCTACGATAATTCGGATTTGGGGGCATTCGGTGAAAACGGGAAAGGTCAGGCGCACTACGAACTACAAAGACCTTCTCCGGTTTCTTGTGCCCACGGGTAAGAGCTACCTCTCGGTGCGACTCGTTCGTTGAAATTACTATGTCTGCTGTGGCATAGGTCAAGCGTTCAGCCCAGCATAATCCATGATAAAAAATATCCCGCCGTTGATACTTAGCTTCATACATCTCCGGACTGAGGTCATGATGATCAAAGATAACCCAGATGCGATGAAATAATTTAAACCATACCGCTACTAAAAAAAGTAAATCCGGCGGATTACAAATATGGATAACATCAAAACCCCGCTCTCGCCATACCCGTTGAGCTAGACGGAATTGCCAATTAATCGCCCAACTATACTCTCGAAGATAACCAAGAACAGAACTTTCTTCTGGTGGTAGAGGATGACGATAAATGTGAATTTTCTCAATAATCTCGTAAGATTTCTCAAACCCATTACCTGTTGGTGAAATTACGCTAACTTCATACCCAGCTTTTTGCAAAGTAGTTGCTTCCATCCATACCCGCCGATCAAAGGGAACTGGCAGATTTTCAACGATAATTAGTACTTTTTTAGGTAATGCCATAATAATCTCAACTCTTAATCAGTTTAGTAAAACACTGACTTGTCAATTCTAAAATCTGCCTTTTTTGGGTAAATTTTAGTCATACCTGGTGAAACTGGGCTGAATAAACCGCAGGTCTGCATTTTTATAGTTTTCTGTTTTGCAGTTGCTAGATTTATCATTTCAACTTAACACTGAACGATATAAATCAAGAAAAGAAATCCAGTGATTTTTGATATCAAGATGAAAAACACTTTTTCTCGCTTTAGATCCTAGAGAGAGCCTCAAATCCTCATTTTCAATCAAAGACCTAATAGCATCTGATAGCTGCTCAACACTTCCTGGATTAACAATTAATCCATTTTCAGATTGAGTAACTATCTCAGGTATGCCTCCTACTGGTGTAACTATGACTGGTAATTCCCAAGCCATTGCTTCTAGCATTGCTAGTGGGAGACCTTCGTTATAAGAGGGCAACACAAAAACATCTGCCTTACTTAAAAGAATATCACGTTCATCTGACCCTATCCAACCAGGCAATTGTATATAGTTTTGTAGATTTAAAGTCGTAATTAAATTGCGTGCCTCTTCTATGTCTCCATCTCCTGCCATAATCAGACTTGATCTGGTTTTATATTCAGTAGGCAAAAAAGAAAAAGCTTTGATCAAATCAAATGCTCCTTTCCGTTGACCAATTCGTCCTAAAAAAAGTAAGTTAACTTTTGCAGAAACTGAACGGTGTGGAACTTCAGGAGGAAATTTTACTGGATTGTAAAAAACTACAACTTGTTCAGGTTTAAGACCAAGATTTTCTATATAGAAACTTTTCCAACTTTCCGATAATACAATTAAGCGTTGACACTTACAAAATATCCAACTTAGCAATTTCTGTATCCAGTTAGCAAGTCCAGCATAGAAAAGATGAAATTGACTACCATGAGCGTGTAGAATTATCGGTTTGTTAAATAGCCAAGCTAAAAGTGTCATAATTGCTTGCCGTAAAACACTGCCGCGTTGTGAAATTTCAAGTTGAACAATATCAACTTCTTCTGCTCTTAATATCCATATAAATTTCCATATAGCTTTCAAAAACACCATTGTTTTCAGTGCTATAGATCCGTCTTCATGAGTGATAATATGATATATTTGAATTTCAGAAGGAGCATATTCTAAAAAAAGCTTCTCATAACCAGAAATGCCACCCTGTTGGAGTAAACTAGGACCTAACATGATAATCTTGAGAGTATTAGTTCGGGACATAGGCTGTAATTTTGAAATAAGTTGGTATATCTTTGATTAATATATCACCGAAATAATCACAGTTTATTGTTTGATTTTCTCTGAGTCAAATCGATGCGTAACTTACTTCAACATATTAGTACATCTGTAGGTAGAGTATCTACGCCTAAAATATTTTCAATAAAAATACGATTATTTTTTGGTTAATTTGAGGTAAAAATATCTTGGTTTACAGCTTTATGAATTTAACTCTATCTGTACATAATTTTTGTAAAACTTACAAAAATATTTTGTTTGAGTTAAAATTTATTAATCAAGAAATTTATATTTAAATCACTCCATCTTCTCTACAACTCTATATTGATTCTAGTTTTAGAGATTCGCGTGCGTAGTAAAGTTGACTTGACAATATCGCTGCTACATAAAGTACCCATTCCATACTATTTTGAACTAGCAATGTACTTTCAGTTAGATTTGAAAGAATCATAAATGTAAGATAAACTAAGAGCCATATACTTTCGGATGTTTGATTCCGCCGGATTAAATATATCGCTTTAAATAAATTAATAACGAACCCAATTATAAAAACCAAGAATCCTAATAGACCCAATGATAGCCAAAGATCCAGAAACCCATTATGAGCATTAGGAGCGTCCCATTGTACCGTTTGTAAAACAATAGAAGATTCACTACTCTGCTCCCAGAATACTCCATAGCCATATCCTAACCATGGTTTTTTTCCAATCATCTCCAATACAACAGGCCATAATTCTGCGCGTCCGGTGAGTGTTGCGTCTTTACCTACTAAGCCTAAAATCGAATCACCTTGTGAGATGAACCAGTAATAAAAAGCTATACTCAATGTTGATATAAACGTCAGAAAAGGTATAAATACTTTGTATTCTAAATGTAAAATTCGACAATACACAATAAAAGCTACTGTGATGATTATAAAATTTAATAGTGATGTTGCTGATTGGGATAATAATATAAGTACTCCAGAAGTAATATAGCCAAGCCATAAAACCCAACGATTTTCTTTACCAGTAATGGCAAGGAATAAAAATATTGCCGCACTAAGTACAAATCTCTTGCCCAGAACATTTTTGGTTGGGAATATTCCTCTCCAACTATTAAATGCAGGATCGATTCCAATTTGTGGTAAAAATATAACAAATAATAAACACATTACTATTGAGACGGCAAGCATATATGCACATAGCTTTAGCTGCTGTTTTAAGGTGTAGCGTGAAGCTAAATAAAGTCCAAAGATAGTTGTTCCTGACAGACCAATGACGCGACGCACGGTAATGTCTGGATCTAAGGACCAAAAAATAGAAAGTGCAGAAACTCCAATCAGCAACCAAATAAACTTATCTTTGCTAAAAGCATAAGTAACTTTCTTCCAACGTAGAGCAATCAATGAAAGGCTGACTATATATGTAAGAGTATAAAGTAATCGAAATGTAATTCTATCTCCTTCTTTTACAGTAAAGCCATCAGTCAAAAAACCATCTAGCGGGGTTCCTGAATATAGCATCAAGGAAGTAAATGTAAATATTTGTTCAGCAGAAATTAAAAATTTCCTCATTTTTTATAACTTATAATATTTATTATTGTGTATACATACAAAAAATATATTAAGCAAGTCAGAAATTCGTGGTTGATAGTCTCAGTTTATTTGGGCAAATACTTTTTTATTCGATGGGTTATTATTATGTTCGTTAAATGCCGATTAAGTAAGTATATTTTTACTAATGTATAATTTTCATGGTTTTTTGATAAACTTCCACGGTTTGAGCAGCAATATTTGACCAATTTAAATCTTGCTGGCAACGAGCTAGTGCCGCAGTTTGCATTTTTTGTTGTAAGTCGCGATCGCTTAACAAACAAACGATGGCATCAGATAGGGCTTGAGCATCACGTGGTGGAACTAATAACCCATCCTTTTTATGCTGAACTATCTCACTCAATCCCCCTATATCAGAAGCTACAACCAGCGTTCCCATTCCATAAGATAAAGCTGCTACACCACTTTGAGACGCTTCAATGTATGGTAGAACTGTTAGTGTGCTACGTTGAAATAGATTACCTACTTCTTCAAGAGAGATTAGTCTATTGATAATCTCGTAGCGGTTCTCATCATAACCATTAGGGAAATACTGGTTGATATTTTCTCCTTTTCCAGCAATAATCAGTTTGACTTGAGGTACACGTTCAGCAATTAAGGGCATAGCCTCAAGCAAATATTTCAATCCTTTATAGGGCCAGATGCGTCCAAAAAATAGCAATGTATTTGGATCGCGAGGCTGATTATTGCGATCGCCCCGGCGCTTATACAGACTGCCAAGTTCACCATGTGGTATGACATTGACTCGCCCTTCAGGTAAATTAAATTTTTCAATTAGAATCTTTTTTAGTTGATCAGTATGGACAATCAATTGTTGGGAACGATAGAAGGCAATACGCCGAGTATACTCTGAACCAAATACAGCCACCTTATCTCCTGGGTGACGGAATACATCGTGGATGGTTGTTACTAGTGGTGGCATCCTGTTGAGTAGCAACGTCCAATCATACCAAGGATCGTTAGTTTCTTGCACATGTAAAACATCTGGCTGTATGTCTTTGATAATACGCATCATAGCGTTCATAGACAACACATTACGCGGGTCGCGAATCCGTGGTTTGTTAAAGCTAATGACACGGATACTGGGATCAAACGCATCACCGCATACATCTGAGAGTTTTTTCGGGTGAATTACCGTTAAATCAACATATTTAGCCAGACTATTTGCTAATTCAATGGTGTAGTCTTCAAAGCCAAAATGTAATAGGGCAACTTTAATCATAATTTAAATTATATTCTTACTTATAAAACTTTGGATTGTTTGTCTGTAGAATTTTAGATTGAACAATTAATGTTCTCTTAAAAGTTTCATCCATAAAAAACGAAACCCACCAAACGCACGAATACCTAAATAAATCACAAATAAACCATAGGTACAAGTTGCAATAAGTAAAGTGAATACAAAGTCTAAGTTAATTTTTTGCAACAATATAAATATGGGTAACATTAAAACACTTATTATCAATGGTCGGCGCATAATTCGCCATAAGTTTAATGAAAATAAGCGAGTATAGGTGAAATAAATATACTGGCTAAAACCCAGAATAGTCATTAACAATACCATTAAAGCTGCACCTAGTAACTGATATCGTGAAACTAATACCACACCTCCCAAGCTTCCGAATATAGTAGTAATGACCACTTCACGTAGGTTAACTATCTCAAAACCATTGGCTACTAGTAGATATGAAAGTGAGCGGATGAAGGGCAAAAAAACCAGTGATATAGCACTTAGGCGAAGGGCTAGATTTGCTTGAGCAAAGCTAGAATCATAGACAAAAATTAGTAAATCTTTGCCAAAAAATAATAATCCCAAAAATAAGGGCAATGCCATAATTAGTAGGATTTCAATAATAGTTTCTGCTGTCTGCTTCTGTTTTCCCCTTCCTTGGTCTACTGCCTTTGAAAATCTTGGAAACATTGCTAAAATCATACTGTTAGCAATAATCGAAAAGGGTTGTAGTAATTGTGCTATTCCACCAAATAGACCTACTAAAAACTCATTTCCTAACAATGAAAGAATCAAAATTTGAATTCTTCCAGTGACTACAGCTATTGCTTCAATAGCAAAAAATGTACGCGCACTTTTGATTGTATTAATTACAAAGTTTCCATCAATCTGCCATTGGATTTTAACTAATCGTCTAATAAAAATCCATTCAATTATTAGAATTAGTGTTTCTGACAAAAATAGGATCGCTCCCAAATATCCAATTCCGTATTTTAGTTGCATCGCCCAAATCATTATTATTAGGCGTATTACATACACTGGAACTGTAGCTATGGCAATAAGATGCATCTTCTCTTGAGCTTGAAAAACTGCCTCCGTTATATTGGAAAGTGCAAAGGGAATGATCGTTAAACCCATTATGTAGCAAAGAGTAGAGGTTGTGGAACTATAGGGAAGTAAAAAGACTACAATCACTAATGCCCCATAACTGAAGAAACTAAATATTAACTGCAACCAGGTACCACTCATTAAGTAAACTGGTGTTTTTTCTGGCTCACGTGCTAGTTCTCTAGTGAACAATGTCTTTAGCCCTTGTGAAGCAATGCCCACAAAGATAAAATAGTAGCTATAGGCTAGTAGATACTGCCCTAAAGCCTCAGCTCCCAAAGTTCGAGCAATAGCAGCGGTTAATACAAAGGCCGTAATGCTTTGTGCTAACCGATTGACTATCATTGATAAGGAATTACTTATAAATTTGTACTTTTCTGCCATTCTTAAAATTATTAATTCAGCTTAATTCGTTTTAAATCACTAAATACCCATGTATTTCATAAACTGATCTTTTTGGATATGGATGGATATATCTTCAGAAGTTTTTATACTTGATTCCATGCATAAATATTTGATTTGTACTTTCAGACTGTTACAAAACTAGAAAAAGCTCACTTTAATCCGCAATAAATTACACTGCAAGTTGCAATAATCATACATATCAACACGTAACCATTATAGTTCTTACTGTCTTTTCTAATTTTGTTTTTCTGTTTGACCTTAGCTCAACCTTATCCCAAATTAGTAACCAGGTTTTCTTGATCCGACAAAAAACCTAGTTTGGTAGCAAAAACTTTTTCCATGTTAATGCTTATCATTGAATTTTATTAAAATAAAACTGCCGGATCACTAAGGTTTTACGATGAATATTGATGCCTTCAAGAAAAATTGAGAAAGTCGATAAAATTTAAAGCTTAGTAGGCACCTTCTTTTTTCAAAACCACCATAACTGTTTTGAGCAAAATTTCCAAGTCCAACCCAAGAGACCAATTTTCAATGTAGTTCAGATCAAGATTTATCACTTGTTCAAAATCTACAATGTCTGAGCGACCTGAGACTTGCCAAAGACCTGTAATACCAGGTAAAACTTCATGTCTAATAAAATGATGTTCAGAAAACTTGTCTACATCTCTAGTAGGTAACGGACGGGGGCCTACTATACTCATTTCTCCAAAGATAACGTTAAAAAGTTGAGGTAATTCGTCTAAACTATAACGCCGAAGAAATTTTCCAACGCGAGTAATACGAGGGTCATCTTTTATTTTAAAGATAATCCCATCTTTCGTTTCATTTAAAGCTTCTAATTCTTTCTGTAATTTTTCTGCATCAGACCTCATAGTTCTGAATTTCCATACTTTGAATTGTTGCCCATGTAGACCTATACGGGTTTGCCTGTAAAATACTGTTCCAGGAGAGTCCAGTTTTATAGCTATAGCTATAGCTATATAAATCGGAAATGATAACATTACAAATAAAGTTGCAAAACAGAAATCACAAGTACGTTTTATCCAAAAATCCTTACCTGTAATTATCGGACAATCCAAACTCAGACAAGGCATTCCACCTATTTTATTAAATTCTATGTTTTTATAAATTGGTTTTAATTCCATCGGTAAAATATGTACTTGAATACCAGATGCTTGAAATAACCAGCATAAAAACATTCTATTTTTTAGAGCATCCCAAGATATAAAAACCTCTGTTACACCTAATTCATTGAGTTGATTCAATGTTTTTTGACGCTGATATCTGTCTAATGAATTAGCATGAGCAGTTCCAGATACAATATAGTGCTTTTCTTTTTTAATAAAGCTAGCAATCTGCTCATGGTCTTGAGGATCACAAATAATGAAGACAGAAGAACGAACTATTTTTTTCTGCTTACGGAGATATTCTAAAGTAATATTTACACCATATCTTCCAGTACAAATAAATAATATACTTAGAAGCCAAGATAACAATATTAATTTTGGACGTGTAATATCAACAACCGGTTGATACAAAAAACAAGCAAATATTATTAGTCCATGAGCAAAACTTAGCGATTTAATAATGTTCAAATAGTCATAGCGTTTTTGACCTTCCCTATAAATACCTTCTATAGCTAGCGATCCTATTTGAATACCAATAGTTATTAAAATCGGTAAGTAATGACTAGGTAGATCCGAAGAAAAATTACCATAAAAAGATTTGTATCCAGCAAAAATCCAAGCTAAGGATAAAAGGGTATAGTCTACCAAAAACAATGTTATTAATCTCAACCACCATGAACCTTTGCGTACCCTTACAGATGCAGATGCACGTAAATCCAAAGGTACTTCACTGAATTTATTTGTTGTAATGCTTTGATTACTCATACTGAGGAACACTTGGTATATGTAAAATTTGATGAAATTTGCTCAAAACTTAATATTAAGACAAGTGAGATATCCCACCTTTTTATTTCAAAGAAACCTGTTCTTTGTAGCCTAAATATTATTAACTATTTTGTTCGGAGTAACTTGAATTTCTCTATCAAAAGCATATTCCAGGATCGGTTTGAGGAAATTTACTACCCAGATATTTAGCTTTTGTTGTAGGTCAAGATTCAGTTTAGTCTGGATATTTTGAGCTTTGAGCGTAAGAAAATGATTTTTTGGTAAGTTAACTTCTTGTAATTTAATAGAATTCCTGACATGACATTAATAATTAAATAGGTCAGGTAAAAATATTAGGCTTTTGAAAGGGCGTAACAGTTGAACTGAGTTATTACAGTTCCATTGCAGAGTTTTACTTCTATGAGACAATTATGTTCCCTCGGGAACTACTGTAGCATATCTAGCTAAATGAGTTTAGCTTTGCTTAGAAGTTCTCTGTTTTTTACGCATAATTACTTAATTAACAATACTTACATACATAACATATAACTAAACGCATCAAAAGTTTGGATATTGTTACAAAACTTTACAAAAATTATTTCTTGCTTGAACTTGTGTCAAGTCTCATGGTTATCTTTAGAGAATTTTGTAACAGATTAACGGCAATAAATTCTAATAAATGAACAAAATCTATCTGTGAGTCTTGTTATATCTGCATTTATAGATAGTTTCACTTTCTAAGCCTTTTTTCCTACATTATCTTTATGCCAATGATATGTTTTTATGGAGACCTGATTTGAGGATGGTAGCATCAAGTAAAAAATATTACGCCACTTTGTATGAAGGAAATCGCTAAAATAGCTTAAAACATGTACTTTTAATCTCCTTATGTTCTTACATTTCAACTCGGATTGCTATAGTCCTGAGTCGCCAGTTCCTCTCTGATGTGTTTTTAGTATATGCAGCTAATGACCCCTACTTAATTATTTAAACAAATCATAATCATGACTTCACACTATTTTTACATATAAAGAAACACAATGAAGATTCGGTAATAATTATTTTTCACTCTAACAAATCCCTATAAAAAAAGATAAAGTTTTATCAGTATTAATTTCCGTAAATTTATATCTTGTAAAGCAAAAAAGTTTAATTTGTTAACTAAAATGAAAGGTGTAAAAAGTGCCGATCTATTGCTATACCTAAAAAAACGAATAATGATATTTTTACTTTAATTGGTATTTAAAAGTTACCGCTTTAAATTAAATGTTTGTTAAAAATGGCGATCGTTATGTTAAGTACAAATCGATTATCTACAGATTTAAATACAAATTATATTTGAAAATTTATATGATTTGCCTGTGTACGAAAGCCTAGAAACTTTTGGCCCAGCGTCTCACCTTCAAAGCGAAGCTAGGTTGTGTTTATGCAATTTTGGGCTTCTATGCTGAAATACTTAATGTATAGCCTCGTATAGGATTTGATATAAACGCATATACAATAAAGAATAAATAAATTAAAACAATGGCATCTCCTTATGGAGTTGGTACATAGAAAATGCAGATAAATAGCCAAATTTCAGAATATAAGCAAAATATTCCCTTAAACACCTTAACTAATATCCTCGATACTCAAGTTATACAGGAATGGAATGATACTGAAGTAGATCATCAGGATTGGTGCATCCATCAAATGTTTGAGATGCAAGTTGAGCGATCGCCCCAGTCTATTGCTGTAATGTTTGAAAATACACAACTTACTTATTGGCAGCTAAATCAGCAGGCTAATCAACTAGCACATCACCTACGTGCTTTAGGCGTTGGTCCTGAAGTACTTGTGGGCATTTGCCTAGAGCGCTCCTTGGAGATGATAGTAGGACTACTGGGAATTCTCAAAGCTGGAGGTGCTTACGTACCTTTAGATCCGGCATATCCCTCAGAGCGTTTAGCCTTCATATTGAAAGACACTCAGACACCAGTATTGTTAACCCAAGAAAAATTGCTCAAGAACTTGCCACCGAATGAAGCACAGGTGGTTTGTCTCGATTCAAATTGGCAAGGAAATATTCAAAACAGTCAAGAAAATCCTGTAAATAAAACGACAGATGATAATCTTATCTACGTAATTTACACATCTGGTTCTACAGGACAGCCCAAGGGTGTTATGATCCCTCACCGTGGTATCCGCAACCAACTCTACTGGCGGCAAACAACCTTTAGATTAACTCAGGCAGATAAGGTTTTATTGACTATTTCTTTTAGCTTCGATCCCTCAGTGTGGCAGATATTCTGGCCATTGTGCTTTGGAGGGCAATTGATCGTGGCTCGCCCTGGTGGACATCAAGACACTGCATACCTTGTGAAGGTCATTACTGAGCAGCAAATCACTGTCTTGGCCTTAGTACCTTCTATACTGCGTGTCTTACTAGAAGAAAAGGGAATTGAGAATTGCTCATTTCTGAGGCATATTACCTGTGGTGGTGAAGCTTTGCCTGGCGAACTAATAGAACGCTTTTTTGCCAAACTGGATTTGGACAATGTTCTCCACAATTGCTATGGCCCGACAGAAGCCTCTATTGATACCACTTTCTGGACTTGTCAGCGCGGCACTAATTCTACCATTGCTCCCATAGGTCGCCCCGTGGCCAATGCAGAGATTCACATCCTTGATGAAAATTTGCAGCCTGTGCCTGTTGGTGAATCAGGTGAACTGCACATTGGTGGTATTGGTTTGGCGCGAGGCTATCTTAACCGTCCAGAATTGACCATAGATAAGTTTATTTTCAATCCTTTTAGCTCTGAACCTGGGTCACGTCTTTACAAAACTGGGGACTTGGCACGTTACTTAAGCGATGGGAATATCGAGTTTATTGGTCGCATTGACTACCAAGTCAAGATTCGTGGCTTCCGAATTGAATTGGGAGAAATTGAAGCCATATTAGACCAACATCCCGCACTGACACAGACTCTAGTCATTGCTAGAGAGGATATTAATGGTGATAAACAACTCGTGGCTTATGTTGTTGCCAATGCAGAGCAAATTCCTAGTCGAGTTGAATTACGTCGCTTTTTGCAAAGTCAGCTACCTGAATATATGGTGCCTGCTTACTTTGTATTTTTGGACACCTTACCATTAAACCCTAATGGTAAAATAGACCGCCATGCTTTACCTGCACCCGATTTATCAAGACAAGAATCGGAAGTTACCTTTGTTGCTCCTCGTAATGAAGTGGAGCGCAAGATAACACAGATTTGGGAACAGATTTTAGGTGTCCAACCCATTGGCGTAAAGGATAACTTCTTTGAAATAGGAGGAAACTCCATCTTGGCAGTAAAACTATTTTGGCAAATTGAGAAGATATTTAGTAAAAATCTTCCTCTTGCTATTCTCTTTCAGTCTGGGACTGTAGAGGCTCTAGCCAAAATTATCTGTCAAGAAGAAGATTTAGCAATAAACTTGGCTTCAGTAAATACCTTAGACAAATCAAAATCTAGCTGGTCATCCCTGGTAGAAATTCAACCCTATGGTTCCAAGCCACCTTTTTTCTGTATTCACGGACTCGGTGGAGAAGTCTTGTGTTTCCGTGAATTAGTATTGCATTTGGGGTTAGACCAACCATTCTATGGACTACAGCCACAAGGACTAGATGGAAAACAGCCCTTGTATACGCGGATAGAAGACATGGCAACTCATTACATTCAAGAGATCCAGACCATTCAACCCAATGGGCCTTATTTTCTGGGAGGTTATTCTTTTGGGGGTGTAGTTGCTTTTGAGATGGCTAGGCAACTCCAGGAGCAAGGTCAACAAGTTGGTATTTTAGTTATGCTTGATAGTTGCCGTCCAGGTTATAGTTGGCGGGCACCATTTCTGAAGCGAATTTTTTTGCATTTAAATAATATAGTTCAACAAGGACCTGTCTACTTTTGGCAAAGACTTGTGAAATGGATTTATTGGGGTACGCAGCGTCTCGAAAAGACATATCAGCGTTACTTGCAAGGGATAATTGATTTCCCTGCAAATGACAACCACTTAAAGATTATGGATGCTAACACTCAAGCTATCAGTGAATATATCTTTTCACCTTACCTTGGTCGAGCTGTTCTCTTGCGAACAGACGATCAGAGTCGGGACGAAGCTATAGGGACACAATACGATCCTCAATTCGGCTGGGGCGACCTAGTTGCTGGAGGATTAGATATCCATTACATTTCTGGATCTCACCATAACCTATTTAATGAACCGCATGTACAGGTGTTAGCCGAAACATTGAGAAATTGCTTAATCCAAGCGCAGTCTCCAAATAATTAATTTGACAACCTACTACCTTTGCAAGAGAAGTCAAGTAATTTTGGATTTTGGACTGGGGTAAGATAAAATCAAAGAAACAAGTGGCAAAACCGGCTTAACTCTTCGACTTATAGAGCAAATTTCACGTTTGTGAGATAGAAAAATACTCCACTGCTGCGATCGCTCACCTTCACGCCACTTGCTTCTTGGCAATTGAGAGAACCGCTATATCTATATTGTGGGAGTCTCAACTCAGTACTGCTGGGTAATTTTGTCATTTCTTAGTCTAAACACAAATTGGGAAAATAACGGAAAAATTGCTTGTTAGTGGTAACTAGGATGAGATAATTATTCTGTGGAACGGGAATACTGGTCGCAGTCCAATAACCAAAAGACCTGACCAATTTAATATGCGATGAATCTTGCTAGTGCCACTGATTAAACAGAGGTATTTATTGTGGCACTGTAGGCTTGGATGACTGTCGTTTTTTATTTATGTTGGTAAATCCACAATCTACTGATGCTATATAGACGGTTTGGACGCACAGAATTACAGATGCCAGTGTTTTCCTGCGGTGGCATGAGATATCAGTTTAAGTGGCAGGATGTCCCCAATAATGAAATTCCTGCTGATAACCAGGCAAATCTGGAAGCGACGATTAGAAGAGCAGTGGAGGTTGGGATTAATCATATTGAAACTGCTCGTGGTTATGGCACTTCCGAAATGCAATTAGGAAGAGTTCTACCCCAGCTTCCCCGTGAAAAGTTGATTGTTCAGACCAAAATCAGTCCAAAGGAAGATGCGAAAGAATTCCGCGAGACATTTGAACAATCATTGAAAAATCTCCAGCTAGATTATGTCGATCTACTGGGATTGCACGGTATCAACCATACTGAGTCATTAGACTATAGCATCCGTCCCGGTGGTTGCTTGGAAGTAGCACAGCAGTTGCAAGCAGAAGGAAAAGTTAGATTTATTGGTTTTTCCACACACGGATCAACAGATACAATTGTACAGACAATTAATACCAATCTATTTGATTACGTGAACCTGCACTGGTACTACATTAATCAATGGAATTGGGCGGCAATTGAAGCAGCTAAACGCCACGATATGGGGGTGTTTATCATTAGTCCATCTAATAAAGGAGGTTTGTTGTATGAACCTCCACAAAAATTAGTGAATCTTTGCGCTCCTTTGAGTCCAATGGTGTTTAATGATTTGTTTTGTTTGAGTCATCAAGAGGTGCATACTCTGAGTGTGGGAGCAGCAAAACCACAAGATTTTGATGAACACCTGAAGACTTTAGAATTAGTAGATCGGGCATCAGAAATTTTGCCGCCCATCTTAGCAAGGTTGGAAGAAGAAGCGATCGCTACTTTGGGAGAAGATTGGGTAAAATCCTGGGAAACAAATCTACCAACTTATGAGCAAACCCCTGGTGAGGTCAACATTCGGGTGATTTTGTGGCTGCGGAATTTAGCGATCGCCTACGACCTGGTAGATTATGGCAAAATGCGCTACAACCTACTTGGTGATGGCGGTCACTGGTTTCCTGGTAATAAAGCGGATCGGCTAGAGGAATTAAACTTGCAGCAATGTCTTGCCCGCAATCCTCATGCCGATAAAATCCCCCAATTTCTGGAGCAAGCGCATCAGATGTTGGCGGGTGAAGCGGTCAAACGTCTATCTAAGACTTGACGAATAGGGAATTAGGAATTGGAAATTGGGCGAGAAATAACTCCTAACTCCTGTACAGACGCGATTAATCGCGTCTCCTAACTCCTCAACGATCGCTAGTCAGATTTTTTCGTATCTGCTGATTTAGTTGCCTTCGGTACCACTAGCACTTTGTCAACGCGGTTCCCATCCATATCCATCACTTCAATTCGCATACTTTGCCATTCAAAATGATCTGCGGCGGCAGGAATACGACCTAAATGGGTGATGACAAAACCGCCCAAGGTTTGATAACTGCCGCGTTCCTCGGATTCCCACTCTTCCATACCAAAAAGTTCTAAAAACTCCTCTACAGGTAACATCCCATCCAAAAGCCAGGAACCATCTTCGCGTTGCACAGCTTGGGGTTGATCCTGTCCATCTGTTGAAGGAACATCACCTACGATTTCGCTCATGATGTCGTTGAGAGTAACTAATCCTTGTATTACGCCGTATTCATCCACTACTAGTGCCATGTGAGTAATGGTTTGCTTGAACAATTCCAAAACTTTTAATCCACGGGTACTTTCTGGCACGAATACGGGCTGTCGCAAGCCCACTGTTAAGTCTAGCGCTTCTCCTCGGAAACTCCTGGCTAATAAGTCGGTGACAGGTATTACACCCAGCACGTTGTCAAGTCCCGCCTGACACACTGGATAGCGAGAATAGGCACTCTCAACCATTTTTTGGCGATTTTCTTCGGCAGTGTCTTCTAAATCTAACCAGACGATATCAGGACGGGGTGTCATTAAGTAGCTGACGGGGCGATCGCCTAAACGAAAGACTCGCTCTACCATATCCTGTTCGGCTTCCTCAAAGGTTCCCGCCTCAGTGCCTTGCTCAATTAAGATTTTTATTTCTTCTTCGGTGACTTGCGGCTCAGTAGAAGCTGTTATTCCCAGCACTCGTAAGATCAAATCTGTAGAAGCACTTAAGAGATATACCATTGGCGAAGCGATCGCTGATAAGGCACGCATTGGAATAGCTACAGTCGAGGCAATTCTTTCTGGGTTGTTTAATGCCAGACGCTTTGGTACTAATTCGCCAACAATGAGTGACAAATAGGTAATGATCAAAACCACTACTCCAAAAGATATCGGTTCACTATAAGGTGCTAAAAAGGGTACAAGTTTTACATAGACTGCCAGTCGGTTGGCAATTGTTGCTCCTCCAAAAGCACCAGTTAGGATACCGATCAGGGAAATACCCACTTGAACAGTTGACAGGAAATGATTTGGAGACTCCGCTAATTTCAATGCTGCCATTGCCTTGGCATCTCCTTGATTGGCAAGCTGCTGTAGCCTGACTTTCCGGGCTGAGACAATCGCCATCTCAGACATAGAAAATACGCCGTTGGCAATAATTAGCACCAAAATGATTAAAATTTCAAAAGTGATGGAGGACATGTTTAAAATTGCCGCTTCTCAGAGCGAATGTAGCTCAATACCTAGTATCTAGTATTAAAGGTGCTTCTATAAAATGCTTTGACTGTATACAAAGTAGTAGTTATAGTTTTTAAGTTTATTAGTTGCTGTAGATTATTCTTCCATCCAAAGAATAAGAAGGCTGTCAACACTTTTAAAATAGTTGACATAAACTGCCTCAAAATTTTCTGACTCACAAAGACTCCCACCGCTAGTAGTACTTATGTCATTTTCTTCTATTGTGCGTGCCTTAGCGCGATCGCCGCTCACCACTGAATTTATTTCTAAGCTAAACCGACAACAAGAATTGCGGTTAAATGGCATTTCTCGATTGCCCAAGGGTTTGGTTGCTTCGGCATTAGCCCAGTCTCAGGGTAAGAATTTGTTCGTAGTTTGCGCCACACTAGAAGAAGCTGGACGAGTTTATGCACAACTGGAGGCAATGGGATGGCAAACAGTACATTTTTATCCCACATCTGAGGCTTCTCCCTACGAACCTTTTGACCCGGAAACTGAGATGAGTTGGGGGCAAATGCAGGTATTGGCGGATTTACTCAAGAGTCAAGAGTCATTGGTCATTAGTCAGTTGTCATTAGAAACAAACCAAGAACAAATGACAAAGGACAAAGGACAAAGGACAAATTTAGCAATTGTGGCTACTCAAGGGGCGTTGCAACCACATTTGCCACCACCAGAAGCTTTTGGGGAATTCTGTCTTACCTTGAAGCGGGGGATGGAATTAGACTTAAATGCCTTCAGTGAGAAAATCACGATTCTGGGGTATGAACGAGTACCTCTGGTGGAAACGGAAGGACAATGGAGCCGACGGGGTGATATTGTTGATGTTTTCCCAGTTTCATCTGAGTTTCCAGTCAGGTTGGAATGGTTTGGTGATGAAATCGAGCAAATGCGGGAATTTGACCCAGCAACCCAACGTTCCGCACTCGACAAAGTTGATCAGTTAATTCTTACCCCCACTAGCTTTGCTCCCATTGTGATGGCGGCACTCAACAAGAGTACTGAGTTGCGAGTGCTGAGTCCTGAGTTAAATCCTGACTCAGAACTTAGCACTGAAAACTCATCATTGTTGGAGGGTAGTCGTCGCTTTTTGGGTTTGGCTTTTGAGCAACCAGCATCTCTGCTAAATTACTTGTCAGAAAATACATTGATTGCTATTGATGAGCCAGAACAGTGTCATGCTCATAGCGATCGCTGGGTCGAAAATGCTGAGGAACAATGGAGGATGGGGAATGGGGAATGGGGAATGGGAAATGGGGAAGAGTCTAAGCAGGTACCGAGAATTCATCGGTCTTTTGATGACTGTTTGGCTGACATTGCCAAATTTAAAACACTATATTTATCGGAACTGTCAGAAGAAAATAGTGGGATCAATCTTTCTAGTCGATCGCTTCCAGTCACGCCACACCAGTTTGCTAAACTAGCTGAAACCATCCGTCAAGAACGCGATCGCAATTTCTCAATCTGGCTGCTTTCTGCTCAACCTTCGCGTTCCGTCTCGCTGTTGCAAGAACATGATTGTCCGGCTCAGTTTATCCCCAATCCCCGCGACTACCAAGCGATAGATAAGCTGCAAATTAACCATATTCCCATAGCCCTAAAATATTCTGGTCTTGCGGAACTCGAAGGTTTTATTCTGCCGACATACCGAATAGTAATCGTTACAGATCGAGAATTTTTTGGGCAGCATTCCTTGGCGACTCCCGGCTATATCCGCAAGCGCCACAAAGCTACTTCTAAGCAAGTTGATCCCAATAAGCTGCGTCCAGGTGATTATGTAGTTCACAGAAATCATGGTGTTGGCAAATTTGTCAAGCTTGAAAGTTTGACGATTAATAACGAAACCCGTGATTATTTGGCGGTGCAGTATGCTGATGGGTTATTAAGAGTTGCCGCCGATCAAGTCGGTGCTTTATCTCGGTTTCGCGCCGGAGGTGATAAAGCACCGGAACTCAACAGGATGACTGGTAAAGCTTGGGAAAATACCAAGAATAAAGTCCGCAAAGCCATCAGAAAATTGGCGGTGGACTTGTTGAAACTGTATGCAGCGCGATCGCAACAACAAGGTTTTAGCTTTCCCAGTGATATGCCTTGGCAGGAGGAATTGGAAGATTCTTTCCCCTACCAACCCACAACGGATCAACTCAAAGCTGTACAAGATGTGAAACGCGACATGGAAAGCGATCGCCCAATGGATCGCTTAGTTTGTGGCGATGTCGGTTTTGGAAAGACGGAAGTGGCGATTCGTGCTATTTTCAAAGCAGTCACCGCCGGTAAACAAGTGGCACTCCTTGCGCCAACGACAATTTTAACACAGCAGCATTACCATACACTCAAGGAACGTTTTGCACCTTACCCTGTGAATGTCGGCTTGCTCAACCGTTTTCGTTCGGCTGAAGAACGCCGCGATATTCAAAAGCGATTGGCAACGGGTGAACTAGATGTAGTTGTTGGTACACAGCAACTTTTGGGTAAAGGCGTGATGTTCCGGGATTTAGGACTGTTGGTGGTGGATGAAGAACAGAGGTTTGGGGTAAACCAGAAAGAAAAAATTAAAAGCCTGAAAACTCAAGTGGACGTGCTTACACTCTCCGCCACTCCCATTCCCCGTACTTTGTATATGTCCTTGTCGGGAATTCGGGAAATGAGTTTAATTACCACACCACCCCCAACTAGACGAGCGATTAAAACCCATCTGTCACCGATAAATTCTGAAAGTATCCGCAGTGCAATTCGTCAAGAATTAGATAGAGGTGGACAGGTTTTTTATGTAGTTCCGCGAGTGGACGGGATTGAAGAAACCACAGCCAATTTACGAGAAGTGATACCGGGAGCTAGATTTGCGATCGCTCACGGTCAAATGGATGAAAGCGAGTTAGAATCAACCATGCTCACTTTCAGCAATGGTGATGCAGACATCCTTGTTTGTACAACAATTATTGAATCTGGCTTAGATATTCCGCGAGTCAACACCATTTTGATTGAAGATGCTCATCGCTTTGGTTTGGCACAACTGTATCAATTACGCGGTCGTGTAGGACGTGCAGGTATCCAAGCTCATGCTTGGTTATTTTATCCCAAGCAACGGCAATTATCTGATGCAGCACGGCAAAGATTACGAGCGATTCAAGAATTTACTCAGCTAGGTTCTGGATATCAGCTAGCAATGCGCGATATGGAAATCAGAGGTGTGGGTAACTTGCTAGGTGCTGAACAATCCGGTCAAATGGATGCCATCGGCTTTGATTTATACATGGAAATGCTGGAAGAAGCAATTCGGGAAATCCGAGGACAAGAAATTCCGAAAGTGGAGGATACCCAGATTGACCTTAACCTGACGGCATTTATTCCAGCAGATTATATTACCGATTTAGATCAAAAGATGAGTGCTTATCGAGCGGTGGCAACAGCTAAATCTAAATCAGAATTAAATCAGATTGCAGCTGAGTGGAGCGATCGCTATGGTACTTTACCAGTCCCTGCAAATCAACTTTTGCGAGTCATGGAACTCAAACAGCTAGCGAAAAAGCTCGGATTTAGCCGGATTAAACCAGAACAAAAGCAGCACGTGGTTTTAGAAACGCCGATGGAGGAACCCGCTTGGAATTTGTTGGCGGCGAATTTACCAGACAATCTCAAGACGCGGTTTGTCTATTCTCCGGGTAAAGTGACGGTGCGCGGGTTAGGAGTTTTTAAAGCGGATCAACAATTGCAGAATTTGATTGATGCTTTCGGGAGAATGCAGGGTGCGATTCCAGAGGCGGCTGTTGTTTAATAAGTTTTTCTCAAGTTTCATCAATTTAGAACCAAACCTACAGACGATACAGCCCTACACACGTTAATAGCTACCCGATACTGACACGTTTTGAGTGAAAAGCAAAGTGTGTGTGTAGGCATAGCCAGTCGTAGACATCGCTGTTATCTGTGTAATTCCGGTAGTGATTTAGTTTTCAGGACTTACGCAACTGGCACAGTGCGATGCCTGCGGCGGGCGTAGCCATCGCATTTATATAGTACATAAATACTATATAAAAGTGGCATACCCAAAGGAAATTGATGAAATTAGTAACAGTAATCGGCTGTGTTAAGTATTCATCAAATTATGAGAAAATTAGCTGAGGATGCATAAAATCAATCCTATAGGTTTATGAGATTTACTAAACTTAATTATTGCCAGTACTTGTTAAGTAGTCAGATTAATTATACTCTCACAAATTTGGCGGAGCATTTAGAGCAGATCAGTCACGATAAAATCAACCGTTATTTAAATAACGAAAAATTAACACCTCGGATTCTTTGGGATAATGTCAAAGATTTAATAGAAATAAATGATAATGCGTATTTGGTTTTTGATGACACAGTAATTGATAAACGATACGCTGTGGAAATAGAGCCAAGTAAACGCCAGTATAGTGGCAACGAGCATGGTGTAATTCAAGGAATTGGGCTAGTAAATTGTGTATATGTCAATCATGAAATCGGAAAGTTTTGGGTAGTTGACTATCGAATTTATGATCCAGATAGAGATGGTAAAACAAAGATAGACCATGTGATGGAGATGCTGCAAAACCTTGTGTATAATAAGTTTTTGCCATTTAAAGCTGTCTTGATGGACACTTGGTATGCCACAAATAAATTGATGTTATATATAGATGGGTTAGGTAAATATTATTATTGTCCTCTGAAACGTAATCGACTGGTTGATGATACGTCAGGTCAAAAAGATTATCAAAGAATTGAATTGTTATTTTGGGATGAAAAGGAGTTAGAATTAGGTAAACTAGTTAAAATAAAAAAGTTTCCTCAAGCTAAAAAAGTGAAACTATTCCGGGTAACTGTCTCCACCGACAGAACGGATTTTATCGCTACAAACGATATATCTCAAGATTCTACGGACGTTGTACAAAAAGTGTGTAAAGTTCGATGGAAGGTTGAAGAGTTTCACCGAGAATTAAAACAATTGACTGGCATTGAATCATGTCAATGCCGTAAAGGACGTATTCAAAGAAATCATATTGCCTGCGCTATTTTAGTTTGGCTTAGACTCAAAGATTTAGCTTATAAAACTGGTCAAACAATCTATCAAATTAAGCATGGATTGTTATCAAATTATTTAGTTCAGCAACTAAAACGTCCGGCTGTTCCCATGTTTATCGTGTAGTTGTTTGGCGCGCGGCGCGGTTACACCGTGCCATTGCTTGTGACAGTTGCGTAAGTCCTGGTTTTGTCTGTGAGAGATTAGGCATCTAAGTTTCCATAGCACGGACAACCAACAATGGAAAAAGAAAAATTTCACATTGGCCCAACATACCTTGGTATTGAGGGTATTTTTGATAGCACGGATATGTACGGGAATCAAATTAAGTGTCCTGATTCTTGGGAGGATGAGGGAGAAGTTGTTGTTTGGGGATATCGAATATCTGGTTCAGCAGTTTCTTTTCGTTCTCAGATTGACTACTTTCCAAAAAATCGACTTGAATATGTAGATATATGTCAGTTTGTTTGCGATCGTATGGCAGACTTACTTGATGAATGCATTCAGAGAATCAAACAACATAATAATTTAGAAGATTCATCTGTAGATATAGCAGATTATGCATTTAGAATTTATCATTATTGTGAATATTTTTTGGGGGAAGAGGAAGAGACTCTATCTCTGAAGTTAAACCATCTTTCTAAAAGCGGGAAATTAAAGCAGGTAAACCGTAAAGGTGGGCTGTCTGAAAAAGTTGCTCAAATTGGGGAGATTGATTTCTGCCTCAGTTCTAGATCAATAACTTTGAAGAGAAAAATTAACAGTGAGAAAAAAGGATTTGTTAGAGAAGTTGAGCAACACAATCTCAAAACATATCAAGAATATTTAGATTTAAAAAAAAGGGAGAATAAATGACTATAATCTGCTAGACATACTTGAACTTTAAAGAGAAGTGTAGGCAGTCAGTTAGAGTAGTCTAACAATCTGTTGCAGTGGAAAATATTAATTTGAATAGCCACAGTTAAGAGCAAATAGATATGCTTATTAGCATATTCTCACAAACTAGCTCAATAAGTTTATGAAAATCAGAGCAATCATTCATCCAGCAGAAGAAGGTGGCTATTGGGAAGAGGTTCCCGCGCTTTCCGGTTGTATTACCGAAGGAGACACCATAGAAGAGGTAATGGCTAATTTAAAAGATGCTATTGAAGGTTGGCTTGAAGTTGCCAACAGTTGTAATGCAATTGAGTCAACAGATTAAGTTGTCAAAATTGGTGTATAAAATCGATTTCTGGCAAGCAACTTTGTAGGATTGTGGAACAAAAAGGTTGGGTTTTACAAAGAATTACTGGCAGTCATTATATTTATAAAAGCCCTGAAGTACAAAAAATCCTGTCAATTCCTGTTCACCGCAATCAAATTTGAAAGTTGGAACCTTGAAAGCCTTGATGAAAATAGCCCAGCTATCTGAAGCAGATTTACTTTAATTTCGTAGAGGCTTGGTGAAAGCATTGGTATCTTTGGGTTTGTTTCAGGTACACCCATTAGGTTAGTTCAACCTCAACGTCTTTGCTTTTATTGTAGAACTGTCTCAAATACTAGTTCTGCTATTGAGAGCGATCGCGAAGCCTATGAGAGTAGATTATGCTAGAAGTCTTCAGGAGCAGACCACTCAAAATCTTCTTCCTGAAGAAAGTTAATGTTTTTCCCAGAGGATTTGATAGACTTGACAAGTTCTTGGATTGAATTTTCTAGCGCTTCATCAATTGAATCTCCTGTTCCTCCAACCCATTCAGGTGAACTATCTCTAGAGTTTCTAATAGCAACATTTACACGTGCTGAATACTTACCATTAATATCCTCAGTGATTTTTACCCTAAACTGGCAGTTTGGTATGTATGTGATACTTCTTACGTAAAATTCAGCAACTACTTTTTCAATACCTTGAATCTCCGCAATCTTAATTTTTTTCCAACTCATAACCAAAATTCTTAATCGACAAAGTGCGATCGCATACCCAATTTGGCTCAAAATATGAGCGCTAACCGTGCAGTTTAAATTTACAGATATTCAAAAAATACTTTAGGTACTAATCTTAATTCACCAGATTTGAAGCGAGAGATATCTATCCATAACGCTCTATGTTTATGATGTGGTGATTCTGAAAAAATTAGACTTTCCAGTTGATAAAATTTTGAATCAACAAAGTCACATTGATAAAGCTGAATAATTTCATGACCTTGCCTACCATTAAATGTAAATAGGTTTTCTATACAACCTAGATATTTAATATTCGTTAAGTCTGCCTGAATTTCCTCTTGAAACTCTCGTTTTAAGGCGGCATGGCTGGTTTCGCCAAAATCAACACCACCGCCTAAAGCCCGATAAAATGTTTCTTGTTTTACGGGATCATAGCCTTCAGAAACAAATATGCGTTCTCCATCCCGAATTAGCCCCAAGGCTATTACCCTAATTTCACCTGCTTTATTCATTTTTATAACTAATTATCGTAAATAGACTGAGGACGACTTTCGCTATCCTCAATAGGCCAATCTGGATTTTCGCCACCGATGTACAATTCTTCAATGGTGACGTATTCCTGACTTAGCTGGGTGAGAGCGTTGATTAAAATATCTAATGCGATCGCATCACTGGTTCCTAAGTCAAACCAACAACGTCCCCACTGTCCCTCATATTCAAACTCACCAATGTTGTGCATCAGTGCTAGCAAGCTTTTGTCATACCCTTGCTCATCATAATTCATGTAGCTGATATCGAGTCCAGTGTCCTGCACCTGAAGATTCTCTGCGTTAAATGCTCCCAATTTACCTAGATAAAACCAGGAATTGAAAACTTCTTCTACATACTGTTTTTCACGTGCAGAAGGATTTGTACTGAATTTCAGCCAAATCCACATATCAAAAGGATTAATCTCGCGGAACTGAATTTCCATTTTGGTCTAATATCTCAATTACTGTTCTGCAAATAAGCATATCAAAGTAGGGTATGGGGAATGGGGAATTGGGAATTGGGGCTAAGGATTGTTAAGGCTAGCAGCATTTTTGCGTTCACTCTCAATTTGTTTGACTAAATCGCTTGGGAGTTGGGATTTTTTAATCAATGCTTTGTCAAAATTAGCGATCGCTTCCCGAATCATCTGCTGGCTTTTTTCTTTTTGCCCCAGTTCTTTCAGGATTTGGGCTTTGAGATAATAAATTTCTGGATTATCGGATGTGGTTTTGATCGCGCGGTTGACATATTCTAGTGCCTGTGGATACCTTTTTAAATCCCGGTAAGCAAGAGCAATACCCCGATCAACGAGATACCCAGGAGCGGCATTTTTTTCTAAACGTCCAATTGACTGATCGGGACTAGCAAAAGGCAAATTAACCGCCAACAACAAATCCATATAACCCTTGATTAAATTCAGTTCTGGATCGTTGGCAGAAATTGCTTCGGCTTTATCTAAATATTCATAAACTTGCCGCAGCCGACTAAAAGCTTGTGGCACACCGTTGACTGTACCCTCACGGGTAAGAATTACTGCTCCCTCTAAAAAATGACCAACAGCAGTGTATAAATTACCACGCAATGGATCGTTGGGAACCAGTTTTTGTCCGGTTTCTAGAGTTTTCTGACTGTAGGTGGCAAGTTTAGCCCAATCCTTATTTCCGTATGCCAAAGATGCCTTCATCGCATAAGCTAGAGGTTCATTTGGTTCTTTAGATATTGCTTGTTCTAAATAACGCTCTGCTGCTGGATAATTGCCCTGTTGGAACATCGCTTTAAAAGCTGCTTCTGTTTGGTCGCCAATTTGATGAGGTTCGCTATTGCGAAACGGATCGTCAGCAAAGGAGGGATTTACCCACAGATTAAGTGCGATTGCCCAAGGGGCAACGCCAAAGGCGAACGCAGCACCAAAAGCAGTCTGAGCAAGGGTAGTGAGTCTGGTAGGCACTACTAATCGAGGCAAAGAAAACCTTTTAGTCATTTTAACCCTCAGAATAATTGCGGTTGAAATAGTTGTATGTGTTACTTAGAATGCAAAAAATGATTAATTTTAACTTGCCTCTGCCTCAACCAAAATTTTTTATATAAAGGTTGACTTTGGTAATTTTTCCATGTTTCCAGGCTCGTCATAGCCATTGTTCCAGGGTGAGTCTGCCACAATGGAGAAAAATTGGATGATTCTTGCTGCTAGATTAAGCTGTTAATCCAGGTAATGCATTATAAATTTTTCCAGAATTTTCCAGGTACTCTCAGTGTAGCTAATCAGTAATTTGCTGACTTTTTGGTAATCTTAACAAATGCTCTATCTCCGAAATGTAAATTATCACCCCACAGCGTGTCCAACAGCGATTCTTAAATCGATCAACTTGGAATTAGCACCCCAGCAGCTAGGTCTGATTATCGGCCCCAGTGGTTCGGGAAAAAGTACTTTACTAGAAATTTTGTCAGGACTAGCCGAACCCACTACTGGCGCACTCTTTTGGCGGGAACAAGAACTTATAGCCGAACAGCTACAACAATTAGCTGGGTTGGTATTTCAGTTTCCAGAACGGCACTTTTGTGGTGGTTCGATTTTAGAAGAATTGCGTTTAGGACATCCTGAGTTAGGGTCAGAACGAGTTAGACAGGCCCTAACTGAGGTGGGATTAGAGCATTTATCGCTTTCTGCTGCTCCCCATGCTTTGAGTGGTGGTCAACAGAGGCGTTTAGCTTTGGCGGTGCAATTGATTCGCCAGCCAAATTTACTCTTATTGGATGAACCCACTGCTGGGTTAGATTGGTCAATGCGTCGGCAACTAGTAAATTTATTAGCGAAGCTGAAACAAGATTGGACGCTATTGGTAGTAACACACGATGCAGGTGATTTGTTAGCGATCGCAGATCGTTGCTGGACACTCAACCACGGCGAACTACAATCAGTAGACCCAAAGACATTAGAATCCAAAGTCAAAGAACCTCTACCATCGGTATGAAAGGGGACTGGGGACTGGAGAAAAAAGAATACCCAATGCCCTATCCCAATTGACAAATGACCAATGACAAATGACAAATGACAAACTTATTGCCTGAGATGGCAGAAATCTGGCAGCAAACTCTGAATTGGCAACCAACTGTCCAACAGCAAGCGCAATTCCAAAGGCTTTATGAGTTAATCATAGAAGGTAATCGTCAACTAAATTTAACTCGCATTACTGACCCCCAAGAGTTTTGGGAAAAACATCTCTGGGATTCTCTACGAGGAATTCTACCCCTGTTATCAGGAAATTTACCCCTGGCTTCCCCTAATATCATTGATATTGGTACAGGTGCAGGTTTTCCAGGTGTTCCAGTGGCAATGACAGTACCTAATTGCACAATTACTCTTCTCGATTCCACTCAGAAAAAAATTACTTTTCTCGACAATATATTAACTGAACTTGCCCTTACTAATGCTAAAACTCTTGTTGGTAGGGCTGAGGAAATCGGTCAGTACTATAAGCATCGAATGGCTTATGATATTGCACTGATACGCGCTGTAGGGGCGGTTTCTGTTTGTGCAGAGTATACCCTACCACTGCTCAAACAAGGAGGTTTAGCTATAATTTATCGCGGTAATTGGACAAAGGATGAAACAACAGCTTTGCAGAATGCTGTGAAGCTGTTGGGTGGCGTTATTGAATCAATCGAACAATTTACAACACCCTTGAGTCACAGCATCCGGCACTGTGTGTATTTGCGTAAGGTAGCCACCACACCAATTCAGTTTCCCCGTCCTATTGGTGTACCTACTCAAAAGCCTCTTTAACTAATTCGTAATTCGAAAGAGTGCAAGTTTCCAATGGTTGGAATTATGAATTACTTTGATAGGAGCGGAATATCAATATCCCAATGTTTAAGCAAGTTTACTGGCTGCTGCAAAACGCTTGTTAATCTCATCCCAATTAACCACGTTCCACCAAGCATCTAAATAATCGGCGCGGCGATTCTGGTAATTGAGATAATATGCGTGTTCCCATACGTCATTACCTAAAATGGGATATTTACCTGCACTTAAGGGACTATCTTGGTTAGCTGTAGTTGTCACTTCTAACTTGCCACCTTTATTACGCACTAGCCAAACCCAACCACTACCAAAACGACTAGCACCAGCTTCATTGAACTGTTTTTTGAAAGCTGCAAAACTGCCAAAACTTTGATTAATTGCGGAGGCTATATTTCCTGTTGGTTCTCCCCCACCTTTTGGCTTCATAATTTCCCAGAACATTGAGTGGTTCACATGACCACCGCCATTATTGCGTACTGTTCTCCGAATATCTTGTGGTACAGTGTCAAGTTTCTGCAACAGTTCTTCAATAGTTTTGCCTTTGAGTTCTGGGTGTTTATCTAACGCTGCATTCAAGTTTTTTACATAAGTTGCGTGGTGCTTATCATGGTGAAACTGCATCGTTTTAGCATCGATGTGTGGTTCAAGTGCTTCGTAGGCGTAAGCTAAAGGCGGTAGTTGGATAGCACCTGGTTTATCTGATGTTTTATTTAGTCTTGTATTTGGTGTTGTTTCAGGAGTTGCAGTATTTCCATTGGGAGATTTCTCTGCTGATGCACAAGCATCTAATGCAAAAGCACCCGCACCGGCTGTAAGTAAAAACAAGAAATTGCGTCGATTAATAGCCATATAACTTTTTGCAGCTAATCAATTAAGTCTCTATTGCAGTTTTTATTTTCTTAGATTTTGGCTACAAAAAATTGGGAATTGTGATTATTTCTGGCAGTTTAAGAAACTATTTATAAAATTCTGTCGCCAGTTTTGGGATCAAATACAAACAAGTGATTTAAATCAAGTTGTAGAGAAAGGCGATCGCCTGGACGGGGACGCACATCCGCGCCTACCTGAATATTCAACACCACCGCCGAACCAGGTAAACCAGCACGAATCAAAGTTTCTCTTCCCAAAGGTTCCACCACCTTAACTTCTACAATCAGGTGACTCTCATTTTCTTCTTGGCTCTCTTCTCTTCGAGAGGCTGCGCCAAGGCGACTTGGTGGTTCGTTAATAAAAATATGCTCTGGACGAATCCCCAAATCATAACTGTGTTCCTGACGCAACTGTAATTTTTCTTTTACAACTGCTGGAATCGTTAATAACTGTCCACTGACATCAAAACCGTTATTGTGATAGATTGCAGGCAAGATATTCATTGGTGGACTGCCTAAAAAACTTGCCACCATTTGATTAGCAGGACTTGCATAAATAGTTTGGGGATCGCCGATTTGTTGAATCCGTCCGCGATTTAGCACGACTATTTTATCAGCCAAAGTCATTGCTTCAACTTGATCGTGGGTGACGTAAATTGTGGTAATTCCTAATTCTTGATGTAACTGTTTTAATTCTGCCCTTGTATCGTCGCGTAATTGGGCATCTAAATTAGATAAGGGTTCATCAAGTAAAAAAACTTGGGGTTCACGAGCGATCGCTCTTCCTAATGCTACCCGTTGTTGCTGTCCCCCAGAAAGTTGTTTGGGTTTACGATCCAGCAAGTGATCCAGAGAAAGCGATCGCGCCACATTCATCACCCGTTCTTGAATGATTTTTCGATCAACCTTCCGCATTTGCAAGCCAAAGCCGATATTTTCCGCCACGCTCATGTGAGGATAGAGGGCGTAGTTTTGGAATACCATCGCCACATCTCGCTGTCTGGCTGGGATATTATTCACCAAGCGATCGCCAATAAAGAGTTTACCTGATGTAGCGGTTTCTAAACCAGCGATCGTTCGCAAAATTGTAGACTTACCACAACCCGATGGCCCAACTAAAACCCAAAACTCTCCATCAGGAATTTCAAAGGTAATGTCCTCGATCGCAGTGACATTATTGAATCTACGCTTAATATCTTCTAGACGAACATTTGCCATTATCTGATTTGATATTTTCAGTTTAGGATCTGCGGCACTTCCAACTAAGTACTAAGAGGTTTGATCCGCACCCTCCGAGGAATTGTGAGGCTGCTTTACAAATGTAGAAACTTGGTTGTTCTCCACAACTCTAATCAGAAATCTTAGAGCCTCATTCACAGCATCGGCATTAGGAAAAACCTCTGCAACATTAGGTTCTAAACGAATTGTTGTCTTACTAAAGCTCTTTCGTTCAGAACCAAACTTTCTGATTTTTAGGCTCTTTAAGTCATACTCTGATCGCAGACGACAGCATGATATTTTTGACTTCTCACACATCCTCTAAACAAAGTTCAATTACTTCTTTCATATTAGCCATCAACTCATCAATTGTTTCTCCTTGACTGTAACAGGCTTGTAGCTGAGGTACTTCTCCGACATAGTAGCCATCTTCATCCCGTTCAATGATGACGTAGAATTCTCGGTTGGTGGGATTGATCATAATCTATTTGTACGTAGACTCCAAATCATTTTTCTGGATTCTTCGACCAAGCAGGGTGAGAGAGTAAAGAAGCAAAGACTCTTACCCCCCGCAGCTGATTAGAGAGGGGTAAGTGACCTCTAGGCGCACTCAAATCCCAGGTAAAGCTATTAGGGTATCGCGTCCAGTTATTACCTTCTTTCCAGCCAATTTTCGGCCAGAAATTCTCCCAATTTTTACCCAAACTCAACCAGATTTCTCGCTGCACTGAAAAGCCAAATTTACCTTCGGAGTGGACTAACCAGAGGTTGTTAATGGTTTGTAAGTCAACAGCCGAGGTATTTTCTACCTCAGTAAAGTACAACCATTTTCGTTGTACAGCCGTTGGCCCTGACAATTCACACATTTTTTCGATGGTGACGCGATCGGCTGCTTGAAAGTCTTGAGCAGCAAGTAGCTGTTGCAAAGAATTGTAGTTAATCCCGCACTCTGATTTTAGAGGTACAATTCCTTCAGGAAAAAAGGAGCGCAAAAATTCTTGGGCTTGAGGTGCATCAGAGTTATAGAGGACTTGGTAAGCTTTGCCATCAATCCAAGTCGCTGGGTTCTCACGTCGTTTCAGTAAAAATTCCATCAACACGTCTAATCCCTCATTACCCAACTCAGCTAACTGTGGGATTATCTGTTGTTGGACTTTTTCAGACCCGGCGATTAACGGTCGTCGGAGGGAGTCGATGTCATTTGCAGGGCCTGATAAAATCATTGGGTCTGTCATGCCATTCTCGTTTTAGCGGTCAGTGAAAGAGTGGTAAGCTATCAGGCATTCTCTAAAGTGAAGCACTGATAGCGAAAAGTCAGTTTACAACTATTAAAGCAGAAAGCCCACAGGGTTAAGCCTGTCCTGGATTCAGCACAGGCTTAACCGTCATTGACAGTGTGGTGTGGGATGAATGCGTTCAAGTAACGCCTCGTAAAGCCTGCGGCATAGCTACGCTTAGGGCACAGCCTTTCGAAGAGAAGAGAAGCACCTTTAGGTACAGTATTTTGTCTAGCAGCCTTCACGAAAAAAGCAAAATCCTGAACTAAACAGTTATCTTATACCCAATACAATAGTATAAGAATAGGAGGTGCAGACGATGCTTGTATTTGAGTTCAAAGCTTATGGAAAGTCAGCACAATTAACCGCAGTAGACGAAGCAATTCGTACTGCCAAATTCATCCGCAATAGTTGCATCAGGCTATGGATGGATGTAAAAGGCATTGGTAAAAACGATTTACAGAAATACTGTGCAGTACTTGCAGCTAATTTTCCTTTTGCTGATGAGCTTAATTCAATGGCTAGACAAGCCAGCGCAGAACGAGCATGGTCTTCTATTTCCCATTTTTATGACAAATGCAAAAAAGGAGTATCTGGTAAGAAAGGTTTTCCCAAATTTCAAAAAGATTGCCGTTCGGTTGAATACAAGACATCAGGATGGAAGCTTTCAGACGATCGTAAATCTATAACTTTTACAGACAAAAAAGGTATTGGACGGTTAAAGCTAAAAGGTACTCGTGAATTGAATTTGTACCAAATTAAGCAAATTAAGCGAGTTCGGCTAGTAAAACGCTCAGACGGAGTGTATGCTCAGTTCTGTGTTGACATAAACCGCTCGGAAGATATAGAGCCAACAGGTAATACTGTAGGTTTAGATGTCGGATTGAAAGAGTACTATACCGACTCTGAGGGAGTGACGGTAGAGAATCCTAAATTTTTGTGTAAAGGTGAAAGGATTCTTAAGCGTTTGCAATGTCGAGTATCTAAAAAAGTAAAAGGTTCCAAAAACAGAGACAAGGCAAGACAAGTTTTAGGTAAGCGCCATCTCAAAATAAGTAGGCAACGTAAAGATCATGCTGTGAAGTTAGCACGGTGCGTAGTTCAGTCTAACGACTTGATAGCCTACGAAGATTTGAGAATTAAAAATCTGGTGAAAAATCATTGTTTAGCTAAGTCCATAAATGACGCATCTTGGCATCAGTTCCGTATCTGGATTGAGTACTTTGGTAAAGTATTTAAGCGAGTAACGGTTGCGGTAAATCCGCAATATACTAGCTCTGATTGTTCTAGTTGCGGTGAAGTTGTGAAAAAAACGCTATCTACCAGGACACACGCTTGCAAGTGTGGTTGTGTGATGGATAGAGACAAAAACGCAGCTAGAAATATCCTGAGTCGGGGATTGGGTACGGTAGGGCATATCGGAACCTTTGCACTAGATGCAAGCAACGCTTGGGGAGATGAAACCTCTACTCCGGTTGGTGAAAACCTGCATGAGCAAGTTATATCTTAGAACCAAGAATCCTACGGCTTGGAGCCGTGAGAGTGTCAATATTTTTGATCGTACAAAATTGCGATCGCTTCACTGAAATCTCACACTTAATCCCCAAATAATGTACAAGGGGAATAGGGGGAAAATCTTTGCCTTATGGCTTGGTAAACAAAAGACATAGCAAAATATACAAGCCTGCCACATAAGGATTTTTTGACTAGCAGCGTATCGATTAGGAGTGTGTGAACGATGTACGAAAAGATTACCCCCCCCGCAGCCGGAGCAAAGATCACCTTCAAAAATGGTGAACCAATCGTACCGGACAATCCAATTATCCCCTTTATTCGTGGCGATGGTACAGGTATCGACATCTGGCCTGCTACCCAAAAAGTTCTCGATGCTGCGGTAGCCAAAGCATATAAGGGTCAGCGTCAAATTAGCTGGTTTAAGGTTTACGCTGGTGACGAAGCTTGTGATTTATACGGTACTTACCAGTATTTACCTCAAGACACTCTCACGGCAATTGAAGAGTATGGTGTAGCTATTAAAGGGCCTTTGACTACTCCCATTGGGGGAGGAATTCGTTCTTTAAATGTGGCATTACGGCAAATTTTTGACTTGTATGCTTGCGTGCGTCCTTGCCGTTACTATGCAGGTACGCCCTCACCGCACAAAAACCCCGAAAAGCTGGATGTAATTGTTTATCGGGAAAATACAGAAGATATTTATTTAGGCATTGAGTGGCGACAAGGTAGCGAAATTGGCGATCGCTTAATTAAGATTCTTAACGAAGAACTAATCCCCGCCACCCCAGAACATGGGAAAAAACGCATACCTCTTGATTCTGGTATTGGCATCAAACCCATCAGCAAAACTGGTTCTCAGCGCCTAGTCAGACGTGCCATCAAACACGCTTTGCTATTGCCCAAAAATAAGCAACAGGTGACTTTGGTGCATAAGGGCAACATCATGAAGTACACCGAAGGCGCTTTCCGCGATTGGGGTTATGAACTAGCAACTAGTGAATTCCGCCAAGAAACTGTCACTGAACAAGAATCTTGGATTTTGAGTAACAAGGAAAAAAATCCGAATATTTCCTTGGAAGAAAACGCCCGCCAGATTGAGCCTGGGTTTGATAATCTTACCCCAGACAAGAAAGCGCAAGTTGTCAAGGAAGTTGAAACTGTTCTTAACACCATTTGGGCAACCCACGGCGATGGCAAATGGAAAGAGAAAGTTTTGGTGAATGACCGGATTGCAGACAGTATTTTTCAACAAATCCAAACCAGACCGGATGAGTATTCGATTTTGGCGACAATGAACTTAAACGGCGATTACTTGTCTGATGCTGCCGCAGCCATTGTTGGGGGATTAGGAATGGGGCCAGGCGCAAATATTGGTGATTCTAGTGCCATATTTGAAGCTACCCACGGTACTGCACCCAAACACGCCGGCTTAGATCGGATTAATCCGGGTTCAGTGATTTTGTCTGGGGTGATGATGCTGGAATTTATGGGTTGGCAAGAAGCCGCAGACCTAATTAAGAAAGGTTTAAGCGATGCGATCGCGAATAGTCAAGTCACCTACGATTTAGCGAGGTTGCTGGAACCGCCAGTTGAACCTTTAAAATGTTCTGAATTTGCCGACGCAATTATTCAGCATTTTGGTTAAGTTTACTAGGAGTCGAATTACCCCACCCTAACCCTCCCCTTGTAAACTACCGTGTACACACAAATCATCTGATCCCCCTAAATCCCCCTTAAAAAGGGGGACTTGAAGAAATTTCCCCCCTGACTTGTGTATACACGGTAGCCTTTACAAGGGGGGATTAAGGGGGGAAATTTGACTTGTGTATACACGCTTTTTTAAGGGGGTTAGGGGGGATCAACAAATATTTAATACTTCTCAGACATCCTCTGATAAATCAACGATTTTAAAAAAGCGAAATGGCATTTTATTTGCAAAAAACACCAAAATCAGAAAGCAAACTGGGGTTTGAGTAAGTCAAATGGCATTTTGAGAAAGCAAAAGCTTCTTTTACTTGCGGAAAACACCGAAATGAGAAAGTAAACTGGGGTTTGAGTAAGTCAAAGCTTATTTTGCTTGCGGAAAACACCAAAATGAGAAAGTAAACTGGGGTTTGAGTAAGTCAAAGCTTATTTTACTTGCAGAAAACACTAAAATGAGAAAGCAAACTGGGGTTTGAGTAAGTCAAAGGTTCTTTTGAGAAAGTAATTGCGGATTTTACTTATTTAATTTAGTCAAAATATGAAGTTTAGATAAAATTATTGAAAAAATTGCTGATAAATTTTGATCCATCAGATTTTAAAGTAGTCAAAAAACAAAGTCTCCGACTCTTTAGAAAAGTCGGAGATTTTTTTGGGGCAATCCCCTATAAAGCAATACGGTTCAGTTAAGGCTAAAACTCTTTATCAAAGTCAATTTTTTAACAAACCACCAAGGACGCAAAGAGAAGGAAGAAATGCTTAAGTGAACTGTATTGCCCTATAAAGTTTCCGTTATTCGGATTTAGAGTTATCGAGAACTCGGTGCAAGTTCTCCATTAATTCGGATTTAACGCAATCGGTAATTGCTTTACCTGTGATTTTGCTAATTTATCAGGTGCGATCGCTCCATTCTCTGTAATGATGGCTGTAATCAACTCAGCCGGAGTCACATCAAAAGCTGGGTTATAAAAATCTACACCTTCAGGTGTGAGAATAGTATCGCCAACTTGATAAATTTCTGTTGGATCGCGTTCTTCAATGGGAATTTGGCTGCCATCGGCTAATTCAAAATCAACGGTAGAAAGGGGTGCAGCCACAAAGAAGGGGATATTATGGGCTTTAGCTGCGATCGCAACACTATACGTACCAATTTTATTAGCAGTGTCACCATTAGCAGCAATGCGATCAGCACCCACAACTACAGCATGAATCAAACCTTGTTTCATGCAATGGGCTGCCATATTATCAGTAATTAATGTCACTGGAATACCTTCTTGCACACATTCCCAAGTGGTGAGTTTTGCGCCTTGTAAGCGAGGACGGGTTTCGTCGGCAAATAAACGCTCTAAACGTCCTTCCCTCCAAGCGGAACGCACAACACCTAAAGCTGTACCATAACCAGCCGTAGCTAGCGCCCCAGCGTTGCAGTGAGTAAGTAGTGTCAGCTTTTCTGGAGTAGTGGGCAAAACTGCCAAACCATTGTCACCGATCGCTTGACAGGTTTGCAAATCTTCAACGTTGATTGCTTGGGCTGTTTGGAAAAGGGTTTGCTTAATGTCTTCAACAGTTCCCAACGTTTCCTTAGCAACTTTCATCATCCGACTAATTGCCCAAAATAAATTTACCGCCGTCGGACGAGTAGAACCTAGCAACTGGGCTACTTTATCTAAGTTTTGCAAAAATTCGGTGCGATCGCTAGTTTCAATTTCCCTTGCGCCAAGATACATTCCATAAGCCGCAGCTACACCAATTGCAGGCGCACCCCGGACAATCATAGTCTTAATCGCCCGCGCCATATCTTCACTGCGGTGGATTTCCACAAATGTATATTCGTTGGGTAAGCGCGTTTGGTCAATTAGTGACACCGATTCATTGTGCCAAATAACGGGATAAACGTGGTTTGTAGAAAGTGTCATAGAAAAACGTAGTTAGTGGATAAGTAAGTCGGCGCTAATATTTCAAGCTATGTTAAGAAATTTAACTGTAGGGTGTGTTGTCGCGCAGCGCAACGCATCGGCAAGAATTTAATATGGCATCGACGCTAGTTTGCTCAAGTCGGTAGAACCCGCCCACGCAACTGTCTCCCCTACAGACAATTTATATTTATTCATATACATTGAATTTTCTCGCCGACTTACTTAAGCAATATTTTTTACTTTAATGCACCTTGATGATTTCATTTTAAAAACTAAAATTCAATTAAATATTTTTAGTTTTTTGATGATTTTGCGGCACAGATAATTACTTAATATTTATTTAATTAATTTCTTCCTTAACTGTCTTAACTGTCCTTGCATTCTCATTATAAAAGTGAGAGGATATTTCGCTAAAGCATTTAGAAAACTAAACATATAGTTAATATCAAAAATGCTTTTGCCTTAACTTTATACAAAAGTCACATCTTAATAAAAAGTTGATCTCATTCCTCAAAGGATTTGAAATAAAACTATGAAACGTCTTGTTATTTGCTGTGATGGAACCTGGCAACAATTAACAAGTGCTTACCCTAGCAATGTGGTTAAGTTAGCTCAATCGGTAAAACCGATGGCTAGTGACGGGGTTGCACAAATCGTATTTTATGACGAGGGGATTGGAGCTGAGGGTCAAAAGGTTTTAGGGGGAGCTACCGGACTAGGAATCGATAGAAATATAGAAGATGGCTACCGATTTCTGAGCCTCAACTATGTTTCTGGTGACGAAATCTATCTGTTCGGTTTCAGTCGTGGTGCTTACACAGTTAGAAGTTTAGCGGGGATGATCTATTGCTCCGGTCTTCTCGACCGTCCCCATGTCACCAAAGCCCATGAAGCTTATGAGCTTTACCGTAAACGAGGTGTTAAACCAAAAGATCAAGAAGCTGTGGAATACCGTCAAGCTTACGGTGATCGCGTCCCTATCACCTTGCTGGGTTGCTTTGATACCGTTGGGGCCCTTGGTATTCCTGGGATACCCGCCTTCAGCAAGTTGAGCGAGCAGCTGAATAAGCGTTACAGATTCCATGACACTACTTTAAACAAATGTGTTCAGAATGCCTTGCACGCGGTGGCGATCGACGAAATTCGTGAAGTCTTTGATGTCACGCCCATGACAAAGCATCCTGATGCTGAAAACCAGCGAGTGATTCAAAAGTGGTTTCCAGGCGCACATGGCTGTGTTGGTGGTGGAACTGAAGAACATAGTGGGTTATCAGATGCCGCCTTACAGTGGATGATTGATTCCATTGGTGAGATGAAATTGGGACTTGACTTCGATACAAGTGTGATTCCTACAGGTATTAACCCCAATTATGAATGCGATTTTAAGAACGATGCTGGATTTTTTAAATTGGCAGGAATTAAGTTTCGTGAGGTTAGCGATACCATTGAAGACCTTCATGAAAGCACAATCAACCGTTTGAAAAGTCGCAAAGACTATCGACCTAAAAATCTACAAAAGATTATTTCCAAACTGAAATAAGTTGAATTGATTTGAGTAATCAAAGTAGATAAATTTAGACTGCATCGAATACAGAATTGGAAAAACGAAGGTACAAATAATTATGGCTGGAAAAAGAGATACATCCAAAGACGGGTTAGGTAACAAACTTCAAACATTAGTTTTAACAAACTTTAAGCCTATTTGGAAACTTCTCCAAAGTAACAAATCTATTGCACGTAAAGTTAATAAAACTCTGCTTAACAGTCTCATCTATAAAATTCCAACTCGTCCTAATCCCTATAGTATGATGACTCTAGATGAGCATATTCCTGATACTAACATTCCTAAGAAAACTGATACTTATACTTCCTGGGAATCGCTTAACGATCGCACTTATACAGGAAGGCATCTACCACCCGATCCCAAGTTAAACGCTGAGGGTAATCTACCAAAAGTTGAAGACCTAGCTATTTTATTCCGTAAAAGAGACGGTAAAACTATTTATTCTGGCAAATCAACCATGCTGTTTCCCTATTGGGTGCAGTGGTTTACTGATAGCTTTCTTCGCCTTAATCACTACAATAAACTAAAAAATACTTCCAACCATGAAATTGATTTGTGTAATGTTTATGGTTTAACTAGAAAACAAACACATCTTTTAAGAAGTTTTCAAGGAGGTAAATTAAAGACTCAAAAACTCAAACGCCAAGATGGTGTAGAAGAAGAATATCCTTTGTTTTATTATGCCGATCCAGCGCAGGATAAAATTAAAACTGAATTTGAAGGTCTTTATGAACCTTTGAATGATGAAAAAAGACAGTCTGTAGATAAAAAGCAATATATGTTTGCGATGGGAGTAGAACGAGCAAACGTACAAATTGGCTATGTAATGCTTAACACTCTATGTCTCCGTGAACATAATCGTCTTTGTGATGAATTAGCACGCAATTATCCAGATTGGGATGATGAACGCCTCTTCCAAACATCGAGAAATATTCTCATGGCGATTATTCTAAAAATCATCATGGAAGAGTACATTAACCATATAACTCCTTATCACTTTAAGTTGTTTGCCGATCCAGAAGCTTTTACCAAGGAAAGTTGGCATCGTCCCAACTATATGGCAATTGAGTTTGACTTTGTTTATCGCTGGCATAGTGCGATTCCAGAAACATTTAACTATAACGGTAAACCAACTCATATTGCTACATCCCTCTGGAACAATAAGATGTTTATTGACCAAGGTTTAGGGGCATTGATGGAGGAAACTTGCTCTCAACCAGGTACAAAAATTGGTTTATTCAATACCCCTGATATATTGGTGGAATTAACCGAGTTACCCTCAATCAGACTGGGACGACAACTGCAATTGGCAAGCTACAACGATTATCGAGAATTGTGTGGTTTCCCCAGAGTGACTAGATTTGAGCAAGTTACTGGCAATGAATTTGCTCAACAAAAACTCAAAGAATTATATGGTCATGTTGATAATATTGAGTTCTTTGTGGGGCTTTACGCCGAAGATGGGCGCGAGAATTCAACTATCCCTGCTTTAGTAGCACGCTTAATTGGGATTGATGCCTTTTCTCAGGCGCTAACCAATCCTTTACTATCACCCAATATTTTCAATAAAGAAACTTTTTCTCCTGTGGGTTGGGAAATTCTTCAGAATACCAACACAGTCTCAGATTTAGTTAATCGTAATGTTCCTCCATCAGGTAAGAAGTACAAAGTTACTTTTGACCTTTAAGAGATTGTAAGATTCTACATCAGCTTTGAGTGCGATCGCTTTCATAAACCAGCGATCGCCAAATTATTAAATCTACCTGTAAAAAAAATGAAACTTTTTACTGAATATCCAGAAAAAGACGAACTCAAATATTGCGATCTCATGAGTGAGTTAGTCAAAAAGAACATGGAAAATCTTTATGGAGGTAAGAAGAAAAAAACTGCAAAAAGAGATACCCATTCTAAAACCCACGCTGCTGTTCAAGGAACTCTAGAAATCTTTGACTTTGATGAAGCCGCAATTAAGCAAGAATTGAGCAAACGCACCTCATTATCTGAAGCTGAACTTTCTGCTATTTCTCTCAAACAAGGTTTATTTGCCACACCGAAACAATATCCAGTTTGGTTACGATTTGCCAATGGTGCGTTTTCAGTCAAGAATGATTATGAAGGAGATACGCGCTCCATGGCCGTAAAAGTGATCGGCGTAGAAGGAGAACGACTATCGCAAAGTCACGAGTTAAAAACTCAAGATATTATTACCCACAATACCGAATTCTTTTTTGTTAGAACCATCAAAGACTTCCACAGCTTTTTTTTGACGGTTTACCGAGCAGGTCTGTTTCCGCTTTTTAAGCTGTTGGTGCTTTTTTGGCTAAAGTTGCATCCCTACGAATCCACTCTTTTACAAACTAGTTTCAAACGTTTTCCCAAGAGTTTACTTAAAGAACGCTATTGGAGTGCTTCAGCATTTTCTGTGGGACTCAAATCTGGTTTTGATCCATCTCAACCAGGTCGAGTTCCTGTGGAATATCCAGCTGTGATTAAATATGGATTTACTCCGGTTTCGAGCCAAATACCTCATCAACAACTTCCTGTTGAGTCGAGATCAGAAAGTGAGCTAAAGCTTGCCAAAGCATCAGGTTCAGAGGACAACTACTATCGAGAGGATATCATTCAAGCTTTAGCAAAGCCTGATGCTGAGTACTATTGGGACTTTCAAATCCAATTTCAAACCAGCCCAGAGATGTCTATTGATGATACAACCATTGTTTGGAATGAAGAGGAATCACCTTTTTTTACAGTTGGTCGCCTAACAATTAAGCATCAAAGGGTTAATTCTCCCCAAGAAAATGACTTTGGAGAAAATCTCAGTTTTTCTCCTGGGAATGGTCTAGCAGTGCATCGTCCTGTCGGTGCAATCAATCGGTTACGCAGCATTGTTTATCCTATTGTTGCTAATGACCGTCATCAAAAACGAGGGGTTAAATACCAGGAACCAACTGTCTGAGTTTTCACAGGAATTATTAACTATAAGAATCCTTGCTCACATACTTTATTTTTTGTCATTTCCTAAAGTGATCGCCCACACCTGAGTCACAAGTGTGGGCGATTCATTCTACAAAGAATTAACTAAACAACAGCAGATACTTGCTGCTTAAAGAAAGCTTGCAAAACTCTTTCTGCTATTTGATGACTAGTTAAACCTAGTTCTGTTTTAGATTCATTGGGTTCAGCATGATCTACTAACACATCTGGTACACCGAATCGCTTGACGGGAACTAGAATATCTGCATCCATTAAAGCTTCTGCGATCGCAGAACCAAAGCCACCCATCACACACCCTTCTTCTAAGGTGATGACGCGGCCGATTTTCTTAGCTAAAGGCAAAATCAACTCGGTATCCAAAGGCTTAACGAAACGGGCATTGATCACAGTTGCCTCAATCCCATGTTCGCTGAGAATTTCGGCAGCTTGCATCCCTGGATAAACCATTGTGCCATAAGCAACGATTAACACGTCATCGCCAGTGCGGAGAATTTCGCCTTTGCCGATTTCCAAAGGTTCCCAACCTTCCTCCATCAGGGGAACGCCGTAGCCATTGCCACGAGGGTAGCGCATAGCGATCGGGCCACTGGTATGGTCAACACCAGTTACTACCATGCGTTGCAGTTCTGCTTCATCTTTGGGTGCCATGATGACGATATTGGGGATGCAACGCAGATAAGCGATGTCATACATACCTTGGTGGGTGGGGCCATCAGATCCAACAATTCCTGCCCTATCTAAGCAGAAGAATACTGGCAGGTTTTGGATGCAGACATCGTGAATTATCTGGTCATAAGCGCGTTGCAGGAAGGTAGAATAAATGGCAGCTACGGGGCGCATTCCTTGAGTTGCAAGCCCTGCTGCTAAAGTGATTGCGTGTTGTTCAGCAATGCCGACATCAACATATTGATTGGGCAGTTTGGCTTGAAGTTTATCTAAGCCTGTTCCCGTTGCCATAGCCGCAGTAATCCCAACGATTTTGGGGTTTTGTTCGGCAAGTTTCACTAGAGTGTGAGAAAAGACTTTGGCATAAGCTGGGGGTTTGGGTTTATTAGAAGGAATAGCTTTGCCAGTTGCAACGTTAAAGGGGCTTTGGGCGTGGTAGCCAACTTGGTCTAGTTCAGCAATTTCATAGCCTTTGCCTTTAACTGTTGCCACATGTACTAAAACAGGGCCTTGTATCTGATGTGCCTGTTGGAAGGTGGCAATCAATTCTTCAAGATTATGCCCATCTACTGGCCCAATGTAGGTAAAACCGAGTTCTTCAAACACTGCCCCTACCTTGGGAACAGCCAAACGTTTCATACCTTCTTTGATGCGTGCGAGTTCGGGAGACAGAGATTCACCCACGAAGGGAATTTGCTTAAATTGTTCCTCAAGATTATCTTTGATAAATTGCACCGGCTGGCTGAGGCGCATTTTGTTCAGATAGCGGGGAATCGCGCCGACGTTGCGAGATATGGACATGTCGTTGTCGTTGAGAACAACCAACAGGTTAGTTTTCGGCATGTGTCCCGCATGGTTGATGGCTTCTAATGCCATACCTCCAGTCAGTGCCCCATCCCCAATAACAGCGACGGCTTTAAATTTTTCGCCTTTCAAGTCTCGCGCTAAAGCCATGCCTAATGCTGCTGAAATACTTGTAGAAGCATGTCCAGCCCCAAAGTGATCAAATTTGTTTTCGCAGAGTTTGAGATAACCTGCAACTCCGTCCTTTTGTCTGAGAGTGTGGAAGCGATCGTAACGTCCTGTAAGAAGTTTGTGGGGATAAGCTTGGTGTCCTACATCCCAAATCACTTTATCCCGATCTAAATCCAGTGTCTGGTAAAGTCCTAGTGTTAATTCTACAACACCCAACCCTGGCCCCAAGTGTCCACCATTAACTGCTACGGTTTGGAGATGCTTATCTCGAATCTGACGGGCAATCTGTTGCAGTTGGCGAACAGATAAACCGTGCAACTGATTAGGATGGGTGATTTCGCTCAGGTGCATATTATAGTGTTTTCCTCTCTAATTTCACTTTTTCAGTATTTTGATTTTCCCACGGTCGGGTTGTCCACATAATCACACTCTTACATTGTTACTAAGTTGTAGTGGAAAGTATAACTTCGTAATTAATAATGGTAGAAAATTTGTTAACCATTAACAAATTGTCAAAATTAGGTTGTAATTACATAAAGTCACAGCACATTTGTCAATAAGTAATGCCACTTAAATAGATCGTGTAACTTGTATAGAAAGTCAACATTTAAAAAGCATCTTGCGGAAATTCCTTAACTTGTTCGCTTGTTTTTGCCTTTTTAAGCGATTAGTAAGAAGAAAGTTAAATATCTTGTTTCCAGGTATACGATCAGTCTAATTGCTAGCAAACATTTAACAATTATTTTTTCTCTTGTTCAGTAATATTAGGAATCCGCGTGGCGTAGCCATACTTACTTGCGTGGGCAGGCAATAGGTAAAGAAGGCTTTTTAAGTTGTACGGAGTTTTTTCAAAAATCAAATATGAGTTCTATAGCAGCTAATTTTATCTGCGATCGCTAGTTTATCTAGGTGCAACAAATATGTATTTAAAAATACTTAACTATTTTAAATACATTCAGTATTTACTCAACAACAAGATCCCCGATTTCTCAAAGAAATCGGGGATCTAAGCCTTTTGATTTGAACGAAATCAAATTAGATTGCTATTTACCAAAAGCATCCTTGATATTATCAACAGTGCGCTCAACAGCGTTCTTGGTCTTGTCTACTGCTTCTTTAGTCCGAGATGCATCTTCATTTGCTCTTTTCTGAATTGTAGCCGCATCTCTCTTTGCTTTGCGTTCAGCAAAACTACCACCGTCTGTTGCTTGGTCAACTTTACTGGCATTACTCTTGGCAGCATCCTTAACTTTATCTGCTGTATCGTCGATGAAATTTTTGGCTCGTCCAGCATCTTTACTGGTTTTTTCTTGAACTTTATCGCCTGCGTCTTTTGATGCGATCAAGGTTCCAGCAGGATCAGCCATTGCTGAGGTGTTCGAGAAAAATGCACCTTGCCAAACGAAAGCGATCGCTAACATACAAAACAGTGTGGTAGCCATCCAGCGTTTTACGGTGGAAAGCTGTTTTGTAAAATAATTCGATTTCATACAATACAATCTCATGTGATTTAGTATACTAAATCTACTTTATTTAGCTGATTCACCATATCGATCCCTAGATAGAAGTTCTTACATCATTAGTTATGAAAAGAATTCACTATTTTGATAGATTGAATTTTGAATAAAAATTTTTTGCTGCTAATCAAACACAGATTTTAGGTGTGGACGGGCGATACCTACGGTGAGCTATGCTAACGCACTTGGGTAAAAGTTAGCGATCGCAATTACAGTCTAAGGAGTTCTAAAAAAGCAAGCATCACGCTGACATCAATTGCTGGAGGCGCTGTGGTTCCTCTCCTAGCCAATCTGGATTTTGGGCAGTGCTATCAAAGATTGATGAAGTTTTGAAAGGCTCAAACTCGCCACGCGATCCTGCTTCTGCTGTTTTTGCTAAAAGCGATCGCACTTGCTCGTCGTTCATTGGCTGGAAAGTCCGCACTGCTTCAAAAGCTTGCTCTAGAATCTCCATACTGTCAATTCCGGTAATCACAACCGATGTGGGTAGATTCAAAGCATAGTGTAAACACTCAATTGGCGTTACAGTATTTGACCGTAAAAGAATACCGTTTGCCATGCTTTTCATTCCCAGAATGCCGATGTTTTGTTTAACCAGTTCCGGCACAACCAGCTTCGCAAAGCTCCGGTAGTGGGCATCCATTACATTGAGCGGCATTTGCACTGTATCAAATTTAAACCCGTAAGTGGCTGCGACTTCTAGCGTATGCAAATGAACGTATGGATCTTTGTGTCCAGTGAAACCAATGTATCGGAGTTTGCCAGCTGCTTTTGCTTCAATTAAGGCAGCATTTGCCCCTTCTTCGTCAAAAACTCGATGCGGGTCTTCGTACCGAATAATTTCGTGGTGCTGAACGAGATCGATGCAATCCACTTGTAAGCGTTGAAGTGATTCATCTAGCTGCTGTGCTGCTGCTTTTTTTGAGCGTCCATCGATTTTCGTCATCAGGAAAACTTTATCGCGGTAGCGATCGCGCAGCGCTTTTCCCATACGAATCTCGCTGACTCCACCGTTGTAATCCCAACTGTTATCCATAAAGGTGATGCCGCGATCGATCGCTGTTCTCACTATTCGGATACCCAGTTGCTCATCAACGTGTTTCAAGCCGATGTGCCAACCACCCAATCCAATCGCAGAAACTTTCTCTCCTGTACTGCCGAGAACTCGATATAACATTTCTGAATTTGGCGTAGTTCCTGACATGTGTTCTCCAAGTGTTTCAGCTGTTACTTAAGTAGATATAACTGTGTGCCAATTCAAACGCAAGGGAAAGTTGACAATATCTTGCTGAAGATACACTTTTTGACGAGATTAGGAAAATATTGAAGAAGCCAAAATATCGATGGCAATTTGGGATGTGTGAGGTATGGATAGGGCTTACGCAAAACTACACGCAGTATAGGCAATTCATAAATTGCCCATACCGGAAAATCAAGGTTTGGGTTATGCCGTGAAAACTCAAAATTGTAGTTTTGGGCTTTTATCGAACAGAATTCAGGAGTCAGGAGTCAGAATTCAGTTGGGTATTCTGTGCGAGTGTCGGATAGCGCAGCGTAAAGCCTTCGGCATGGCTTCGCTTAAAGCGAGTCCACGTTCGCGCAGCGTCTCGTAGAGAGCGTCTGAATAGCCGGGTTTAAGACCCCCACTAAATCTACGATTTGGTGGTCTTTAATCAGTCGCGGGTCTGAATCCCCGACTGATTTATTCTGACTCCTGAATTCTGACTCCTGAATTCTGACTTCTGAATTCTTCTTCAAGTTTGTATTTCCCAATAATTAGAAACTGCTTGGCGTTAAGGAGACGGAACCGCTACTCGATTACCGGGAACAATCTGTGGCTGATAGGAAAACACTTCTCGGCTACGGGGATTTACGGTCACTTTGACCCAATTCACATCGTTGTTGCCGTTTGCCGCATTGTCGCCAAATGTCTCGACACGAGTAAAGTTCTCGATGCGTCTGCCTTGAGCATCTAGAAATGGCTTGTCAATACGGTAGTAGTGCGAGTCACCATCCACGTAGGCAATCGGTTTACGGAAAGCGATCGCCTCATCGCGGAACGCTAATAAAAAGTCTTTGAAACCATCAGGCTGTCCATCGGTTTGCACGAGCGTCTTCGGATCGCGCAAAGGCGCTCTGGTTCCGTCGGTCAGATCCCACCCTGGATTGCCTTGGGAGATAAACATGACCGCAGCCGAATTGCGTGTCTTTGCCACTTGAAAAGTTTCTCTCATCCATGCAATATTAGCCGTGTTTCGCGCTGCATACTCTTGCGGGTCAGGCGCAGTGTCACACAGGTTGTTGCATGAACCCTGGATATTGAGTGTCGCATAAGTAACCTTACCGACCGTCCAGCGCCGATTCTCCACACATGGTACTGCACCGGTTGCACCAAGACACAGTGGTGTTGTCTGCACCTCTTGGACTAACCGACGCTGCCCAAGGGAAAACTTCGTGCTGAAGAATACCTGACGCTGGTAGTCGAGGCGTTCGCGTGAATTGAATCCACCATTTGAGGGGCGATCGCAATCAGTCCAATCATTGTCACCTGGGGTAAAGGCTGCTGGTGCCTTCAGGGAGTTGAAGTAGCCGAGCGCCTGAGTGTAGAGTTCATTACTGCACGTGGTCGGTGTTACCGAGCCGGGCGTAGAGTTGCCCGCCTTCAGGTCGCCGTCGTGGACAGTAAAGGCCAGGTTTTGCGCGTTCATATCAGCGATTAGGTTCGGGACTCCCGTTGTCGCTTGGAGATCCGAGTAGGGCATATCGCCCCAAAGTCCGATGGCGTATGTCTCGTTCTCGCCCTCGTACTCGTACTTCCTCTCGTTTGCAGTCGCCAAACCGATTGCAGAACTTGTCAGGAACGGCACAGTCAGCGCCAGTAAGCATATTTTACGCAGCAAACGCGCAGTGGTGACGCATTGAAACACTGAGTACCCAACCTTTGTCATCATCTCTATCCTTGATTATTCTTTGGGATCGTGAGCGCATTTTGGAGAATTAGCTCCTTGCCCACGCCCTTTCGGTGAGAAATTTAGATTACCGGATTGTCGATGACGGATAGGTTATGGATGGGTTAATAGTTCGTTTATTTACAGTAATTTCACGGCTATTTTACTTGTTTGTGTAGCCGTGAATTATATAGTCCCTGACTGTGCTGCGCTGCTATATCTATTTGCCGCTATAAAAAAAGGCAATTTCTTTTTCTTTTAGAGGTGCGAAACCAGCATCTACAAGTAATTGGTCGAGTTCTGCTTGGGTAATGTGCTTTGCACCAATTCGCACAATGCGCGATCGCATAGTATTAGATACGCCACTGCGCTGTCTATTGCCTTCTAGCGCCATGACTTTACCATAAAGTTCTAATTTGGCAGGCGGAATGGGAGAACCATCAAAATCAATTCCCTGTGCGATCGCTTCATCAATAGCATCAGCACCCGTGGTAGTTTGATTCCCTGGGTTAGTTTCGGTAGGCATAGTGATTTGATTTGCTCTTCTTTGCTATGGGTAGATTTTACCAGCCTTGCTGACACCTTTCTCCTGCTGAGGGTTAATTGCAATTGTCTGAATCAAAAAACCTCTCCCTGGTTCAATACTTTTCGGTTAAGGGGGAAAGGGGAAGGGGAAAAGGGTTTGAATTTACCTTTACCCAACCCCAGTAACCTTTCCCCAGATCAAAAGAGAGATTGTTGAGTTTATCCAAAAAGTATTGCTCCCTGGTTTTACTAGGCAAAACCTTCCCTCTCCGATTCGGAGAGGGAAGACTTGAACTTTAGTTCAAGGCAGGGAGAGGTTCGTCTAACTCACGTTTAACAGATTAATCACGAGCTTGTCGCGTCACCAAACCCCCAACAAACGCCCCTAAAATAGTTCCTGTCCATAATCCTGTTGTGCTACCTTGCCATATTGCTCCAGGTGTCATCCAAGCGTTGCACATCACCTGGAAACCCCAAGATTGGTTTTGACACTTTTGCCTATGCAGCATTATGGTGATTTGCCCACTAGTGTAAGCACCAAAAAAACCTGATGATAGTGCCAAAAAAGTGCAAATGAAAATTCTATTTTTTGTCATTTGTCATTTGTCATTTGTCATTGGGCATGGGCAAGAGGACTTGGGGACAAGGAGAATTGGGGACAAGGGGAAAGACTTGTTTCAAGTTCTCACCTCTTGTCCCCCTGCTTCCCCTGCCTCCTCATCCCCAATTCCCCATTCGCAATCAACCCGTATTTCTCATCCCGGCTGCAATCCCATTAATAGTTAACAATGCACCTCGCAGTAACTCGCCTTTGCTGTAACGAGAATGGATAACTCCAGAAGTGGCATTAGTATTCATAGACTGGCGTAGGCGCTTGAGCAGGGAAACTTGGATAAATCCCAAGGGGACAATTGTGCCATTGCGTAACTGCACAGATCGTTGCAAGACAGGATCGCCATCTAACAGTTGATTGTGATCGGTGATTTTTAACACCAAATCTCTTGTGAGATAAAACTCGCTGGCAATTTGGTCAAAAACCTTGGCAAAACGAAGTTTATCTTCTGGTTTTGACAATTCCTGAACGTAGTGATGTGCCATTTGCATATCTACTTTTGCCAAAGTCATCTCGGCTTTAGAAATCACCATCTTGAAAAAGGGCCACTTAACGTAAAAGTAGCGCATTAATTTCAAGTGTTCTTCTGGTTCTGCGTTCAAAAACTCTTGTAACGCTGTGCCAACGCCGTACCAGGAAGGAAGTAAAAAGCGGGTTTGCGTCCAGCTAAATACCCAAGGAATAGCTCGCAGACTGCTTAAATCTTTCTTACCAGATGGGCGACGGGCTGGACGAGAACTAATTTGTAGCTGGCTAATTTCTTCAATGGGGGTTACTTGATGAAAAAAGTCAACAAAATCAGGCTGTTCGTAAATTAAAGCCCGATAATGTTGCCGCGATCGCGCTGCTAATTCTTCCATAATCTCATTCCAGGGTTCAATATCATCAAACCCTGTTCGCAGTAGGCTAGCTTGAATCACAGCAGTGGTGATGGTTTCCATGTGGTACAAAGCCAAGTCCAGCAAAGAGTATTTGGAAGCCAAAACTTCTCCTTGTTCGGTAATCTTGATTCGCCCATTGATACTATGACCCGGTTGAGCCAAAATTGCCTCGTAAGCAGGGCCACCTCCCCGCCCTACAGAACCGCCGCGTCCGTGGAAAATCCGCAAATTTATATCGTAGCCTTCTGCTATTTGTTGCAGTGATTTTTGGGCTTTATGAATTTCCCAGTTGCTGCTTAAAAAACCAGAGTCTTTGTTGCTGTCAGAATACCCCAGCATCACTTCTTGCAAGTTAGGGGTGAGGGGGGAGGGGGAGGCAGGGGGGGCAAGGGAGGATGAATTTTCATCAGTATCTTCTGCTTTTGCCTGTTCGTAGCCGCCGGCTAGCAAAGCGCGATATAACGGGAGTTCAAACAGTTTCCGCATAACGCTTCTGGAGCGTTGTAAGTCTTCTACTGTTTCAAATAAGGGGACAACTTGAATGGTTCCCACGGCTATGGCGGGGTCAAAAAGTCTGGCTTCTTTGGCTAACAGTAATACTTCCAGCACGTCGCTCACGTCGCGGCACATGCTGATAATGTAAGTTTGGCAGATATTTAGACCAAATTCTTGTTGCAGCGATCGCACGACGCGAAAAGTTTCAATTACATCGTTGGTTTTTTCAGAAAATGGCAATTCTGCTGGAATTAATGGCCGGCGGGTTTGCAGTTCTCCTGTGAGCCAAGCTACTTTTTGCTCCTCAGATAGTTCGTTGTAAGGTTGAGGTAATATTTGCAGGTATTGTAGGATCTCATCCAGCGCATCAGCATGGCGGGATGATTCTTGACGGATATCTAGCTGTGTCAAGTTAAAACCAAAAATTTCTACCTGACAGATGAGATTTTCTAAATCTCGACAGCTTAAACCTGTTTCTGTCAAGTTACGCTGAATCATCCGCAGTTCTGCTAAAAAATCGTCTCCCGAACGATACAGGGGACTATCTTGATTTTTTGGCGTTTCCCGATTGTACAAAGCTAGATTGCGATCGCGAGTATTTTCTAGCCGTTTCAGTACATAAGCGAGTTTCAGCCGATAGGGTTCTTGCCGATAACGCAGCGCCAGTGCATCATATACCTCACTCAACTGGGACTGATCTAACTCTAGAGATTCCAGCAAATCTGGTAAGACATCACTCCAGTGCATCGACACACTCAACAATTCAATCAGATTTTTCACTGACTGAATATATCTCCCCAGCACCATTTTGCGCTGATAGCAAGCTGTTTGCCAGGTGATTTCTGGTGTAACTGATGGGTTCCCATCCCTATCTGAGCCGACCCAAGAGCCAAAAGAACAAAAGTTTTTACTTGGTGGTTCTAGCCACGGAAAGGTATTGGATAGCGTATGTTTGAAACGTTTATAAAGTTGGGGAATGCCATCAAATAAAACTTCTTGGAAGTAGTGTAGGGCATAATCTACTTCATCTAGGACAGTAGGTTTGAACTGGTGAAGTTCGTCGGTGCGCCACCAGAGGCGAATTTCTTCGAGCAATTGTTCGCGGACATCTGCTGCTTCCCAAGCATATCCGCCACCTGTACCACCAGCATGGTTTTCTAAGGTATCCAGTTTTTGCAAGAGTTGTACCACCTGTCGCTGCTTATCTCGGATGGTATGACGAACAATTTCCGTCGGGTGTGCTGTGAAAACTAAGCGCACATCCAGATGAGCAATGAGACGTTGAATTTGTTGGGGTGGTACATTCAATTTGAATAAATAGGGAAACAAAGCAGCGAAAGTCCCTTTTGGTTTGACTTGCGCTTTTTCGAGATAATTCTTTGCCAGCAATTCTGCTGCTATTCCCTTGCTAACAGGCGCATCATCTTCTCTTTGATTGGACGAGTAATTGACATTAGATGCTCTTTCTGCATCTGTAGGCTCTGTTTCTGCCTCATAGCGGCTCAATTGCTGCCTTTGCTCGTATTCCTGCTCTATGATGTTAATCAGCTGAAAATACAGAGCGAAAGCACGAGCCGCGCGGATTGCTTCGTTGATATTTAGTTGTTCAATTAATTTGACGGCTGAGGATGCTTGGTCATTTGTTGCCTGTCCTTCTGGCGAACACAAATCGCGCAACTGCCGCAACAAGTCTACCATGTTTTGACCGCATTCTTGCCGGAGAACAGACTCCCACAATTCTTCCACTACCTGGAGACGATGACGCAAAAATAATTCCGACACCGGGTATATATCCGCAGTTTGAGACGAAGAGTATAAAAGGGAACCCATATTCTCTATCTTGTAAAGCTAATAACTGTTTACGCTTCTAGGTTTTCTACTGAATGCTCATCGGGTTATTCCTGAGCAAATAATTATTCGGTGTATATTTTCTAAGTTTGATTAGTTTCGCGCTCCTCTGGGAAGTCGAGAATGGGTAGGCGATCGCCTCGAAACAATTCTTCACTGGCTTCCCCTATGCTTTCTAGTGCCCTTACGGTGGTTTTTCCGGTAATGAGCAGCAGTAATATAGACGCTGTACCTATTTGTAAAAGGAACGATTGGGGAATGGTAAATAAATCGAGATGGGATGGCGGGTTAGTTGAGGGTTCTTGGTTGGCAGGAGGCATTGCTAATTTTTGGTTATGGGAATTGATTTAGGAGTCATTTGTCATTGGTCATTGGTAAGGGCTTTAAACCTATTTACGTTTCGTAATATACTTGGTTTTTTTGCGCCAACTTACTTAGGAATTAGGATGAATCCAACAATCGAGGGATGGAGTTGAAATGAGATAAGCTTGTTGGTTATTTCACCTATTAGGGGCGTTAGCGCAATGAAACGCAAGTCTAGCTTTAAAGGACAAGTCATTAGCCAGTCATATAGAATTATTCTGACTCCTGGCTTCTGTACAGACGCAAAATCGTGTCTCTCTTGTACAAACGCGATTAATCGCGTTTCTCCTAACTTCTGATTTATGACTCCCTATTAGTAAAATAAACGCAAAACTCAATATTAGTCAGACTTACAACCTGTACAAGACTATCTTGGCCGATTTTGTAAGCTACGAAGGTAACAAAATTGTTAAAAAAAAACGTCAGAGTGTGATAGACCTATGGTTCTAGTTTACAAGTGCAGGCACTATCCCCCAACCATCGCTTCCTGTAAAGTTAACTTCCCATGAAAACAGTATTACCAGATCGCCAGCAATCCTTAGTGCAATGGGTGAGCCAAGCCACAGGGATTAACACTTTCGGGGTGAAAGTCCGGTTACGGGGAAATGACCTTCATATTCTTTGTGAAGGTACTGAATGTCCGCAGCGTTGGCGTACTTTGTCTGATTTGCTGCAAGCATTACAGCAAACAAACTTAGATATTCTCACAAGCAGCGAACAAACCTCAATATATCAAGTATTTGTCTATGGCCGAAGAAAAGGGGAACAGCGCCCCAAATGGTGCCATCGGGTTTACTTAAATCAAATAGATAAGCATCTTGAGCAAGTGGAGCAAGCCTTGCTAGCAGATGCGGAAAAATCAAAACAGTCGGGTGGGGCGCTAATTGTCTCTAACGAAAGTTTGGCACGCCAAGGGAACCCAGAGGCGATCGCTAGATATCTCAGCGAAACTTTGAGTACGTTAGGTGTATCGGTACAGGCAAAGATTAAGCCATATCAGCCAAAGAACTCTCAGCCGGAAGAAAACCGCCTGTGGATATTTTGCCAGTCGAGCTATAGCCCTGATGCCTCATTGCTTGCAGAACCAATAGCAGAGAAGTTGCGTTATCTCAAGCTTTCTGGCTACCAAGATGCCGTAATTGTTTCCCAGGTAAGCGGCGAAACTGCCCCTGATTGGTTGCTGCGTGTCGATTTGACCCCATCAGAGGTAATGCTGAAAGAATGGGCGCGTTGGGGTGATATCCAAGCGATCGCTCGGCTATTAACTGAGGTATTGTCAGGATTAAAAGTTGCTGTCCAAGCTTCTCTGAAAGAATCAACTCTACACATCTTTTGTACGCCAGCTTTTGATCCTTTAGGAACTGCGCCAATCCCAGACAAGGCAGTGTGCTTAGAGGCGATTGTACCCCAGTTAGAAGCGATCGCACCTCAAGGCATTCTCGCCGCCACCATCTACGGGCAAAAAGCAGGCGACAAGCAACCCACTTGGATTGATTGGCTAGCTTTACCCGCCACAACCTATCCCGCCTTTGCCACATCACCGCTAGATTTAGCTAATACTGGCGATGAACCAGCCATCACATTTTTACTGGAGCGTTTACTCAATCCTGACCTAGATTGGCGTTTATTGACAGGTGGAATTCGCGTCCTCTTACTGAACAAAAATGATTTACTGCACATCATGTGTGATGCACCTGTTTGTCCAGGTCGTCAACAAGTAGCAAGTAAAATTACGCAGTTTATCCGCCATTTGAAAATTCCCGGTATTATGGGGATACGTATATACGGTCGCCGGGCTGGGAATAAAGAACCTTTTTGGCACTATGGCGTTGATCTTGAACATCGCCAACGTTTAGTACCAGAAGCAACACCAGAATTCGCTGCCACTTCTAAATACGTCGATGATTTGATACCCTCTGAGACTAGTGAACCAATTTTGCGCCCAGACTTAACAACAGAAGAAGTTCAAAGTTTTGTAACAGAAGTAGCGCGAGATTGGATAGCAACGGCGAGTGCAACCGCGAAAAAGTTCCTGTTAAAAAGCCAGCTATTTACCGAAAGCCACCAGTTAGCAGAAGAAAATCCTGACGATCAAGGACTTAAGATTGCTCTAGTTTGGGGGACACTGGGATTATTACTCACTCTCCAAACTGATTGGGTATTGGGTCGAATTACTGCACAGACTAAACCGAGTTTGCCAAAAGTTGCCAGTGTTTTACCTTCATCATCTGGACAAAAGGCATCTTTAACATCTGAAAAAACTCAGAGTGAGAAAACGGTATTTTTTAGCAGCAGTTCTAAAACAAAATCTCCTGCAAATCAGAGTTCTGTATTTAATGCTTCTGAGTTTACTCAAAGTGATGATACTTCGACAAAGAATTTGGCAGCCGCACCACTGAAAGAAAAAGCAACCGCAACAGCTATTCTTTTAGCAGCGCGATCGCAAATGCCAAGTTTCAATGTCAGACAGTTAGATGAGCAGCTAGCACTGTATAAACAACGTTTAGCGAGAACTGGTACACCGCCCGATGTGTTGATTATTGGCTCTTCCCGCGCCCTCAGAGGAGTAGATCCAGCAGAACTTTCTAAAGCTTTAGCGACTCAGGGCTATCCCAATATTGACGTGTTTAACTTTGGGATCAACGGTGCTACTGCACAAGTTGTAGACTTTGTGCTTCGTCACGTACTGGAACCATCAGAACTGCCTAAAATAATTCTCTGGGCGGATGGGGCCCGTGCTTTCAACGGTGGACGCGAAGACATTACCTTTAAATCCATCGCTGCATCAGCTGGTTATAAGCAAGCATTACAAAAGAACCCAAAAATCGCAAATAGCAGCGAATCGCCCGAAAATCAGGAAAGTTCGCCAGAAGAGAAGGTAAAAGAAGAAAAACAGGAGATTAGCACATATCAAGCTGTCAATGATTCGTTAAATCAGGGTCTAGCATCTCTTTCTGCTAGCTATCAAAACCGCGACCAAATTAAAGGCTTATTGCAAAAACAATTGCTTATATTTGGTAGTAATCAGACAGTTGCATCACAAAAACAGCTAACAGATGGAACTTCAGATGAGAGTATTTCCCAGCAAGCAGTTGATTTTGATGGCTTTCTACCTTTGTCTATTCGCTTCAATCCTGCTAGATACTATCAAAAACATTCTAGAGTTACCGGAAATTACGACAACGACTATAAATCTTTCCAAGTAGAAGGACAGCAAGATGCTGCTCTTCAAGAAGTGCTTCAGTTTACCCAGTCTCAGAAAATTTCCTTAGTGTTTGTCAATATGCCTCTCACGGCAGATTATTTAGATCCAGTGCGTAGACAATATGAGCAACAATTTCAGCAATATATGTTGCGTCTAGCTACTAATCCCAATTTTATTTATCGGGATCTGAGCCAAAAGTGGCCCAAAGCACATGACTACTTCTCTGATCCCAGCCACCTTAACCGCTTTGGAGCATACGAAGTCTCCAAAAAGCTGGCTAATGATCCGATGATTCCCTGGCCAGTGAAGTAGGTAAGTGGGGAGTAGGGGAGGCAAGGGGACAAGAGGACAAGGGGACAAAGAGAATAATTAATGCCCAATGCCTAATGCCCCATGCCCAATGACAAATGACAAATAACAAATGACTAAAAAATGAACTTTATATCAATTTTTTATGGTCTTTTCTTGTTGAGTGTTTTAGGAATTTACTGGTCTTTAGCACAACAGAAATTACGATTATGGACGCTGCTAATTGCTAGTTTGGTTTTCTACGCATCTTTGCATATCCAGTACATACCATTGCTATTAGCATTGACGTTTATCAATTTCCGTTTGGGGCTAGAGATTGGGAAAAATACATCACCAGGAAAACATTCTCTTGACTGGCAAATTTCTAATGAAGAGTGGCAATTTGCCCAAGGTGACTGGAATCGCCGTCGTTTAAAAGTTTTGTGGTTGGGTATAACTCTAAATGTCTTACTATTATTAGCTTTTAAGTATCTAACCCCTCTATTTAAGTTTGTTTTCAATATCCAAGCAAACTCACCAGATAGCTCTTTTAAATTGATTGCACCTTTGGGAATTTCATTTTTCACTTTTGAGTGTATTGCCTATCTAATAGATGTCTATCGTGGTGCGCCTGCTACCGATCAGTTTCTTAAATTTGCCACTTATAAATTATTCTTCGCCAAACTGATTTCCGGCCCGATTACGCGCTACCACAACTTAGCAAATCAATTCAATACGTTAGACTTTCCCAGTGCCGATAGAGTAGCAGAGGCACTGTGGTTAATTGCTAGAGGTGCAGTCAAAAAAGGTATTTTTGCAGACCACCTAGGAATTTTTGTCGATTTATGTTTTGGTAACTTACAACGGGCCGGTAGTACCGATCTCTGGTTAGCAACATTCGCATACGGTTTGCAGTTATATCTAGATTTCAACGGTTACGTAGATATTGCCCGTGGTAGTGCCTTACTTTTCGGCTTGGTTCTACCTGAAAATTTTGATTTTCCCTACTTCAGCACCAGTATTGGAGAATTTTGGCGGCGCTGGCATATCACTCTCGGAGATTGGCTACGTAACTATGTCTACTTTCCTTTGGGTGGTTCGCGTCGGGGTTTAATCCGCACCTGCTGGAATTTATTTACTGTGATGCTAATCGCTGGTATCTGGCACGGGGCTGCTTTAGGTTATGTAGTTTGGGGCATATTCCACGGGTTAGCCTTGGTGGTTCATCGACTTACAGATGCTATGAGCGATCGCTTTGAAAATCTGGAGCAATTCTGGCAAAATCCTCTAGGTATCTTCGTCGCTTGGTTTTTGACCCAACTGATGGTTTTTACCTCTTGGATTTGGTTCCGTCTACCTAATCTCCAAGACTCTTCTTTAGTAATCCGACACCTTTGGCGTTATCCTGCTGATGCCCAGTTTGCTCAAAAGGTCTATGTGGATGCTTTAAATATTAGCCAATACCAACTCACTTGGGTGCTGCTAACTTTAGCTGCTCTGATGGCTGTAGTCTATGCCTTTAACCGGATGCTGAAGTTAGAGTTTAACTGGCCCATTAAGCTTGTCTTTGTCCCTCTATGTTTCTATGCTGTTTGGTTATTAGCTCCTGAAGGCAGTTTGCCCTATATCTACTTTGATTTTTAAGTTTCTAGAAACAATGAACTGCAACATAAGACAATTTACAACTTATTATTTCGTTACAATTTATCCTGGCTATTTGTAACGGAATGTAAAGAGAATAAACTAGGCGATCGGTTTAATTTTGCAATAGCTTAGAAAGCTTTAATCGCTTACTTTTATCACTATTATTTATAGTAGAAAAACTTTACATTTCGACGATCTTGTTAAAGAATTCTATTACAGAATATTAAGCCAAAGATCGCGTCCAAGTAATTTCATGTAGACTGTAATTCAACAGGCAAAAGAAAATCTGCTTGTTCCATTTTTAACAAAAAATAGCACTTATAAAACAATGACCACAACCTTACAACGGCGCTCTGGCGCTAACGTTTGGGATCGCTTTTGCGAGTGGATTACCAGCACTGACAACCGTATATATGTTGGTTGGTTTGGTGTACTGATGATCCCAACCCTACTAGCAGCTACTGCTTGCTTTGTAATTGCCTTCATCGCAGCACCTCCAGTAGACATTGATGGTATCCGTGAACCAGTCGCAGGTTCCTTGATCTACGGAAACAACATCATCTCTGGTGCAGTTGTTCCTTCCTCCAACGCTATCGGCTTGCACTTCTACCCAATCTGGGAAGCTGCTTCCTTAGATGAGTGGTTGTACAACGGCGGCCCTTACCAATTGGTAGTTTTCCACTTCTTGATCGGTTGCGCTTGCTACCTGGGTCGTCAGTGGGAACTTTCTTACCGCTTAGGTATGCGTCCTTGGATCTGCGTAGCTTACAGCGCACCTTTGGCTTCTGCTACCGCAGTATTCTTGATCTACCCAATCGGTCAAGGTTCTTTCTCTGATGGTATGCCTTTGGGTATCTCTGGAACCTTCAACTTCATGATTGTGTTCCAAGCAGAACACAACATTTTGATGCACCCCTTCCACATGTTAGGTGTGGCTGGTGTATTCGGCGGTTCCTTGTTCTCTGCAATGCACGGTTCTCTAGTAACTTCTTCCTTGGTGCGTGAAACCACCGAAACCGAGTCTCTTAACTACGGTTATAAATTCGGTCAAGAAGAAGAAACCTACAACATCGTTGCAGCCCACGGTTACTTCGGTCGTTTGATCTTCCAATACGCTTCCTTCAACAACAGCCGTTCACTGCACTTCTTCTTAGCAGCTTGGCCTGTCGTCGGTATCTGGTTCACCGCTTTGGGTATCAGCACGATGGCGTTCAACCTGAACGGTTTCAACTTCAACCAATCAATCATTGACTCTCAAGGTCGCGTTATCAGCACCTGGGCAGACGTAATCAACCGCGCTAACTTGGGTATGGAAGTAATGCACGAGCGTAACGCTCACAACTTCCCCCTAGACTTAGCTGCTGGTGAAATTACTCCTGTAGCAATGACTGCTCCTGCTATCAACGGTTAATTCTGAAGATTAGCTAAATAAAAAGCGCCCTCCAGTGATGGGGGGCGCTTTTTTGTTGGAACTATATTTAATTGGTTTTAATCAAAACAGATGGGTAGCAAATTTTTCAGCCAAACATCATCAGTAGCGCGATAATAGATATAGAGATCAAAATACTTTATATGTCCTTTTCCCCCTCCGCCTGTTGTATTGTCGTCCTCAACCAACAACAGGAGCAAAATATCTCCCACCAGAAACAGTGTCAGGATGTACCAGTTAACCACAGCAAAAGTATGGTTAAAAATTGCACTGTAGTTGAAAATGGTCGAGTCGTCGTTAAAGCCTTACAATTATCAGACAATCAGACTTCTGAGTAAGTTTCAGACATTTAAAGGATTTCATCTAAAGGTGAAACATCGTGAAAGCGGTTGTAATCAATGTAGCGATGTCCATCAGGTGCGTGGTAGAAGATATCGGCAAATTGATTATTCCACAAAATTTCATTAGCAGCATAAGTATGACGGGCATGGACTACCTGTGCAACTGTTTCATCAATGCCACTCAAAGAGACAATCAAGATAGTATTTGTCTGGATTAAGGATTCTGGTGTCATCCCATATAGAGGACTAAACTCATCAATGACATGCATCACTGACCAGCTTAAGGTGAAACTAGGTGTTTGGTTCCTTAACAGTTTGAGATCGTAGAACCGACGCATAAATTGCCCTTCTAGAGTTATTTCGTCGCGCATTAAGTAGACTCGCATCTGCGCCTCTAGAATCATATTGCGACGCTGATTAGCGGTGCGAAATATGAGAGTTGGCATTGCATCATGAGGTGTAATTACAGCAACACGACTAAAAAGCACCCTAGCTGTAGGTCGGGAAAATCGAGCAAAGGCTAGCCCCGTCATCACGGCAATTCCCACCAAACCAATCATTGCTTCAATGGTGACAATAATGTTGGCGTAAGTTGTTTTGGGATACATCGCCCCATAGCCGATAGATGCTAGGGTTTGCACGCTAAAGAAAAAGACATCTAAAAAAGAGCCTGGTCGGGCGTTGGCAATACAATCTCCTCCTATCAAGTAAGCTAGGGCAAATAGAGCATTGATAGTTATATAGAAAGTACAAATCAGCAGTAGAAAGCCAGCCCAGGGAATCGTTAACAGCAAATGGTAGGGATCGCGCCAGTAAGAATGCCATACACCCATACCCATAATCTCAAATTTTCCGTCTCGAACTTGAATCTGAATAGGTAAAATCAGACGCTGTTGTTTTTTCCGTGAAAGTCTCTTCAGTCGAAATTTCATTGCAAGTAGCCAAAAGAACGGCAACTGCTTAGTATTTTGACACTCTCTGAGCTGAAGTGATTAAATCAGCAAAAAAAATAGGATGAGCAATGCCCATCCTACTAATTTATCTGCTAGAAACTTATTTTTACAGCTTGGGTGATTGATCTTTCGAACAGCGATCAAACCACTCCTGGTATTTATTCTTGTGTGACTCATCTTCAACAGCAATGGTAACACGCACCCGATTGCAGCCATGATTTTGTTCTAGTGCGATCGCATTCAACAATAAACTAGCAGTTTTCGGCGAGTTAAATTCGCCGCTTATTGTTAAACCGCTTTCAAAATATGTACCTTCAAGTCTTTCTACTCCAGTCAAGTCAACATTAGCAATTTCCTCTTGACCTAAATCAATTTCTGCAAGTTGTTTGTGTTCTGGGCTAATTTGTTCCACAATCAGCTTTTCACGCCGGACAGGAACTTGGATCATCTGGGTTTCGATGACTTTGCGAACAATCACCTCACCAACTTTTCGCTTGCTGCTTTCAACAACTAGTCGTTCTTCTAGTAGACGAATAATCTGTTCTTCGCTGACCTCTTCTAAATCCACTGGCTCAACTGCGCTATTTTGAGTTTGATTGTTAACCAATTGCTCAGTTGGGTTGTCTAGGCGTAGCCCCTCGTAGACATCGCCGATTTTTTCTGCTTCTGAATATTCAGGCATATATTCGATTTCTGATTTGTTGAAGTCTATGAAAACAGATTTAGTCGGCTTGTCAATTTTTTTGATTCTCTGGCTCTGCAATCGAAAAAAAGAAGGATGTTTATCGACTAACTGCTCGCCATATTCTAGAGTTTGTTGATTGACCTGGTTTGATATAACTAGGTTTAGCCGTCTATTAGTATCCACAATTAAATCATGAACTACTCCTACTAGCTGACCTTGGTTATCGAACACAGCAAAATTCTTCACCCTCTTTTTCAAATCTGCTATTGAGGTGTTAGTGCCAGAATTACCGTTTGCCTGTCCAATGTTTTTTGTCATCGGTTGGCTATTCATAATATGCAAAGTTTATGAACTGCTTTTTACTTAGCTAAATTAAATGTATTGCTCATTTTAAGCTATTGGAAGCACAGGTAAAGCTGTTGAATTAGCTTTACCTGTACTGTGTCGAATTAATTATTAGCCATTAGCGATTAACTAATGACTATATTTGGTTAGCGTTCTTCAATGGGAAGATTACCAGAATTCACATCTAGCTCTTCACGACGCACAGTTTCTTGCGTTTCAACTGTGTCTTGATCTACCACCTTTCTAACTCTGACTTCTTCACGCAAAAATGCTTCTTTACGAACATCAGGAGTTTCTTCGTGAATTTCTAGACGAGCAACTTCGCCTTCACGGAAATTTGCTTCGCGTCCAGAAACGGCAGTACCTGCATCTGCTGGAGTTACACGTTCAATTACAACTCGCTCTCTTTCTACTGGCACTGCAACCCGTGCAGTATCAGTTTCAACACGCTTGCCAATCGATACTTCTCCAGTTTTTTGGCGATGTTTACTGGCAATCAGCCGTTCTTCATACAATCTCAGAGTTTGATGATCTTGCTCATTTAACCCAAATAAAGAAGGCTCATGTTCGTAATTGTAGCTATCACGATTATAAATTGGCGTAGTCGTCGCTGGTTGATAGGTTGTATCTACAGGTATTGATGCTTCTACAGGTGCTGATGCATCTAAAGTATTGGTGGAATTTGCTGGTTGACGATATACGCCACGCACCCGTTCTTCGTAATCGTAATCAAGCGCTTGACGTTCATTAAACTCAGGTAAATCTTCTGCTTGCTCTCTAGTCAAGCCAATTGTGTAGACACGATCAACGTTATAGTCGATACGGGCACGACCAATTGGTAGTAATACTTTTTTACCAAAAATCCAGAAGCCTAAGTCAACAACTAGATAGCGAAAATGACCTTCTTCGTCAACTAAAACATCGCTGACAGTACCAATTTTTTCATCAGTTCCTTGTGTATAAACCCCAAGTCCGCTAATATCGTGGCCTTCAAATGCATCACGATAGTTAGGCTCAAAATCTTCTAATTTGTAAAGTACCATTATTATTTAACCTCAATATTTTTCTTTTCAATTCATAGCATTTATGATAAAAATTTCTTTACTTCTTTACATCCTTCTGTCGAATGAATTATTTCAATAGTTAAATAACCAAAAGTTATAGTTCTTTTTCTTGATGGCAGATAAAAGCAGTCCTAAATGAATGATAATTTAAAATTTATATCCCCAACTTTTTAAAGAAGTCGGGGATATAAACACCGCGAATTTTCACCAAACAAATTTAAGAAATTAGGAATTTTGGTTGTAATTAAAATACTGTAGAGATGGTAAATTGACCTGGGCTTCTCTACGAGACGTTATCGGAAATGCTTCGCTACGCTAACATCCCCCGTCTCTACAACTTTAAAAAAATCCAATCCCCTTAAATCGCTTCATGTGTAGTACTGCCATGTTCATTCACATGTAAATTACCCGCAGTATCAACATCTAACTCTTCTCGACGAATGGTGTCTTGTGCTTCCACTATATCCCTTTCTACGACTTTCTTGACTCGGACTTCTTCACGCACAAAGGCTTCTTTACGTATATCAGGCGTTTCTTCGTACACTTCTATGCGTGCAACTTCACCTTCTTGAAACTTAAGTTCATTGGTATCTACAACGTTTCCTGCTTCTGTTGGCACAACTCGCTCAATTACAACTCGTTCTTTTTGGATAGGTACTGTAACACTTGCAGTATCTGTTTCAATGTGTTTACCAACCGTTACTTCTCCGGTTTTGATGCGCTGTTTATTTGCAATCAACCGTTCTTCATAGAGTTTGAAAGTTTGATGAGATTGCTCATTCAGTCCGTATAAAGCTGGTTCTGTCTGGTAATTGTATGTATTGCGATCGTAAGTTACACCGCTAGTTGGAGAACGAAATCCACTACGTACTTTTTCTTCGTAATCGTGATCAAAGATTGTATCTTCTTTGTACTCAACTAAACCTTCTACTTGTTGTCTGCTTAACCCATCAACATAGACACGTTTGGCAGGATAATCAATCCGGGAAAGACCAATTGGTAATAAGATTTTTTTACCAGAAAAATCTCCGCTTGTGTCAATAACTAAATATCGAAAACGACCATCATCATCAACTAAAACATCAGCTACTGAGCCAACTCTGTCTCCTCCCTCAGTATAAAGAATCAGTGATTTAACATCGTCTCCACCAAAAGTTTCTCGATAGTTTGGATCAAAATGTTCAAGTTTATGAAGAGGCATACTATGTTGTTTCCAGGTTGTTTATAACATTTAGTGTAAAAAATATTGTGCTGAGTCTCATCCTGCTGGCGACTGAATTCAGTTGAGATATTTTATGAGTCAAACACTCAGTTTTAACACTCAGCGTAATCAATAGGAGTATAACTAAAGTCATAAAAACTTTTAGCTTATGCTGGTTTGAAAAAGAATTCAGAAGTCAGAATGGGCTACGCCCCACTTTGCTAACAAGAGCCAGAATCAAGACCCTCATAAGAGTTGCTATACATCGTAGAGAAGGCTTTACGCTGTGCTATTATCCGCTTTTTCAGTTATAATTCCGAATCAATTCTGTTTCGATAAAAAATTTTCCAAGTCACACAACTTGAAAACTAAAGCTAAGACTTGCCCAATTATTCACATCCCAGATATATGAGTCGGTTGCTGTGCTGTTCATCTCAGTTTTGAGGGTGCTGGCGTTATGCAAGTCTTGCAGCAAGGCTTGTGCAACGTCTAAGGGATTCAACAATGGGCCAATCGTCCGTTGTTCGACTGTGGAATACTTAGCAGTACTCAAGGCGGCTAGAGTTTCCCTAAAGGGGACAGGACTAAAAATAAGTTGTTGTTCGCACTCAGAAGCTGGCCCTGAAATCACCCATTGGGAAGCAGCATTAGTTTGGGGTAAGGTGAGGCTTTCACCAGGGGCGATGACGACTTCTTGGAGGATAGGCTTGATGTCGGTAGTATGTGGTTCTTGGGAAGTTTCCCAAGAGTAGAAGGCAACTGCTGTATGATTATTGTTTAATCCCAGTAAGATTAAATATACTGGGCGATCGCTCTGGTTTTCCACTCGATATTGCATTCGACTACCGATAGGCACAATAGGAGTGGGGAGAGACGCGATTGATCGCGTCTGTACTGATTTTTTAATCGAAGTTTCACTTTTGAAGGTTCTGACTGTTTCGCGCTGCATGACGACGCGAGGCGATATATTATTAATTATTTCTAAGTTTGCCTTGAGAGCCAAGCGAGAAGAACCTCCATTTTCTGTAAGTCGCCATAACTTGGCTGCTAGCAAGGTTGATAATTTTGGCGCTAACCTTTGCACTGTTAATTTTATTGCTTCTCCTACTTCCCCCGTGGTATTGGGAATTGGCTCGCCCCCAAGAGAAAATAGACCATAACGACTGGGAGTTTCCTGTAGCTTGGCAAATACATAATCAGCTGGTTTTTCACCTAGAACTACGGTAGATATATGGGAAAATCCCGCAAAGGCACTTGTAGCGTCTACCCGCTCAATTCTTTCTAATCCAGTATCAAAAGCTATTGTTAAATTGATATTTCGGGGTAATACCCGGACTGCTTCTTGGACGAGTTGCCCGATTTGTAGGGGATTTGCATCTTCAATTTTGTAAATTTGCGCTTTTGCTGTTAACCCAGTGCGCGATCGCAATACTAATTGCTCTTTTGTCTGTAGTGTAAACCTAGAATTCACTCCGTAGTATAGCAGCACTTGTGGGGGTAATCCTCCTAACCACAGATGCACGGTTTTACCGTCTTCTTCAATATCACTCACCGCGCCTTCTGCACCAATGATACCGTCTGGCTGTAGAGACGTTATATCTGGATTTTTCTGACTACTTAATAATGCTGGTTGCTGTTTACTACCTAATTTATATAGAGAATTTTCCACGTGGGAAAGGGCGACTTGAATTTTGGTGGCTGGCGTGAATTCCCACAAATACTGCGTCAAGGCGTAGGTGAATAACCCAGCACTAAAACCAGAAAAAAGACCTTCTCTTGCTGGCTGCTTTGGTTCTGAGGTAGCTGCTAAAACAATCGGAGTGTTGGATAACTTCTGAGTTTTAAGTTGTTTGAGAAAGTCGAGTTCTTCAGTTGCTAGCTTTGCTGCTGACTCCTGAAGGGCACGAGTTTTTAATCCTATTACTGTGTTAGGAGCATCATAGCTAGTATCCAATACTGCTGTTACTTTGTCTGTGGAGAGCGATCGCAATAATAGCAGTAGAGTTTCTTCTAATATATGATTGACTATTTTGTCATCTTGTAAGTCAAGAGCTACATTAGCTGTCACCAGAGCATCTTGGATTGTATCTGGCGATGTTTCCAATTTGACACGAGTGCCATAACCGCTAAAGTGGAAAAAAATTGTATCACCAGGTTTAGCTTGTTTGCCCAGATGATCCGAAAAAGCCGCCTCAATGAATTCCCTGCTGGCTTGTTCCTCAGTTAAGGTTAGAATATCTGACCCTTGAAAACCAAAGCGGTTAATCAAAAGTTCTCTTTGCAGTTCTACATCTGTCAGACAACCACTGAGATTTGCAATTTTGGAGTATTGGTTAATACCTATTAACAATGCCAACTTGCGCGAGTTGGGTTGTGCCAAAGCCTGATAATAGCGATTTCCTAAAGTCAACCACTCAGCTTCCGTTACTCCCAATACCGCGAGTATTGAGCCAATTTTATGTAAAAACGTGCGGCGTTTCATAATTAGCTATCAGCCCTAAGCCCATTAGCTAGCAGCTTACAGGGCTGAACTCTGTATTGTAAAGTTACAAAAGTGTGGGGAGCGGGGAGATGAGGGAGCAGGGGAAGAATAACTATTAATTATTTACCAATGCCCAATGCCCAATTCCCAATTCCCTAAACAGGTACTTCTATCCGCATTGCCCGCGCTAACTCAGCCGCTACCTCTGGACGAGAAAATTCTGGTGGAGGTAACTCGCCGCGCCGCAGCATTTCCCTAACTTTTGTCCCCGATAGGTGAATGCGTTCTTCTGGCCTGCTGGGACTAGTTTTAGATGTTGCCATCTGCTTAGTACGCGTGCAGTAGAAAGCGTGTTCAAATTTCATCGGCACAATGCCCAATTCACCTGGGGCAAATTCATCAAAGATATACTGTGCATCGTAAGTACCGTAATAGTCACCAACGCCAGCATGATCCCGTCCGACGATAAAGTGAGTACAGCCGTAGTTTTTGCGGACTAAAGCATGGAATATTGCTTCACGAGGCCCAGCATAGCGCATTGCGGCTGGATTAATTGCCAAAGTTACCCGGTCTAAGGGGTAGTAATGTTCCAGCAAAATTTCATAGCAGCGCATCCGCACATCGGCAGCAATATCATCTTCTTTTGTCGCCCCGACTAATGGGTGCAAAAATAGACCATCAACAATTTCTAAAGCGCACTTTTGAATATATTCATGGGCGCGGTGGATGGGGTTGCGAGTTTGGAAACCAACGATTGTTTTCCAACCCTTATCTTTAAATAGTTGCCGTGAGGCAGCTGGATCTATTTGGTAAGTGGGAAACTGGGGATGAGGTTCGCGCTGCAACAGCCAAATATCACCCGCCAGATGTACAGTACCTTGGTTATAGAGTACCTGCACGCCTGGATGTTTGACATCATCAGTGCGGTAGACATTAATGGCTTCGCGGGTTTTGTCGTAGTTATATTTTTGCGTAAGTTGCAAAACTGCAATAAATTCACCTCTGGAGTTATCCAGACGAATTAAGCCACCTTCTTGCAAGGGGGAAGCTACTTCTTCGCTGACCGATAGTGTAATCGGGATTGACCACACAAGACCATTAGCTAGTCGCATTTCTGTAACAGTGCGATCGTAGTCTTCTTGGTTCATAAAACCCGTGAGTGGACTAAAAGCACCGATCGCAATCATTTCTACATCCGAAACGGCGCGATCGTCTAGTTGCACTCGTGGCAAAAAGTCAGCTTTTGAGAGAAACTCTGCCCTTTGTTCTGGTGTGGCGATACGGTTAACCAACTGTCCACCGTGGGGGGCTATGGCATCTGGATTGTGACTCAACGTAATCCCCTCTTTGTTTTTACTGTTATTGTTTCAGATTATGTACTAACTTACCAAATGCTGGTACGTAGAAATAAATAGTTTAGGGAATGGAGGAAAATTGTTGCAACTAGCTTCTAAGCGATCTAATTAGGTTACGCTAAAGCTAATCCAGCCTCAAGTTTCAGAATAGTTCCTTTATAAGGAAAATGCTTATGAATGCTGTATCTCCCGTTGTTAAACCTGTTAGCAAAATGCGGCTAGCACCAGGTAGTACAGTATCTATTCAAAATGTAAGCTGGAAGGGATTTGAGTCTATCTTGCAAGAACTGGGGGAAAAGCGATCGCTACAAGTTGCTTACAGCAAGTCTACGTTAGAAATTATGGTTCCTCTACCCGAACACGAAAAATCAAAGGACTTAATTTCGGATATTGTCAAAATATTGCTGAAGATCGCCGGGAAAAGTTATGAACCCTTCGGTTCAACTACCTTTAAGCGGGAAAATATAGCGGGGGTAGAACCAGATGCTTGCTTCTACATCCAAAATTACCAAAGAATGATTGGTCGTCGCAAACTGGAACCAAATGATCCGCCTCCTGATTTGGCAATTGAAACAGATGTAACATCAAAAACAACTCTTGATGCTTACGAAGCGATAGCAGTTCCAGAACTATGGATTTACGATAACTTTTCAAAGTATTAGAGAACGTTAAACATTTATCAGAATTTCGCTCTTTTAAAAATAATTTGCTGATAGCTCTAGATGGGACATAATATTTTTGATTTATAAATAACCCCCGCCTTAAATATGAAGGCGGGGGGAAAGAATAGTTGTTTAGTTATCTCGAAAAATGTAAATTCATACTCCGATTCAGGAACGCCGAAAATCGATGGTTTTGAAGATTTTGAGCTTCTGGCTAAAATCGTTGGCTAAAATACAGTCGCAGCATCGATTCCATCGGCAAAGGCATCTAGTCCAGTCCAATTGCCTTTAATCGGTTTTGGATAACCCTCATCGGCTTTGTCAGCAGCAATATCGTAGCGAATAAACTCAGATCCTTTAAATAAATAAACTTTACCATTACCTAGATTCAGGGCGGCATCGATATTTGAAAAATGAACTCCAGGCCAATAAGATGCAATGTGATAACTATTACCTGTGGCTCGCTCGGCAGCAATATCATAGCGAGCATAATTACTACCTTTGAAGAAATAAACTTTGCCCTTGTCTAGATTGACGGCAGCATCAATATCTTTATCGAAGCCATCCATTCCAGCCCAATTGTCTTTAATCGGTTTTGGATAACCACTATCAATTTGAGCAGTAGGCGCATCGTAGCTAATATACTCAGATCCTTTGAACACATAAATCTTCTCATTGTCCCAATGTACAGCAGCATCGAAGCCGTCAGTGAAGGCATCTAATCCGGGCCAATTACCTTTAATCGGTTTTGGATAACCCTCATCGGCTCGATCAGCAGCAATATCAAACTGGATATACTGGTCTCCTTTGAAAAAATAAGCTTTTTTCAAAGGATTTGAGATGGGGCGATCGCGGGGGTCGAGGAGACTAGAAGAAATGTCTGTGATATTAAAAGTGAGTGCTTCACTCTCATTAGTCGTTGTCACGATATAGAAAAAATTGTCGCAAGCATCATTTTTGTACTTGTTCCCTTTTTTGAACCAATATTTAGTTCCATTCTGATTAGTCCATAATTTCACGGTAGATCCGTTATCACTGAAATTACCAGCTAAATAACTGTAGTCGGATTTAACGTAGAGATAGCCACCGTTGTAGGTTAGCCATTGGTCTTTGTAGGGGCCATCATAAAACTTGAAGGAACATCGATCAGTATCGAAAATCTCCATCGTAAAATAGGCAACATAAGCATCATCAGTAGATAAGCAAAGATACTTGCTGTGCGATTCTGTACAGGTCGATGTCAAAAAGTGTTTGTATTCGTATTTAACTCCTACAAGCTCGTGTCCCACAGATAACTTGACATATCTTTTTTGATTTTCCATTTGAATTCTCCATTGAAGTTGAATATAATTTGCAGACTGAGCATTTCCTGATTGAGGAAAAAACTTTTGTAGCTCGTAGTACGGGTGTGACTTTAGGATTTTTCACACCAGTTATCAGCTAATTTAAGCTTTCGATACTCGTCAATTTATAAAACGATTAAAAGTATATTCACTCTTCAAAGCACAAAAGACAAGGACAGATAAGACAGATAAGAAACTTTTTATAAATCTATAGGAATCCGGTTTGAATTTTGAAAACATACTGAGATTGAAATGCTTGTCCAGCAAGGATTTCTCTCTAAAATCCGTTTGAAAATCAAATAGGATTCCTATATGTTATGGGACTCCGATTTGATTTCTGAAAACATACTGAGACTGAAAAGTCCGTTTCATCAGAGTTTTATCTGAAATCTTGTTCAAAAATCAGATATGAGTCCTATAGTGAACTGTCCTAACAATTGAACAATATTTCTCTTGGTCAATTCTTGCTCATTTAACTTATTCAATCAATGCTTGTTGTAGGGTAAATGAAAAAATAAATGCTTCAACCTTCAGTAAAAATTCTTGAAAGTATAAGCATGAAAAAATTTTGGGAAAATACCCGCAATCTGACTGAATACGGTTTAAATATAATTTTGAGTAGATACAGCGCTTCCGGCTATTATGCAATACAATTTTCTTCTTACCTCTCTCCTATCATAGCTTTCAGCTTTGAGGCTGTACCTCATAGCCGCCGGAAGTGCTGTATATATAACGTTATTGGAAATAAAACTAAAGTTAGAGAGTCGTGGCAGCAGCAACTTAACCTAGTTAAAAAAATTCAATGTCATCTGACTCTGCTACTGAATGAGAGTTTTGAGGAGTAGCTCTTTTTCTGGCATTATTATCCAATTTAAACACAAAAATACCCCTCCAAAACTCAGGGCAGCTTTTGCCTATCTGAAGTTCACAGGAGGGGCAGTTTTGACTTCTACCGAAACCGGGGCAAGATTCAACTAAACTGCTCAATTATTCCGCCACCTAACACTTTTTCTCCGTCGTACCACACCGCCGCTTGTCCGGGGGTGATGCTGATTTGGGGTTCATCAAACACCAAACGCACACGAGAATTTTCCAACGGAATCACCATCGCTGGTGTAGGTGTTGAACGATAGCGAATTTGCACTTCGGCATGAATTGGGGTGGATGGTTCAGCAATAGAAACCCAATTTACCCGTCCGACTGTGCATTCTGGCTGAGTTACCTTAGTGCGATCGCCTACTACTACTTTATTATTTTCCGCATCTAATTCAATCACATACAAGGGTTCGGCAGCAGCAATCCCCAAACCCTTGCGCTGGCCAATGGTGTAGTGATGTACACCATCATGCTGTCCCAAAATCTTGCCTGTGGTATCGACAATATCGCCTGTTTTGGGAGCTAAATATTTATCCAAAAATGCCCGCATGGAACCGTTACTTTCCACTAAGCATAAGTCTTGACTTTCTGGTTTATCAGCAGTTTTCAGTCCGTATTCAGTCGCGATACGCCGGGTGTCAGTTTTTTCCAGTTCACCCAAAGGAAATATAGTTGCTGCAAGTAAATCTTGAGACAAATCATAGAGGAAGTATGACTGGTCTTTGTTGCGGTCAACAGCCCTTAATAATTGGTAACGTCCAGTTGCTTCGTCATAGCTAATTCGGGCATAATGACCGGTGGCAATGCGATCGCACCCCAATTCTTCACGAGCATACTGCACCATTGGCCCAAACTTCACCGTTTTATTGCACTGAGAGCAAGGCAAAGGTGTAATCCCAGCACTGTAACCAGTCACTAGGTAATCGACAATATGGGTTTGAAAGAGATCCCGAATATCTACAATTTGATGGGGAACGCCCAGTTGTTCACAGAGATCAGCCGCGTCGATCATACCTTCAGAGCAACATTGACCTTTGCCTTTCATTAGCCAAAGAGTCAAACCAATCACTTCATAGCCCTGATGGTGCAGGATAGCTGCGGCGGTGGAACTGTCAACGCCACCAGAAAGACCAACGACGACTTTTTTCATACAAAGCACGACACGATAGCTGCGTGGTTGTCCAATTGTAGCACACACTCTTCCAAAGCCTTGCTACCAAAGCACTTCGGTTTTAAAGGAAGCAAATCGAGGCGATCGTAGTAAAAGTGAAAGCAGTTTATGCACGCATTGGAAATAGTACCCTCTGGGGTACTATTAAGCATTCAGAAATACTTCTATATTCGGAATACAAACCCTGGTAGAGTCTAGTGCAAAAAGCAAAAGTTAAGCTATTTGATTGGGTGGTGTTGGCGAATAATTGAGCATTACCCGGATGCCGACGGGGAAGCGTCAAGCTACGCAGAGTTTAGGGAAGATTATAAGCTGAGAAAGCTTGTAAAGTAAACTTTTAAGCATTACTAAACTGGATAGTTATTTCTGCCACCTGCCTAGTAGAGGTTGGCGTAAATAAGCCACTCTTATCAAATATCTAAAACCCCTACGCAACAGTAATTACGAATTAAGAATTAGGCTTTCGTGTAGCGTCTTGTAGAGAAGGGGTATTAGTTTACTTCTATCTTGAGAATTAGATCCGCAACCAGGGTAAAGGCAAGATTAAGCAAAGGAATATTTATGACAGATCAAGTTATTAATTGGAACAATGTATATTTACAAACAATTCGTCTGAACGGTGGCGCTCCTGGGCCAATCTCCCGTACTGGTGCTATATTACATGCTGCAATATACGATGCTGTCAATTCCATTGATCAAGATTACAAACCGTATTTAGAAATTCTTCCGGTAAAATTAGGAGCTTCTAAAGAAGCAGCAGCAGTTTATGCCGCATTTACTGTATTAAGTAGCGACACTGTTTATCCTAATGCCAATTTTCCCAAATCAAAAAATAAAAACCAGAGCTTTTTTGACGCAGAACGAGAGAAAGCCATCCATGACATTAAAAGTACTGGTGTGTCGCAACAGAGCATTGATGATGGTAAAGAACTTGGAATCGCCGCAGCTAAAGCAATCCTCAAAAATCGAGAAGGGGACGGGTTTGATGACAAGACCGATTACAAATCAGGACATCAGCCTGGTGATTGGCGACCAACTGGTTCTGGCCCTGCAACTACCCCAAATTGGGGCAAAGTAAAACCTTTTTCGCCAACCTTAATCAAGAAGTTTCGTCCGACTAAACCAGCAGGCTTCAGCAGTAAACAGGATCTACTGGCCAGTGTTGAATATACTGCTCAAGTAAATGAAGTAAAACGGCTTGGTGCTGCTAACTCTACTGAACGGACTCAAGAACAAACCGATATTGCTCTTTTCTGGGCAAATGATCTTGATGGAACATATAAGCCACCTGGACAGCTTTATACCATAACCCAGATTGTCTCTAAATTGAGATGTCTGAGCTTTTCCGAAAATGCACGGTTGTTTGCTTTGGTGGGTTTAGGTTTAGGCGATGCGGCAATCTTGGCATGGGATGCGAAGTACGACACCGATTTGGATTTGTGGAGACCAGAAACGGCAATTCAAAGAGCATTTGAAGACAACAACCCTGGAACAACTGCTGATCCCACTTGGAGACCTCTATCACCCAATGCTGATGGCACTCGATTTTCTCCTTCATTTCCAGCCTATATCTCTGGTCATGCCACTTTCGGAGCAGTCCATGCCGGTATTTTGCGGAACTTCTTTGGCACTGATAATGTTACTTTTACGGCAACATCTGAAGATCCAAGTGCGAGGGGCAATAATGGCATTAGAATCACACGGACATTTAATAGTTTCTCTTCCGCAGCTTTAGAGAATGGGCGCAGTCGTGTTTATCTGGGTGTCCATTTTCAATGGGATGCAGACGCAGCTTATGTGTCTGGCACCAAATTGGCAGACTTTCTGTTTGAAAGCTTACTGACACAAAATTGTAGTTAAGTAGCACAGCGCTAATATTTTTCTCATTCCTCGTCGTATGGGAGTGCATTCATTTGAGCTGTTGACTCAATTTCTGATTGGATTAGGACTGAACCAAAACTACACATAGTAGGGGCAATTCATTAATTGCCCCTACTATGTGTATAATTTATCGAACCGCCAAGTCGCCAAGAACGCCGAGAATTAGTAGAGTATGCGTAAGTCCTAAATCAGAGCAGACGAACCAATTTTGGGGCGGTCAAAAATGAATGCGGATGGCTATCTAAGAATGGTTACAAATGTATTTTTTGCCACGCAGATGAGCTAATTTTACGTTAACGCTATATAGTAGTTGCTACAACGGTGAACTAATTAGTTCCTCATGGAAATTGCTTAAAAATACTTTGACTACTTTCTAAGTACTATGTCGAGAGGAATACCAAGTAAATTTACCCCTTTTCAGATGCTGCGCCGAAGTTCTGAGGGTTGGAAGCCCACTATCCGATTTCTCCCCCTGTTAGTAGGAGGATGGTTAGTGCTGATTCCTGACTATGCCCCAGCACAAGCAGAAATCCACAACAGTATGCTACTGGCTCAACAAGGAGGTGAAGCTTTACCACCACCGCCAATTCCCTTTGGTCAACAGCCATCACCGCAGTTACAACCAGCAGAACTAGTGGAGGATAATCAATCCGATCTAAACTTTCAACCCCCTCAACCATTACAAAATAATCAATCCGATCTGAACTTTCAAGCCCCTCAACCATTACAAAATAATCAATCCAATCAGAACTTTCAGCCCCCCCAAACTACACAGTTTAGTCAATATAACCAGAACTTTGAGCGCTACTTAGTTTACGTAGATAGTAGTGATTTCCAGACGTTACAAGCAATCCGCCAGATTGAACCCAGTGCTTACATTCGCGAGTACCAAGGAAGGAATGTTATTCAGTCAGGTGTTTTTAACAGAGTATCTAACGCCCAAGAACGGGTGAATGAGTTACAGTCACGGGGAATATATAGCGCTCGGATTATCAGCTTTGGTAACGGACAGGAAATAGATGTAGGTAATAGAGGCTTTATAGGGGAACGTAGCAATATAAATCCTCCCAAGCAAGCCTCTAGATATTATGTCGTTATTCCGACTACTCAAGAACAGTTATCTGCGATCGCAGAACAAATTAGGCAGAATCTAGCCCGATTTAGCCAAGATTTAGGACGATCTGGCGCAGTCCTCGAAAGGACGCAACCACGAGGGCCACACGTAGCAGTAGGGCCTTTCGCCGATCGATTCCAAGCTGAGGAATGGAATAAGTATCTGCGAAATATAGGATACCGAAATGCCAGGGTTTTCTACGGTAAATGAAGAAGTTAGGAGTCCATCGATTTGAGATTTTGAATTTTGAATTGAAGAACAAATCTAAAATTTAAAATCCAAAATTGATAGACTCTCCACTTCCACAATTATTAACGCAGGGATTCAATAATTACCGCTATTGTAATTAAACACAAGAGGATAATTCCCACAGGAAGCAAAAACTGTTGTAACAGGTATAACAGTATAGGTATGATTTGTAAAATACCTAAACCACTGGATAGGACGTAAGCGATCGCAATCCCAAACAGCACTAACAAGAAATATTTCAAAGACTTAGAAGCAAAGCGAAAGAGAAGTGTATCTTGATTGGTGTCCATAATTTTACTCACGAAAGTAGCTGATTTTTAGCAGTGAATATTTTTTTTGATTTCCAATTTCTCCTTTACAAAATCAGAAATGGGAAATCATACCCAGCACGAAGATTAGTTTTACACGTGGATATTTCCCTGATGGGGTGAATTATTCAAAGACTGTTGTTGCTTTTGTGGATTGCTTTGCTTTTCGTAACTAACTAATAGTTGGAACGAAATAAACAAGCCCAACAACAGCAGCAAAAACGAGCCGAAACTAGAAGAATACTTATTTATTTCTCGCTCAACACCACATTTCAGGCAAACATATCTATTGGGATTACGTGTATCTTGGGCAAAAGGGCACTGATTCTGATTGCAATCATGATGACAATCTCTGTCTAACATCATTGAACCTCCTGTAGGATAAAGACTTACATACTTAGTTGTAAATACGCTCTACAGAATCTAGTTAGTTAATACCCACTGCTGTTTAGTAGACTCCACTTTCATGAGTCATTGATCTAGGACGGTAACAAATAACATCTGTGATTTACTAAGGTTGCAGTAGTAGCGCTGATAAAATCTATCCTCAATCACCTTATTATTGGCGCTTAACTTAACTTCGCCTGTATTACTTACAAGAGTAATACAGTCCATAACGCTTTGCAGTCGGATAAAGTAAGCTTCCTACCCAGTAGGAAAAAGTTTTTTTGTAGTATGGTGGGTAGGAAGAAGTAGTAAAAGTATGGTTATAATGAATTACAAATGATACATCAAGTTAGCAAATGGGTGTAGAAGAGGCCTTAGAGTTTGTAGATAACTTGGTTTTTCTCCAGACAGGAGAACATCTAGATAAAACTCAAAGGATTATCTTGCGTAATTTGTGGGAGGATGAAAAGCGGACTTACCAGTATATCGCCAACAGCCGTGGTTATACAGAAGCGCATTTAAAAGCAGTTGGTGCAGAACTTTGGCATTTACTCTCCAAAGTGCTAGGAGCGAAAGTCTCAAAATCTACCTTTCAAGGCGTAGTTCAAGGATTTAGAACAAACCAACAGTCGCAAAAAGCTTCTCAGATTCCAAATCTAGCGACGAATGGGACTAAACCCCAAGATTTAGATTCTAACTTTGTAGGGCGCGATCGCCAAATAGCCGAACTCCACACCTTATTCAGTCGGGGAGAAAAAGTTATCCTCATCCAGGGTGAAGGTGGTGTTGGCAAAACAAGATTAGCACGCAAATATTTTAAAAGTCAAAAATTTAATTTTGTCCTAGAACTGTGGATGGCCACAGAAATCCAAAACCTTACTCCTGTAGAGAGTGTAGTTGAAGAATGGCTACGGCGATACTTTAACGAAGAACCAGGAGGCGATTTTGGTATCAGCCTAGAACGACTACGGCGCAAACTCCGAGAACAAACTTCTAAAATTGGGGTATTTATCGATAATCTAGAAACTGCTCTCGATAAAAATGGTAAGTTCCTAGAATATCGTCGCCCTTATGTTGAGCTATTGAGAGTATTAGCAGACTCGGATGTGCATTCAGTTACTTTAGTCACAAGTCGTGAGCGTTTGCGGGAGTCTAGCCTAGAGGTTTATCTTTACCCACTCGAAGGTTTAGATGATGAAGCATGGCGAGAATTTTTCAGCCGTTGCCACATCAATTGTGATTGTACTATTCTCAGTGAAATGTGCAGAGCTTATGGAGGTAACGCCAAAGCAATGCAAATTCTCCGTGGAGCAATATTGACGGATTTTTCTGGGGACATCCATTCATATTGGCAGGAAAACTCTACAGATTTATTAATAGAAAGAGAATTAAAAGATTTAGTTGCCAGTCAATTTAACCGTCTCCAAGAAAATGACTTAGAAGCTTATCGTCTCCTTTGTCGTTTAGGATGCTATCGTTATCAAGAGATTCCTTCACTAACTATCGAGGGAGTTTTATGTTTGCTTTGGGATGTATCAGCCCAAAAACGTCGAGGTGTAATTAAAGCTCTACAAGATTTGTCTTTAATAGAAGCAAAAAAAGGACAATACTGGTTACATCCTGTAATTCGTGATGAAGCGATTAGTAGATTAAGATTAGTCAGTGAAGAATGGGAATTAGTAAACCGAAAAGCCGCAGAGTGTTGGACACAGAGAGTTGCATCTATTACAAATATAAATGATGCTTTAACTGCTTTAGAAGCTTATTATCACTATGTAGAAATTAGTGATTTTGAGAAAGCTGGTGATGTAATCTTACAAGGAAGAGGTAAAAAATGGGGTACAGGTTTACCTTTAGGTTCCTCGTTTTACCAATTGGGACTACTTCAGAAAAATTTTTCTGTAATTCAACGAATAATAGACGATATAAAATCGCCAGAAAGATTAATTAGACTTTACAATATACTTGGCTATACATATCGAATAATCGGTTGCATTAGAGAAGCGATAGAATGCTATGAGAAATCAGGAAAAGTCTTAGGCACATTAGATGCCAAACAAACAGAAATTTCTATTTTGTTTAATACAGGGCTTTGCAAACTGGAATTATGGGAAATAGAAGCAGCCGAAGATTGTTTCAATTCTGTTTGTATACTTGCTGAACAAAATAGCAATCTTGATGATTACATGACTTATGCCCAATGCTGTCTAGCTATGATAAAATCACGCTCTGGTAGCAGAGAAGATGCCTTTAATCTTGCTGAAGTTGCCTTTTCTAGCATCTCAACATCAACTAGAGTGACTTTGTGGGGAATAGGGCATAGTTTAGTAACTCTCTGCTTAACTTATAAAAATTTAGGTAATATGAAAAAATCTTTTGAGTTGTGCCAACGAGCTATATTTCATTCTGAAGAAAACAACTTTACTCAGATTAAAGGTAAAGCTATAAGTTGTATTGCGGAACTTTTCCGAGAACAGGGAGAATTTGCAAGAGCAATTTTTCATCATTCAGAAGCGATAGGAATTCTTGATAAAATTGGTGCTAAATCAGACTTAGCTGAGGCTTATTATCAATTGGCATTAACTCATAAAAAAATGGGTGAAATTAGTCAAAGTAGGGAAAGTTTTTTACAAGCGATGTCTGCGACGGGCTACGCCTACGCACTTTTTAACGAAATGCAAGCACCCAAGCAAGTTGAGAAGGTTCAAACAGCAATGGATTGTTTTGAAAAATAGGCAATAACACTCGATTTTACTGCTTATTCCTGTTTTCTCATTTAGATATGAAGTCTTTGGAGTGACAGTTTGGGAACAACTAGGGAATTTATGGAGCGATCGCTCCTAAAGAGGTCTGTTGTCTCCATAATAGATACAGAGCGTGTGATAAGTAGAGGTTTTATGTCCCTAACGCTTGAAGACTTGGAAAAAATGCAGCAACAGTATCCTGACTATCGTATGGAACTAGTTAAGGGTAATATTATTGTTTCAAGTCCATCAGGATACGAATCAGATGAAGTCGCAGCTGCAATGATTGCCGAGTTACGTAACTGGGTAAGACCGCGTAAACTAGGACGAACAGCAGCTTCTAGCGCTGGTTTCAGATTGTCAAATTCAGATTTACGCGCACCGGATGCTTCATTTGTTTTAGCCGAACGCTTGCGTCGCAGTCCCAAGTCTTTTGCTCAGTTGGCTCCCGATTTGACTGTCGAGGTGAAGTCCCCTAGTGATAATTTAGAGGATTTGAGAGCCAAAATTCAAGAATTTTTGAGTTTGGGAACTAAGGTAGGAATTTTACTCAATCCAGATGAGCGGATTCTTGAAGTTTACAACCCTGGACAAGAAGCAATAATACTTCGTGATGGGGATATTTTAACAGTTCCCGATTTGCTACCAGGATGGGAAGTACCAATTGCCGATTTGTGGCCTTTAGAGTTTGACTAGGATAGTGGTAAAAGATCCTACAGATGTAGATGGATAGAACTAAATGTTATGGATTGCTATGTAATCCTTTAACCTTCAGAAGTTTAAAAACTACCGAATAGGGACGTGTTTTGGAATTGAAAAGCTTTCGGTCATTTTCTGCAAGATGATATCGCTCTGGGGTAATTCTTGGTTCTTCAAATTCGTCTACAGAAAAACCTGCTGCCTTGAAGACTTTCCAGTAATCGGAAAGAGGGCGGTGAAACCAGATAAATGGTGTTGTAAAATGATTCCAAGGTTCGTCGTTGTGTTGTGTCCTTTCAAAGTATGAAGAGGCCCAACTATAAGAAACTATCCCATCCTCATTTACAGTTGTTGAGTTTCCTTGGGGAAAGCAAGGATGTGAGAACACAAGGATTGCAATACCACTAGGCTTAAGAACACGATTGAATGCCCTTATTGCTCCTTCGAGATCGAGCAAATCCATGAGAACATAATTTGAGACGATCATATCAAATTGCTCATCTGGAAGCGACTTTAGTTCAGTGCATGAATCCAAATGAAAATCTATATCTAGATTATTTTGGCTAGCTCTGAATTTGGCAATTTCTATCATCTGAGCTGAAAAATCTACACCAGTTACACTGGCCCCTTTAAGGCAAAGCTGGCGTGCCAGATACCCTGTACCACAACCAGCATCGAGAATAGACAATCCCGCAACGTTACCAGCGAAACTCCATATTACTGGATCTGAGTTCAGAATTCGATTGCTGTCACCATCATCCCCAACTTGAATATCCCAGTCTTTAGCTCTATGATCCCAGAGTTCAAGTATTTCTTGCTCGTCAAATTTTGCCATGATTTCTTCAGTCATGTCTTTCTCCTGAAAAGAATTACTTAACAGAACTAAATTATTTTCACATAGATATCTGCTGAACTTTATGCTTCATGGTACTGTTGTACAGCATTTAATACCTAGGTGAATTGGGAGAGCAAAATTTTGGTTAGTGGCGGTAAAGGATAAAACTATCAAAATTTGGCAACTGCCATAGTGATTTAGTTCCTCATCAACTGAGTAACGGTAGAATATACCTAATTTATAATCTTCATAGCTTCAAAAGCCTAACCATGACGATGCATCCTACACTCCAACGTGCATTTACTAACCGCCGCGTTCTGAAAGTGATTAGCGGCTTGAATAACTTCGACGCTGCTAGCGTTGCTGCTACTGTCAAAGCTGCGGAATTTGGCGGTGCTACTTTTGTTGATATTGCCGCCGATCGCGCTTTGGTACAGTTAGCTAAAAGTTTGACAAAATTACTAATTTGTGTATCAGCAGTAGAACCAGAAAAATTTGTGCAAGCTGTAGCAGCAGGTGCTGATTTAATTGAAATCGGGAATTTCGATTCCTTCTATGCTCAAGGTCGTCGCTTTGAGGCTCCAGAAGTGCTAGCGCTGACTAAGCAAACCCGCGCTCTCCTCCCAGAAATCACCTTATCTGTCACCGTTCCTCACATTTTGGAACTAGATCAACAGGTGCAATTAGCAGAAGAACTGGTGAAAGCTGGAGCAGATATTATCCAAACCGAAGGCGGTACTAGCAGTAACCCAGTTCACCCTGGAACTTTAGGATTAATTGAAAAAGCTGCTCCCACCTTGGCAGCAGCTTTTGAGATTTCCCGTGTGGTGTCAGTGCCAGTATTGTGTGCTTCAGGTATTTCTAACGTTACCGCACCTTTAGCGATCGCAGCTGGTGCAGCTGGTGTTGGTGTTGGTTCCGCCATCAACCAACTCAATAGCGAAATAGCAATGATTGCTGCTGTGCGTGGCTTAGTAGAAGCTTTAGCGACTGCAAGAGTGTTAACTCAGAAGTAAGAAGTAGGGAGTGGGCATTGGGCATTGAAAAGAGGCAGAGGTGCAGGGGACAGAGGGGAAAACTCTTCTCCCTTTCTCCCTGCCCCCTTTCCCTCTCTCCCCGCTCCCCTCACCCCAAACAATCCTTCAACGCATAAATCACTTGGTCTTGCTGGTGCTGTGTCAATTCTGGGAACATGGGCAAAGCTATGACTTCATGGCAAGCTTGCTCTGCTATTGGTAAGTCCCCAATTTGATAGCCCAGATTTTGATACACTGGCTGCAAATGTAAAGGGTAGGGGTAATAAATCATTGAACTTACGCCCTGCTCTTGCAATTGATTACGCACCCAATCTCGATATTTGGCGCTAGAACCATTCCGCCCTTCACCTGAGATGCGAACAGTGTATTGATTCCATACCCCAATACCCCCAGGTAATTCTTGAGGCGGGACGATTCCCGGAATTTGGCTAAGGAATTGATAGTAATAGTTGGCGATATCTCGGCGGCGATCGTTCCAAGTATCTAAATAACGAAGCTTAATCTGCAATATGGCTGCTTGGAGAGCATCCAAGCGGCTATTTACACCGATTTCTTCGTGTAAATATCTAACTTTACTACCATGCTCCCGGAGTATTCGCAGTTTAGTAGCGATCGCAGGATCATTAGTTGTTATTGCTCCGCCATCGCCACATCCACCAAGATTTTTGGTAGGGTAGAAACTAAAGCAACCAATATGTCCAATACTTCCTACTTTTTCATCAGCCCACATTGCTCCTGTAGACTGAGCGCAATCTTCAATTATTGACAAATTGTGAGATTGAGCGATCGCCATCAATGATGTCATATCCACAGGTTGTCCAAACAGGTGAACCGGGATAATCGCTTTAGTTTTAGGTGTAATCGCTGCTGCTACTTGCTCCACATCCAAATTAAAGGTAGTAGCGTCAATGTCAACGAAAACAGGTTTTGCACCCACGGCGCTAATTACTTCAGATGTAGCAATAAAGGTGAAAGGCGTTGTAATCACTTCATCGCCTGCACCAATTTCCAAGACTCGTAACGCTAAGTAGAGCGCATCAGTACCAGAATTACAAGCCACACATTGAGTAACAGTATTATAAGCAGCAAATTGTTGCTCAAAGCTTTCAACTAGGGGGCCGCCAATATAGCGGCCAGAAGCCAGAACTTCTAAGACGGCTGCACTTACTTCTGCTTCGATGGTGGTGTATTGCTGCTTGATATCAAAGGCAGGGATGGGATTTACACTTTGGATCATGAGTTCTCATTTTATCGGGAGATACATAAGGATGCACTTCGAGAGTCAATTTTTGCTGATTGAATTGTTAATCAAAAAGGAGCAAGTAAAAGACTATCGCCTAAGATACGCATCTATTAGGGTTTTTACTTAAATTGTGGCGCGGTAGACTACCGCACATTTAATTTACAGATAGTAGACATACTAGGAGTTTGCCATGTTAAGGTTGTACCATTTTTTAATTTTGAATTGATGAAGGTGATATATATCAACCAAGATCCAACACATCGGATCAAAGTTCCAGGTGTGTAAGCTGCTTTGAGAAGAAAATACTAGGAGATAGAAAACCCATGCAGGATATGATCAAGCTGGATTTCGTGGATTTAGCTATTGCTGTGGGATTGATGGCGATCGCCATTGGTTTATCTGCCTGGGAAAAATTAGGATTAGAGTTGAACCTAGCCCTTGCTACTGGGAGAACCATCTTACAACTTCTTGTATTGGGATACATTTTAGATTTCATCTTGGCTTTAGACAATGCTTGGGCAGTTTTGGCGCTATTAGCAATAATGCTGACAATTACGGCGATTGTCGCACGAAATCGCATCAGCCAAAAAATTCCTCATTTGTTGCCTTTGGTGTGGGGTGCAATTTTAATTAGTACCGTCCTGACAGTGTTTTACACCAACTTCTTGATTATTCAACCAGACAGATGGTATGAACCACAGTATATAATTCCCTTAGTAGGAATAGTCTTAGGCAATGCTACCAATGCAGCTGCGATCGCAGGCGAACGTCTTGTCAGCACCATTAATTCCAGCCATCTCGAAATAGAAACCCACTTGAGCTTAGGTGCAACGCCCCAGCAAGCAGTTAGCCAGTATCGCAAAGATGCCATCAGAGCCGGATTGATCCCCACTCTCAATCAAATGATTCTCATCGGGATGGTAGCAATACCAGGAATCACCACAGGACAGTTACTAGCTGGTGTGAAACCTCTGGATGCTGTATCTTACGAAATTTTAATTATCTTTATGGTTGCTCTCGCTAACTTGTTGACAACAATTTTGCTTACTAGGGGATTGTGCCGTCAGTTTTTCAATTCCGCCGCGCAGTTAGTTAGTTAAACAAGTTTTCAACTACGAGCCTAGGAAGCTGATACCCAAATCAATAATGGGACTAGTGGTCTGTCGCAAAAGTTTTGATAGGTTTGTAGTGAGCGATTTATCGCTCAAATCAAGGACTAAAGTCCTTACTACGAACTTTTATAACCCTTCAGAATTAATGCGATGAACCACTAGCCCTTTCAAGGTGACTGGTAAAATCTCTTTTTTCTCTCTGCGCTCTCTGCGCCTCTGCGGTTTAAAAATGATTTTTCGGCGTTGCTTGCGGTGTCCAAGGACTTGTAATATCTACTAAAAAACTTGTAATTTTAATCCCATCGGACTAATTTACACAAGAATATCTAATCTCATAGAAATTATATATTCCTCCGATCGCATGAGTACAGAATTCTGTAATCTTGGCACACTGGTATCGTAGAAGTTAAAAATTTAATAACTTCTAGAAGTGTCGGAGGTAAATATGAAACGAATTTTTTTGACGGCAGCAGCCTTACTCAGCACGCTATCTTTAGCTGCGCCTATTCCCGTCAAAGCAGAAAACTCCGCCCCTGTCCGGCGCTTGCTGGAAACTAGAGAATGTTTGGGATGTAATTTAGCAGGAGCAAACCTCAAAGGCGCTCATTTGATAGGTGTTGACCTGAGAAATGCAAATTTAAAAGGAGCTAATCTCGAAGGTGCTAATTTAGAAGGCGCTGATTTAACTGGTGCTAATTTGAAGTCTGCTAATCTCACAGAAGCATTCGTCAGCGATACTATCTTAAATAATGCCAATCTCACCAACGTTAATTTGAGTAATTCCCGTTTATATAATACTGACGTAGATGGCGCTGTTTTGGCTAATATTGATTTAAGCGGTGCAGATGTATTCAATACTGCCATTAGCGTTGGTGGTGAATACTAATGATCAGCCATGATTTCAAAGTGAGGAGTTAAGAGTTAAATTTAACTCCTAACTCTGCACTTACTAAATTTTATTCACCGGTAATTGACAGTTCATTAACCCAGATTTTCGGGCAAACTCCCCCAGGCGTTAACTCAGCTTCTTTTTCTACATAAATAATTGACTTTAAGAGTTCCAAGAAATCACCAGCAACAGTTGCTGACTCAATACTTGTCTTAACACCCTTATTAACTAGCCAACCATCAAACGGCAGAGAAAAGGAACCTTGCAAGGATTTAACTCCTGCATGGAGAGCTTGTAAATCATCAATCAAAATCACATTTTCAGCAGTGTCTAAACTTAGCTCTTCTTCAGAAGTCGCTGTTGTAAAAACGTGATAAAAATTGGGACTAACGCTGACTTTTGCACCAATACTGGCATTACCTGTTGGCTGAGAATTCAACCTTTTAGCGGTGCCTGCACTGTGGAGAAAGCTTGTTAAAACGCCATTTTCAATTAGCGAAATCTGGCGAGTTGGAGTTCCTTCACCATCAAAAGTTTCTGCTCCTACATTAGCTGGGTGCAGTGCATCGTCAAAAACTGAAAGCAGAGGAGAAGCAATTTGCTTACCTAAATCATCAGGAGTAGATAGGCTTTGATTGTCCAAAATGCTTTGAGCGTTGAACAAGTTAGAAAATGCGCCCAAAAGACTTAAGAAAGCTTCTGCTGAAAAAACAACTCGATATTTACCAGTCTTGATTTTTTCATAGTTCAAGTGGCTGATAGTTTTATCGGCAGTTTCTTTGATGCAACCATTGATGTCTAGATTATCTAAACTTTGGTTGATTCTAAAAGCACCTGCACTACGAGGTTTTTTTCCTTCTTCTTCAGTTTTGCTATAAAGATAAACTGATGCTAAAGAATGAGATTCAGTTCTGACTGCGCCGTCGCTATTTAGATAAAATCTGTCGATATCTCTTTGTGATAAACCGTTATAAGGCACACCTTTAATTGCTGGATGAGCTGCGAGTAATTCTTTTTCAGCTACCAACAATCTTTCTATAAGTGCAGCAACAGGTGCTTGGGGTGTCTTATCTTGAGCTTTATTTGGAATAGGAACAGTAGCTTCGGGACTAAAATCAGGAACATTTTCTTTAACACCAAAAAAACTGGCTTCATAAGCAGTTTTCAAGGCTAATTCCAGTCCTTTGGAATCTACATCTGTGGTACTGGTGACACCCATTGTATTCTCTTCATTCCAGACACGAACAGTAACACCAGAGCGATTTGAAGCTTTAACTTGTTTTGGCTCACCTTGGTCTACTTGCACGCTGGTATCATCTACTGTTGAGCCATAAATGTCAAATTTTTTAATGCCAAGCTTCTCGGCATTGTCCTTGGCAGAGTTTGCAATTTCATTGATATTTGGCATAGTCAATTTTGGATTTTAGATTTTAGATTTTGGATTGGCAGCGATTCTATTTTTAAGATTAGATTTTGGATGTTATTGCTTATATTTCTCTCGAATAATTCTGACTGAAGTCACAGTCCAACAATTTGTTCTTTTAGATTTTAGATTGAACCTACGGAATTATCCGGGAGCTTGAGCATTTTGGATTTTGAATATTACAATCCAAAATCCAAAATCGTTCGACTGAGCAGAGTCGAAGTCCAAAATCTAAAATTCTTATCGTCCACCGACGGTAATAGAATCAACCTTGATGTGGGGTTGTCCGACTGTGGTGTAAATGCTGCCACTGACAGAGCCACAAAAACCTGGTGCAATTTCCAAATCTTGGGAACACATAGAAATTTTATTCATAATTTCCTTAGCTTCACCAATTAAAATTGCTCCCTTTAGCGGTTTAGTGATTTTGCCATTTTCAATCAAATAAGCTTCATCAACACTAAAGTTAAATTGACCTGTAGCACCAACACTACCACCACCCATTTTCTTACAGTAAATACCTTTATCAACAGAGGCAAATAAATCATCAGTGCTATATTCGCCAGAATCAATATAAGTATTACGCATCCGGCTAGCAGCAGCAAAGGTATAATTTTGGCGGCGACCACTTCCAGTTCTGGGGTGTCCGGTGCGTGCAGAACCTGTTCTATCTGCTAAAAAGTTTTTGAGAACGCCTTTTTCAATTAATAAGGTTCTTTGAGCAGGCATACCTTCGTCATCCATGTCAATTGTCCCGAAGGCATTTTCAGAGCGCCCTTCATCCCAGGCTGTCAAACTTTCGTGGGCAATTTTTTCGCCTTTTTTGTCAGCAAAGGGAGTGGTATTGCGTTCAATTTGAGTGGTTTCCAGCAGGTGTCCGCAGGCTTCATGGAAGATTACGCCGCCAAAGTGATTGGCCATAATAATCGGGTAAGTGCCCGACTCTACGTAATCGGCGTAGAGCATTTTGCCGGCAGATTCTGCTATTTTTTCGGCGGCTTGTTGAGAATCCCAAGTTCTCAAGAAATTGGCATCGCTAGTATTACCTGCGCGATCGCCAATTGAGGTACGATTAGCACCATCAGCACACAATAGGTTAAATCCTACTGACTGAGTGAGGCGAATATCACGGGCAAAAGTTCCGTCACTAGCAGCGATTAAGACTTCTTGCCAATCACGAAAATAGGTAGCACGGCGCGATTGGACGTGGCTAGCTTTTTGCTTCAGGTGAGCAGTCCCATCAAGGAGGACTTCTCCCATTTCGCGGATGGAGCTACACACTGGTAGCCATGCATCTTTACCTCTTTTCGTGGCGTAATCTCTCAGTAGTTCCAGGTTAATTTCGGGGATGAAAGCTTTAGGAGCAGGTAATTGCAATCCCAGGATAGACAGACCTTTTTCTAAAGCTGCTTTCAGACCGGAAAAGGAAAGGTCATTAGTGCTGACGTAGCAATCGGCTTTGCCACGAAATACTCTGACTCCTGCACCTGTAGACAGACTTGGTGAAATACTAGTGATGGAATCCTCTTCTGCAAGACAACTAATATAGTTGCGACGTTCTAAAAATAATTCGATGAAATCAGCGCCTGCGGCGCGTCCTAATCCCAGGAGGGTAGCCAGGGGGGCTTCCCAGGTTTCATCGAAACGCTCTGGTGTAGAGGAATATTGTAAGGTGGGAAGTTGATTCGAGAGAAGTAGCGTACTTGTAAGCATGGGTAGCCTCGTCTGCTGGCGTAATTCAGAGATTTGACTGAAAAATCCTGGTGTGTTCACTCTAGCAAATTTACTCAACTACCATCTTGACCAATTCTTTGAAAAGTAGTGTGGATTTCCCTAACTCTCCTTCAAAAGGGTTGTCAATAAAAAGCCCGCAAAGGCGGGCTGAGATTTTGAAAATTCCCACCATTGAGGGTAATGGCAGAAAATGAGATACACCTAATATTATGTATTTACTTAGTACTCTTCTCAATGAGGGGAGTCAGGAGCTAGAGATGCTCTAACTCTAGTAAGAAGAAAGAAATTTCCTGACGAATAACTCCTACTAAATATGTAATCTTATTTCCTACAAAGGCTTAATTTAATCCAGACTATCACTCTTAGCTTTATTTACGATTTCCCATTTTCAGTGGAATTCTTGCTGTTTGTTGCTCATTGAAAGTCTGACTTAAATTGGAACTTTGTCCTGTAGATAATAGATTCTTAAACAAGAGCTTCAGTGTGCGAGTAATAGTTTTCAAAATTTTCATCTTGCTCGCGGTTGGCTTTTGGTCATATCTCAAAACCATTGGGATTTCTGCAATTTTTGGTCTGAGTACTTTGGCTTTCAATAGTAAATCTATCATGCAAGCAAATCCACTTTCAGTAAATAGATTGTCGCCATAATACATATCTAATTTACTAACAAAATTACGGTTATATAGCCTATAACCACAAGTATAATCTCTTACGCCTGGTACACGGGCTGCAATTCTAAACAGCCAGCTAGCCCCGTAACTCATTATCTCTCTAAATTTTGATAAACCTATGACTTTAGAGCCTTTTCGGTATCTAGATGCGATCGCAATATCATAGCTACCAGCTATCATAGTGTCATACATCTTTATTAAGAGTTCTGGCGGTTGAGTGTTGTCGCAATCCATTGCGGCTAAAAAATCACCTTCTTGAGAAATTTCTAAAAAAGTCCTAAAACCTGTTTTAATTGCTTCACCTAAACCAGCATTTTTGGGATGTTGGACTAAATTAAGTAATACCCCCAGTGATTGAGATTCTTCTAAAGCAGTATGAGCAGTTGCATCACTACTACCATCATCAACAAGAATCAGTTTTATCTCCATATTAGAGATTTGCTGCAATGTCTGAAATCTTTTGAACAATGGGAGAATTGATTCTTGCTCGTTGTATGCGGGTAAAAGAACAAAAAGACTCATAAAGACTCCTGTAATTTTTAAAATAAAATCCAATTAATCAAATTTCAAGAATTCAGCAATGTTGATTTCTTGAGAAATTCATCAACCTGTCGCACAACTGCGTTGTTGTTGACGCTATCATTGACCAACTGTGAGGTATTGACGACGAAAAAATCTTCGTTTTCGGTACTCACTTTTGGAACAAGGCTGGAATAATCTAAAACTTGTAGTGGCTGCACTTTAATAGCTCGATTTATATGTGCTGCTACAATGTCATCTGATTTGAGTTCTGGGAACATCAAACGTATACCCTGAAAAAATACTTGGCGCAATTCATCATCGGGCTGTTTTAGCAACGGGTCAGTGGAAAGGATATATTTTGGTAGAAATGTCATGTGATATCCTGCTGTTTCTTGCAAAGAAACTAAGTTGCTCATACCGATGACTCCGGTAAAAGGAATAGTTCTATCGGCGATATTTACGACGTAATAAGGAACTAAAGCTTTGCGAGTAATCAATACCATGCAGATTACACCCAGGTATTCTACTGTTTCACCAGTGTCGGAAACTTTTATCAGTTCATCAGCAGCAACTTGTTGCAAAATATTAACTGGGCCAGTAAAAATTACCTTATCAAAATGCTCCTTTTTACCCTGAAATTCTACCCACATTCCACCGCCTGGATGAGGAGCGATATATTCTACTGCAACACCTGTGTGAATATGACCTCCAGCCGCATAAATTAACTTTTCTATATGGTCAAAAACAGTTTTGTAACCGCCTGAGACATAACCAAGTTGTTCTTTATTTAATGAAGAATCACGCGCTGAAAATAGTCGTTTGATATAAGCCCAAATAAAAACTGCTGATATTCTCTTATAGTTCTCTCCTAATTTGGATAGAAGTAAAGGTTTCCAGAGCTTTTCGTATGTACTCTTACCACCGAGTTTTAATAGCCAATCTTCTACTAAAATCTTCTCTAATCGCCGCCAGTTATTTAGACGTGAACCATAGAGGAGAGTAAAGGCTAATCTGATTTTACCTATAAGTCCAAATAGAGGAAAACGAAGAAATTCTATAGTGTTACTAATAGAATAGAATTTTTTATTGTCATAAAATCCTGTTAAACTTCGATGCCAACGCAGTTTATCTCCCAGACCAATATCTCTAAGAAAATTTATTAGATGAGTATCAGAAGGTAGGATAACGTGATAAAAGCGATCCCAAGTAAACAACCCATAATCATGATAGGTGGTCAGTCCACCAAGCTGTTTGTTACTATCGAAGACAGTTACTATATGTCCTTGATGTGCAAGACGTTGGGCTAATACTAGACCAGTTATGCCTCCGCCAATAATACCTATATTCATAAATTTAATTTATATTTTTGTAGCTATGTTTTTGAGATTTATCTTCAAAGGCTGTTAATAACATTAATAACCTCAGTATTCGCCTCTTTAGCTATCAGTTTACAACAAGAACTACACCAGTTATGATAATAGATATTCCTAACCACTGGCTAAATACAACTCGCTCTTTCAAAAGATAGTGAGAAGCAATAGGGATCAGTGCATACATTAGTCCTAAAACTGGAAATGCTTGACTTAGAGGAATTGTCCGCAATACATAAAGCCACAATACAGTCATAAATGTATAGCAGATAAACCAAATCCAAAAATAACGAGACAATAAAAGATTTAAAATAGATGTGCTAGATCCCTTAGTAGGGCTAGAAATATGAAGTCCATATTTTAGTGATATGTTAGCTGTGGTTCCGAATAAAACTACAACTATTAAAAGTAGCCAGGTAATAATGTTCATGTTCTAATAGGTTTAGTAGAATTTACTATAGAGAAATTTATATAGGCTTTTTCAGAGGAATAACTACTAAAAGAATACCTAAGAAAAATAGTGATTACTCCTGCAATTCGAGTTAGTGTAATCACCTCATTAAAAAAGTAGTAGGAGCCGAAAAGTATACCGACATAATTTAAACTAGTCAGTGGATAAGCAATACTCAATTTTACCGATCGCAAAGCCAGTATCCAATTGACTATTCCTAAGCAATAAACACTAACAGCTAATGCTAATTTTTGAAGAAATACCCAATCCAATAGTCCCTCATCTGTATGACTCATGGTATATTTCATGAGCAATTGCCCAGAAATACTAAATAAAATACTGACAAACAAGATAATATAGGGAATTATTTTAACGTTTGAAATTTCCAATATAGATTTCATCGTACATTTCCCTCAATCGAGATAGTAGGTATAAACCGGCCAGGAAACAGCCTATTGTTTTGGAAGTTTCTGATTTCGGTGATATTTTCTGTGCAATTCGACTTCCACTTCCTAAAATAGACAACAACATTAAGAAGGCTATTTTGAAGGGACTGATATCAAAATGACCACCAAAAGCTATGCCCAAGAGTTAGCAACTAAATACTATACAGCTTGTAAAACGGTTGCTATATTATTGCAGCATCCGGTATTGTCGGAGTCAAGTGCTTATAGTTGTATTTTCAGTTTGGCTTTACCCAACTGTGAATTACAGAAGGCTTCCGTATCAGCCAGCTATGCTTCCAGAGTACTTTGTAGTGCGATCGCAACATCTATGTCATAGTTGATGCAGATATGCGACAAGTTAGGGCTTTGTCAGTCTCCAAGCTTACATACATATCTGTAACCTCGGCTGGTAACTAAGCCGACTAATAAAAACTTGTACTCAGCTTAAGTATGTATACTTAGTCTTTTTGGACATAGGAACACAATGAGTAATAGAAGGCTGCTTGGCTGCGGAAAGTAGAGAGATAAATCAGTCTAAAGTAATGCGCTTTACAGGTCTGTGGGGATTTTACTTAATGTCCAAAGGGAGTTTTTCACGAGACTAACGGCTAATGTAAACTAGCGTTTGGCGATTAACTCACAGCTTATGTTAATTTAAGCAGATTTGAGATGTTTTACATTTAGTCTTAGGCTTGTTTAAATTGTTCTTAATTATATGTAATTTTAACTAGAGCTTTACTCAAAATTTATTGTTACATATAATCACTTACTAGAATACCACGAGAAAAGGGTGTTGCAAATTTATCGGCACACTTCATCAAAAATTCATTTACCGAAAATATACTTAAACAAAAACTTCATAAAATCGAAATTTTCCCATATATATTATGAATTTTTATTTGTACATTTATAAAGCACTTTCTGGCTAATAAACTTACAGAAGTAGCGATTTCATGTCAGACTCTAGAAGTGTAAAGCAAAGAGTTTGAGAAAACAGAATTAACCTTGAACAACAGTGCAGACAATAGCGTGTATATTATAGTACATTAAAGTATTAGTTAAATACAGCACACATCATAGATGAAAACCGATAGTCTGAATTGTTTTTTATATTATCCACGAAGATATTAAATTTTATACACCTCAAAACAACCGTAGGTCACTTATGATACCTAGTTAAGATGGAAAACTCAATTTCTGAATTTTACGATCAAATTTTATTTGATACTATGATTGATTATGAATATATTTTTAAAAGTTTGCATTGCCTTTCCAATGGAAAAGTTCAACAATACTTAACCTAACTATAGAGTTTATTACCTGAAGTAGAAAATGGAATTTACCATTATTAGGAAATAATAAATACAGTACAGTTTCAAGAAGTTGTCAAAATTATACACATATCGAGGGGTTTTTCATCAAAAAGTTACCAAGTTTTGTTTTTAAAGACATTACTAGGTTAGATGACTTATGATTTTTAGCAGTTTAAAGTTGAAAAAAATATTTTGTCGTGGTTGAGATTATTTAATTTCTCTAGGTTGTTTTCCTGTAGCTTCAGTTTGTTTGAACTCATTTTTCTGCAAAAGTCTGTTCGTAATGATTAAGACAGCAATTAACAATCCAAACTGAATCTGCCAGGGTGCCAAGACTAGACTTAAAATCAAGCTAATAGCTGCGAATACACCTGCAAGATATGCAATTTCATCAGTACTCTTTTTAAACATGTAGCCCGTGGCTAAAGCAGTACACAGTGGTATCAAGAAAAACAAAGGCATCTTAGCAAACCTCTGAATGAAAAGTTATTTATTGTGCTTATAAAACAAATTGTTTTGGTAATTGTGGTCAATTTTACATCCAATAAGCTTTTAGGCACAACAGTCGAACGAAATAAATATTAGAGAAAATCAAGATTATGCAACATTATATCTTATACCAATTTGAATAATTATTGCGATAGATGAAGCACTCAAAAGCTTGGCGAATAACTCCTTCATTTGTTGTAGATACTGCGTGTCACAAGCTTTCAAAGTAGGGATATTAAGACACTATGCGTAGCAATGTTTAAGTGTATGCTTATACAAGTGTCTTGGCGATGCTTGTTCTAACCCTCTCCCGACTCAAGATAGCTGCGCTATGCTATACAAACTCTCCTTACATTTACGCGGATTAATAGGGTTTAAAACTTACTTGCGTAGGTAGGTTTTGTCTCTTCGGCTTCTACTCTTGTGAGCAATCATTTGGTAAATTAGCTTAAAATTTTGGCCTTGCGCCAGGATAAGGATCTAGCATATTACCTTTAGAAGTAGCATTTTTATTTTTTTGCATTTTACACACCTAATGCTGAACATTCCTCAACTACTGGCGACTGAAATAAACCTCAAACCTCATCAGGTGCAAAACGCGCTGGAACTTTTGGCGGAGGGTGCAACAATTCCCTTTATTGCACGTTATCGTAAAGAGCGCACCGATGAAATGAATGAAGTGCAACTACGTGAACTGGCTGATCGATATACTTATTTAACAGAACTGGAAGAAAGAAAATCGGTGATTTTAAGTGCGATCGCACAGCAAGGTAAACTCACAGATGAACTCAAAGCCAAAATCTCATCCTGCTTACAAAAAACCGAACTTGAGGATTTATACTTACCCTATCGGCCAAAGCGCCGCACCCGCGCCACTATCGCTAGAGAAAAAGGACTCGAACCACTGGCGGAATTTATCAAGTCGCTAAATGTCAAAAATGCTGCAACGGCTTCACTGGAGGAAGAAGCAGCTAGGTATATTTCTGAAACCACGGGAGTCAAAACAGCAGAAGAGGCGCTTAAAGGTGCTGCTGATATTTTAGCGGAAGAAGTCGCTGAAAAAGCTGAATTACGGTCATATATCCGCGATTATCTTTTAGAAGAAGGAGTATTTGTCTCCCGCATCAAAGATGATTATCCCGAAGGTACAACCAAATTTGAGATGTACCGTAACTATCAAATTAGGGTAAAAAATATTGCACCCCATAATATGCTGGCATTGTGTCGGGGTGAAACCGAAAAAATATTAAGCTTTGAAATCGCTTTCGATGAAGATACGGTACTTTACTATCTGGAGTCGAAAGAAATTAAAACCAAAGTTCGGCCAATTCGTGATTTTTATCAGGCGATGTTGAAGGATGCGTTCAACCGTTTGATGAAAGTCTCTCTAATGGGAGAGGTGATTTCTGAGAAAAAAATCTACGCAGATATAGAGTCAATCAAGACATTTGAAACTAATTTGCGAGAGTTGCTACTGTCTGCACCAGCCGGAATGAAACCAACCTTGGCCATAGACCCTGGATTTAGAACTGGGTGTAAAGTTGCTGTCCTCGACCAAACAGGAAAATTTTTGGAATATCAAGCGGTTTTTCCCCACCAAGCGGCTGAACAACGTGCGAAAGCAGCACAAACTGTCAAAAATCTGATTGAAAAGTACAAAATTGAGTTAATCGCCATTGGTAACGGTACAGCTTCCCGCGAGACAGAAGAATTTGTGACGCAAGTATTGCAAACAATAGAACGCAAACCTGTTAAGGTAATGGTGAATGAGTCCGGCGCATCTATATATTCTGCGAGTACTGTAGCGTTAGAAGAGTTTCCCGATTTAGATATTACCGTGCGCGGTGCTATTAGCATCGGCCGCCGTTTGCAAGACCCTTTAGCCGAACTAGTGAAAATCGATCCCAAATCCATTGGTGTGGGACAATATCAGCACGATGTCGATCAGAAGTTGTTGAAAAAGAAATTGGATGACACTGTAGAAAGCTGCGTTAACTATGTCGGCGTAGACTTGAACACCGCCTCCAAAGAACTTCTGACTTCCGTCTCTGGGATTACAGCAACAGTTGCCAATAACATTGTCACCTATCGCAACCAGAATGGAGCCTTTAAAAATCGCCGCCAACTTTTGAAAGTTCCGAAGCTAGGGCCAAAGGCTTTTGAACAAGCAGCGGGTTTTCTACGGATTCACGGCGGTGACAACCCATTGGATAATACAGCAGTGCATCCAGAAAGTTATTCTGTAGTAGAAGCGATCGCATCCGATCTAAATGTGCCATTAAATCAGGTGACACAAATTGCCGAAAAACTCAAAAAGACCAACCTGAAGAAATATGTTACCGATAGCGTCGGCGAACCTACACTGCGCGACATCCTCAGCGAACTAGAAAAACCAGGTAGAGATCCCCGTGCCGAGTTTAAGTATGCCACCTTCAAAGAAGGAATTAAGGAAATCAGGGATTTAAAGGTGGGAATGGAATTAGAGGGAATCGTGACAAATGTCGCCAATTTCGGCGCTTTCGTTGATATCGGCGTACATCAAGATGGCTTAGTGCATATATCCCAACTTACTGATAGATTTGTAGACGATCCCAACAAAGTTGTCAAAGTCGGACAAGTAGTTAAAGTGCAGGTGTTAGAAATCAACGAAAAACTGAAGCGGATTAGTTTGTCGATGAAAGCAGTTAAACAATAATTAGAAACAGCAGATGGGAGTTTATCAAGTTCGATTCATCAATCCTACACTTGGGTTAGATCGCACCATTCAAATACCAGACGATCAATATATTCTGGATATAGCAGAAGAAGCTGGTATCCGTCTACCATCTGGGTGTAAACAAGGCGAATGTTCTGCTTGTATTGCCAAACTCATTAGCGGTGAAGTTAATCAAAGCGAGCAAAAATTTCTGCGCCCAAGTGAAATACAGGCTGGTTATGTTGTTACTTGTGTAACTTACCCCTTGTCTAATTGCACTTTAGAAACCCATCAAGAACAAGTCTTATATAAGTCAGCTCTTTACTACAAGCCTGAGTCTGGAAAATCTGATTAAATTAATCTTAAATTCGTAGGGTGTATTAAACAAAAAAATTAACGCACCCTTGAAAACATGGCATCACAGTAGGGGCGCATCAATATGATAACCACTATAGTTTTCTCAATAATAGACCTAATGGTAGAAGGAAATTCTATCTTGCAAGAGAGGTGAAAGTCTGTCACATAGTTAAAGATGAGATAAGAAGTTACAAACAAAAAAGATTAGGTCAAAAAAATGTTGACACCATTATTAACCGCCCTAGCTACAGCTTTGAGCCTGTTGATTGTTGATTTAGTTGTTCCAGGCGTTAATATTGCTAATTTCCCCGCAGCTATGATTGCTGCTTTAGTAGTTGGGCTAATTAACGGTTCAGTTAAACCAGTTCTGTCTGCTCTCTCCCTACCACTTAACTTTCTATCATTTGGAGCATTCTCGCTCGTCGTCAACGGTTTATGTTTTTGGTTAGCAGCAGTACTAGTTCCTGGTTTCTCAGTAAATGGGATTATTGGTTTCCTTCTTGGGCCAGTGATTCTAACCTTTGCTAACACTTTCATTAATAACTACTTTGTTGAAAGAAACCTTTTAACCAGCAGTGGTGATGTAAAAAGCCAAAATGAATTACCTTCTAGATAAATATTAAAAGGGGTAGAAATAGTAATTTCATCACTTTTCTACTCCATAAAAAATATCTGAAGGTGGATTTACTAAATCGGCATCTTCAAAGAATGTAACTAAAGAAAATCACAAAAATACAGCAAAATCATGAAATTAGTTCGTTATCTTCTAGGTTTGTTAGTGCCTCCTTTAGGCGTTTTCCTGACAGTTGGAATTGGCCCTACATTGTTTATCAACATTTTGCTCACAGTTCTAGGCTGGCTACCCGGCAGTATTCATGCAATTTGGGTCATTGCCAAGCATGATGAACAACTAAATCGAGAAAGTGGTATTTACTAATACGCAAGAGAAAATTGGCAAATATCAAATATTAAGTATGGTGCGTTACGCTTAAAACCGTAACGCACCATTTCATTTTGTACCAATTCCAAATTTCACTTGCATAATTAGTGGACAATTGGTTGTGTGTAGAATTCAAAAATTAGTCCATACAAGCTAGAACAGCAGAGTACTAAATCGAATTGTTAGTACTACATACAGCGTTATATAATAAACTTTGCGGCGTGGAACCTAGTGTGACTTAAACACTAGTACGATAAATGGCTAATGATTTGCGTCCTGCTACAACCAAAGGGAACTTGCGGTTTGAGTCCGTCACTTACTTACCCCGGCGGTAAGTAGTAAGGTAGTTCGCTTGTGTTGTATCCCTTACCCAAAGTTTTTGAGAGGTGAATTGCAATGTCTAATCTTCGAGAAGGAATGCCCATACTTGCCCGTCATGAGGGAGATTGGGTAGGAACTTATACATTAATTGATACAACAGGAAAAATCCTCGACAGTTATGAGTCTCACTTAAGCTGTCAATTTCCAGAAAATGGCCCTCATCCCTACTATCAAATCAATCGCTATAAGTGGTCTGATGGGAAAGAAGAAAAGCATAAATTTCCAGGAAGCTATAAAGATAATAAACTCTGGTTTGACACCGAGCGCATCCAAGGAAAAGCCTGGGAAATTGATGATTCTGTTGTGATTTTGTGGTTTAGTTATAAAACTAACCCAGAAATGAGTTTATACGAAATGATCTATATTAGTCCCGACAGCAATAATCGTGCCCGTACTTGGCATTGGTTTAAGAATAATAAAATCTTTCAACGCACCTTAATTCAAGAAGAACGGCTAAGATAGTAATTTCTGTTTTTCGAGATCATCAATCATTATTCTCTAGTCCGCGCAGGCGGACTTTGCTTGTGTAGCCACAGCTTCAAATGGTTAGGCTTTTCTCTCAAATTTCAACTTAGTAAGGTACACGCATGGCAAAAGGTGACAAAATAAACTTTTCTACTCCTAGTGGTTTCCCAGAATTCCTGCCTAATGAAAAGCGTCTAGAATTATATTTGCTAGATATCATCCGTAGAGTTTTTGAAAGCTATGGATTTACACCCATAGAAACACCTGCTATAGAACGTTTAGAAGTGCTGCAAGCTAAAGGAAATCAAGGCGATAATATCATTTATGGCATTGACCCCATTCTGCCACCAAATCGACAAGCTGAGAGAGATAAATCGGGCGAAACTGGTTCGGAAGCAAGAGCATTAAAGTTTGATCAAACAGTTCCTTTAGCAGCTTATATTGCCCGTCACCTGAATGAGTTAATCTTTCCCTTTGCCCGCTACCAAATGGATGTGGTTTTTCGAGGAGAACGTGCAAAAGATGGGCGTTTTCGCCAGTTCCGACAGTGTGATATTGATGTAGTTGCTCGTCGTGAACTCAGTTTACTCTACGATGCTCAAATGCCTGCAATTATCACTGAGATATTTGAAGCAATAAATATTGGTGATTTTTTGATCCGCATCAATAATCGTAAAGTTCTTACAGGTTTTTTTAAGTCAGTAGGAATTACTGAAGATAAAATTAAATCGTGTATTGGTATTGTTGATAATTTAGAAAAAATTGGTGAAAACAAAGTAAAACAAGAATTAGAAAAAGAGGAAATTTCAGGAGAACAGACTCAAAAAATTATTGATTTTATTAAAATTCATGGTTCTGTTGATGAAGTATTAAATAAACTTAAGCATCTCACCCAAAATCTGCCAGAAACCGAGCAATTAAGCCTGGGTATTAGCGAATTAGAAACGGTAATTACAGGCGTGCGTAATCTCGGAGTGGCCGAAAATCGTTTCTGTATTGATTTATCCATTGCTCGTGGTCTTAATTACTATACTGGTACAGTTTACGAAACAACCTTATTAGGACATGAAGCTTTAGGTAGCATCTGTTCTGGCGGGAGATATGAAGAATTAGTTGGGATATTCTTAGGTGAAAAAATGCCTGGTGTAGGCATTTCTATTGGTTTAACTCGCTTAATTAGTCGATTGTTAAAAGCTGGTATTCTTAGTACCTTAGCTGCTACACCAGCCCAGGTTATGGTAGTGAATATGCAAGAAGATTTAATGCCAACTTATTTAAAAGTTTCGCAACATCTGCGTCAGTGTGGAATTAATGTTATCACTAACTTTGATAAGCGTCCCTTGGGTAAACAATTTCAGCTAGCCGATAAACAAGGAATTCAATTTTGTGTAATTATTGGCTCTGAGGAAGCAGCAACACAAAAGTCTTCCCTGAAAGATTTGAAAACAGGTGAGCAAGTAGAAGTGTTACTGGTAGATTTGGCTGAGGAAGTTAAAAAAAGGCTTGCTTCATAAGCTACAAAAGTCTAAGGGTAAGTTGGATTTCACTCGTGATGCTATTGGTGAATTATTTCTTAACATTGTAATTCAACGATAAACCTGTCGTCTCTAAAAATATTGGTTTTCCCTTAGCCAAACCAAACTACGAAAAAATCAGGTTTTTTGCTGCTTTAAAGTATAAAGTTATATTTTGCCAACAGTATCAGGAACAAAACCTAACCTTGTATCTTAGAATAAGTGTAGACCGTCACAACTTGATCAACAAAGACCCCTTTTTATAGGGTTCAACACAACAATATCCTATACAAAACTCGAACAGTCTCCGGGTTCAAAACACTGATTCGCAAACTTTAGAAGTCCAGAGAAATTAGCGGCTCTTTATTGCCTCATAAGAATTATGAGTAAATTTGATTATATTAAGTTTAAGAAATTAATTCAGAATATAGCTTGATGTTTATATCCCATATTTAGAATATCAAATAGTAGTATAGATAAATTGTTTTTAATGAAATTTTATCCTTCAATAAACCAAGACTATACAAACTTTGTAGTGAAATAATTGACCTTACTTATCTAAAGTTCAATCCTCATACTCAAATCCAACCACTTCGACTGAGTAATCGGCGCACTGCTAGAAATATAGTCAACACCAGTCTCTGCCACACTGCGAATCGTCTCTAAAGTCACATTCCCTGAAGCCTCTATTTTCACCTGGCTATCCCGCTCGCGAATCAACTGCACCGCCTCATACATCATATCCACAGGCATATTGTCTAACATAATAATGTCGACGTTGTGCTTCAAAGCTTCTTTCACCTGCTCTAAACTTTCAGTCTCTACCTCTATTGTCAAGGGATAAGGTATTTGAGAACGAATACGGGTAACTGCTTTTTCAATTCCACCTGCCGCCGCAATGTGATTATCCTTAATCATCACTGCATCATCCAATCCCATACGGTGATTAATCGCTCCACCCACAGCAGTTGCATACTTTTCCAACAGTCTCAATCCTGGTGTAGTTTTACGCGTATCCACCAACTGAGTCGGTAAATCAGCAATTTTCTCTACATATATATTAGTGAGCGTAGCAATCCCACTCAATCGCATAGCCAAATTGAGAGCAACTCGTTCCCCCATCAGTAGCGCATCCAGCGAACCATGAATTTCAGCTACCACCTGTCCCGGCTCACACCATGTACCTTCAGCCGCAAGCGCCGCAAAGCTGACTTTTTCATTCAAAATCTGAAACACCCTAGCTGCAACCGATAAGCCAGTAATTATGCCTGAAGCTTTAGCTATCCATTTAGCCGAGCCTAGCGTCACATCTTCTACTAGTAGCGTATTTGTTGTGCGATCGCCCCGGCCAATATCCTCCAACAACCAGCCACGCAAAAGAGGATCTAAAACCAGCCAAGGCGGTAAAACACCAGAACTGCTCACAAATATATTGCTTCCTTAGTAACTTACAGGAATACTATAGCTTAAAACTCTTACACTCTAAGGCTTTGATGGCGATAGAAAAGCAGTCCAAAAAGATTTTGGAGAAAATAGTTGACACAAGGGAGTGTGTTCGCTATATTGAATAAGTGCCTGAAGCGGAGAGCTTGAAGCGACTCGCGAAAAGGGATACCGAACCTTGAAAATATTATAGTTTGAAAGCAATTATACAGCAAGTGTGTTGCGTCAAGAAAATAAAAAGATAACTAAGCTGAAGTTAAAAAAGAGCAGCTAATGAGCTATAGAGCTTTCCAATTAAAACGGAGAGTTTGATCCTGGCTCAGGATGAACGCTGGCGGTATGCTTAACACATGCAAGTCGAACGAAATCTTCGGATTTAGTGGCGGACGGGTGAGTAACGCGTGAGAATCTGGCTCTAGGTCTGGGACAACCACTGGAAACGGTGGCTAATACCGGATGTGCCGAGAGGTGAAAGGTTAACTGCCTAGAGATGAGCTCGCGTCTGATTAGCTAGTTGGAAGTGTAATGGACTCCCAAGGCGACGATCAGTAGCTGGTCTGAGAGGACGATCAGCCACACTGGGACTGAGACACGGCCCAGACTCCTACGGGAGGCAGCAGTGGGGAATTTTCCGCAATGGGCGAAAGCCTGACGGAGCAATACCGCGTGAGGGAGGAAGGCTCTTGGGTCGTAAACCTCTTTTCTCAGGGAAGAACACAATGACGGTACCTGAGGAATAAGCATCGGCTAACTCCGTGCCAGCAGCCGCGGTAATACGGAGGATGCAAGCGTTATCCGGAATGATTGGGCGTAAAGCGTCCGCAGGTGGCAATGTAAGTCTGCTGTTAAAGAGTCTAGCTCAACTAGATAAAAGCAGTGGAAACTACATAGCTAGAGTACGTTCGGGGCAGAGGGAATTCCTGGTGTAGCGGTGAAATGCGTAGAGATCAGGAAGAACACCGGTGGCGAAGGCGCTCTGCTAGGCCGTAACTGACACTGAGGGACGAAAGCTAGGGGAGCGAATGGGATTAGATACCCCAGTAGTCCTAGCCGTAAACGATGGATACTAGGCGTGGCTTGTATCGACCCGAGCCGTGCCGTAGCTAACGCGTTAAGTATCCCGCCTGGGGAGTACGCCGGCAACGGTGAAACTCAAAGGAATTGACGGGGGCCCGCACAAGCGGTGGAGTATGTGGTTTAATTCGATGCAACGCGAAGAACCTTACCAAGGCTTGACATGTCGCGAATCTTCTTGAAAGGGAAGAGTGCCTTCGGGAGCGCGAACACAGGTGGTGCATGGCTGTCGTCAGCTCGTGTCGTGAGATGTTGGGTTAAGTCCCGCAACGAGCGCAACCCTCGTTTTTAGTTGCCAGCATTAAGTTGGGCACTCTAGAGAGACTGCCGGTGACAAACCGGAGGAAGGTGGGGATGACGTCAAGTCAGCATGCCCCTTACGCCTTGGGCTACACACGTACTACAATGCTCCGGACAGAGGGCAGCAAGCATGCGAATGCAAGCAAATCCCGTAAACCGGAGCTCAGTTCAGATCGCAGGCTGCAACTCGCCTGCGTGAAGGAGGAATCGCTAGTAATTGCAGGTCAGCATACTGCAGTGAATTCGTTCCCGGGCCTTGTACACACCGCCCGTCACACCATGGAAGCTGGTAGTGCCCGAAGTCATTACTCCAACCATTCGTGGAGGAGGATGCCTAAGGCAGGACTGGTGACTGGGGTGAAGTCGTAACAAGGTAGCCGTACCGGAAGGTGTGGCTGGATCACCTCCTTTTTAGGGAGACCTACACCCCTTACATATCGAAAAACACACAGTTAAATAGATAGTAAGTTGGTCTAACCTAGGTCGGTCGCAGACATGAGCAGAATGTAAAAAGCTTTCAAACTATGATTTGGTTCGAAATGGGCTATTAGCTCAGGTGGTTAGAGCGCACCCCTGATAAGGGTGAGGTCCCTGGTTCGAGTCCAGGATGGCCCACCTGAATCAATTAAAAATGTAAAATGCAAAATTAAAAATGAAGAAGATTCAATTTTTAATTTTTAATTATCAATTTTTAATTGTATCTGGGGGTTTAGCTCAGTTGGTAGAGCGCCTGCTTTGCAAGCAGGATGTCAGCGGTTCGAGTCCGCTAACCTCCACCTGTGGCGATTGCCATTGAAAAAAAAGAGTGAGAGTTCAGCAACATGACACTCGTGTCAGACTGCTGAGTTGAATCTCAGCCAGAACCTTGAAAACTGCATAGAAACGTGAAAATAGCAGGCAGACACAGACATTCTTAGTGCTGATTGCTGAGTTGTGAGTGCTGAGTAAAATCAGTGCGAAGTGACGAGGTAAGCAGAACTAACTATTTGTTTTTGTGAATGCAAATTGTGAAACACCAAATGAATTGAGTGGTCAAGCTAATAAGGGCTAACGGTGGATACCTAGGCACACAGAGGCGATGAAGGACGTGGTTACCGACGATATGCTCCGGGGAGTTGGAAGCAAACATTGAGCCGGAGATTTCCGAATGGGGCAACCCTATATACTACCTGCTGAATATATAGGCAGGAGAGAGCCAACCCAGCGAATTGAAACATCTTAGTAGCTGGAGGAAGAGAAATCAAAACAGAGATTCCCTAAGTAGTGGTGAGCGAAAGGGGAAGAGCCTAAACCAATTGGTTTACCGATTGGGGTAGTGGGACAGCGATATCGAATCTGGCGGTTAAACGAAGCAGCTAAATACTGCACCAAAGAAGGTGAAAGTCCTGTAGTTGAAAACTCAAGGATAGTAGCTGAATCCCGAGTAGCATGGGGCACGAGGAATCCCATGTGAATCAGCGAGGACCACCTCGTAAGGCTAAATACTACTGTGTGACCGATAGTGAACCAGTACCGCGAGGGAAAGGTGAAAAGAACCCCGGAAGGG